>JAVEYW010000002.1:0-300000 GCA_034003325.1 Desulfobacterales bacterium
AACTATCTCTGACATTTTCCCGGTCGAGAATGGGCCCACAAATGCTCGTCGGAGACCGGGAAAATGTCAGAGCGTGTATCTGCCACTGACGGTCTCAGGATTTGCTTGAGGCCATAACAAATATCAAGCAAATCCAGCGGATGCGTCACACGCCCCGCTGATTTTTGTCGTTAACTATGTTAAAGGGATATTTGAGGGACGCATCTCTGCCCGGTTGCAGTTGGGGTCATTATTGATGCTGACCTTGCGGAAGCTTATGGCGTCACGACAAAAGCCCTGAGCCAAGCCGTTCAACGAAATTCGGATCGGTTCCCGTTCGACTTTATGTCCCGCCTCACCAAGGCAGAAAAGGGGAAATGGTAACAAACTGTGACCACCTCCAGAGGCTGAAGTTCTCTCCCGTGAATCCACTGGTTTTCACAGAGCATGGAACAATCATGGCTGCAAGCGTTCTGGACTCACCGAGAGCCACTGATTTGCACTGAACGCCAAACTACCAGTATCAGTGGAAAAGTGTTGAGACCCGTTGACCATTATCCATCACCCATCGCCCATACAAATCTCCGGATAATTCGTAAAAACGCCATCCACGCCCAGTTTCTTCATTTGTCGAACCTCATCCGCCCGATTGACCGTATAGACAAACACCCTCATTCCCAAGCGATGGGCCTCCATTACGAATGCCTCGTCAACCCTTTTTTGGCTGATATGAATCGAGTAAGCGCCCATGCGTTCGGCCGCCCGGACTTCGTCCCCGCACATCTTTTCCAACAGCACACCGATGAGGATTTTAGAATCACACCGCTTAACCTCTGCAAGAAGCGCATGGTGAAAAGAGGAAACGATCAGATGGTCATAATCGAACCGTTTTTGCGATACATAGGAACCGACCAATGCAGCGACAGGAGCAGCTGTGTCCGCCCCCTTAAGCTCGATGTTGACCCCCGCTTTACCGGCGGCAATATCGAGTACTTCCTTTAAAAAAGGGATTTTTTCGCCGTTGCCCGCATTCAAAGCGCGAAGGTATGAAATTTTCTGCTGCGTTACATCGCCGACCCCGTCGGTCGTGCGTTCCAGTCGGCTGTCATGAATCACCACCAGTTCATTATCCGCCAGAAAAACATCCACCTCTATCCAGCACGCCCCCATGTCAAGCGCCTTTTGAATCGCTGACAACGTGTTTTCCGGCGCATGGCCGCTGGCGCCCCGATGGGCAAAGCAAATAAAGTCGCTCATCGATTTTCCGTTCTTTTCATTTCCGTACAAAAGCGGAAATAGCGCTCTTTCAGCGGTGCATTGGCCAGCGGTGCAAACCACCTGCCCCGCCCGGACTTTGGCCAGCGTTTGGGGCGGCCGAATACCAACCATGCCGTTCCCCGGACCGTTGCTTCGGTTTCAGCCGGACGGTAAACAGGTTTGCCGGATAGGTCCGCCAAGCGGCGGCACAATCCATCCAGACGGGCCAGTCCGCCGGTGACCACCAACTGTTTAATATCACAGCCGGCCGCCGCCATCGCATCCAGATTGCTTTGAATGAGAAACAAAATACTCTCCGCCACCGCCACTGCCCGCTGCCAAGTCTCGCCATCGCCGATCAAACGGGACGCCATGTCCGCCCGCCACCAGGGCGAACCGATGCCACCCACCGCATTCAGGAAAACAGGCAACCGCGTTTCTCTGGAAAGCCAATCCGGCAGGTTTTCGCTTAAATTTCGTATTCCCCATTTCTTTTGAGCCCAATCAAGGGCCGCGCCTGCACCGTTGACCGTCCCTTCGAGCACATATTCGGCTCGACCCTCTTCACTGGCAACCAATCCACTCAGCAACCGTTGACGATAAACCGGTTTTTCACCGGTGGGCGCTAAAAGGAAGGCGCCCGTGCCGATATTTATCAGCACCTTATGGACGTTCATTCGGCCCATGCTAAAATAAGCGGCCCCCTGGTCGCCGCTGACGACACGCAACGGAATATCGGCGGCTGTCAACTTACCATAATACCCGCAAACCGGCATGCAGGTGGGCAGATTCCCTTTGGGCAATTGAAACAAAGTGATGAGTTCATCGTCCCAATTGCGCGTTTGAATATTCCAGAGCTGCGTTCTTTGCGCATTGGCGTGATCCACGAGATAGGGCCTGTTTTTCACTAAATGAAATATCAGAAAGCCGGCCAGCGGACCCCAGACCAGCCGCCCCGTCATATGAGCGGTTTTTATCGCCGGAACGTTGTCCAGCAACCATCTTAATTTACCGGCCCCATAATGCGGGGACAGCGGCAAGCCCGAAAGCTGCTGAATTCGGGAGGCATCCTTCCGGAATTGATTCAGCCACCGGCCGACCCGACAATCCTGCCAGCTGATCACCGGCGATAACGGGTTTCCCGTTTCGCGATCCCAGGCCACCACGCTTGAGCGTTGCGTGGCAAGCCCGGCCGCATCAATTTCAAGGCGCCCGGCCGCGGATTCTTTTAAAACACGGGCCACGGTCCGATGCACCGATGAGAGAATCTCTTCCGCATCCTGCTCCACGCGGGTATCACTAAGGCGAAACAGGGAGACATCCGCAAACGCCGAATGCCGAATCTGTCCGTCCGCAGCCATCACCATCGCGCGCGTGGCATGCGTGCCTTGATCGATTATCAGCGCGGCGGGCCCGCCCATTCTTCACCCCCATTTAACCCCAATTGATGGAAGCCTCGGATCAATGAGATGAAACCAGCCGATGCGTTTCAGGCGGTTAATATTTGAACCACGCGGCGGGTTGTTTGTTGCCCGCCGGGCAGCAAGCGCGTCTGCTTGACGATTTGAAGCCGGTTTTCCGCATACAACCGAATGCATTCCGGATAGAGTTTCCACTCCTCTTTCAACCCTTTTTCTTTAACCCTATCGAGGGTGTCCTCCGGCTCGATCGAAAAAGAGCGCTGGCCGATGATGGGTCCGGAGTCCTCGCCGTAGTCAATAAAATGAACCGTGCACCCGCCCACTTTACACCCATAATGATAGGTGTCGCCATATCCGTCCACCCCGGGAAAGGAGGGAAGCAGCGCCGGATGAATATTCATAATTCGCGGCAATTTTCCGTCTCCATTCACACGATCGATAAAGTACGGGGTCAGGTTTCGCATAAAACCGGCCAGTACCAGCAGGTCAAAGGGGTGCTCGTCCATGGCCCTGAGAAGCTGGGCCTCTGCAATGGCGCGCGTGGCTAAAAATAACTCGACGGTCTCCCGCGGCGTATTCGGCGGAAAAAGAGACTGCTTGGACATTACTTCGGCCATGCTGAAGTCCGCCTGAAGCATGCCTGAATCCGGAAAGTTTTTGAACCCTCGAATTATGGCACCGTAATCGACGACAAAATTCGGAATGTGATGCTTTCGGCTTCTTTCAAGCCCCTTGGCGTTTGGATTATCGGACCCGACAAACACCATCTCGCCATCGATTCGTCCCGATTCGCACGCATCGATAATCGCTTGAAGGTTGGTGCCGCCACCTGATATCAACGCGCCGATACGAATTTTCTTTGCCATCCGGTTTCCCCTTTTTCTATTTGGTCCGAGCGAATCATCACGCTAACAAATTGGGCGACAAGGTGTCAATTCACTTGTATGGCCCGCTTTTTTCCAAGTATGCCGCGTGTGTGTTGACAAGGCCCCTTTGCTTGGATAATACGAACGTGTCAATCCATCACGCGATTAGCGTCAGCCGATCCGGGCTGTTGGAATCAAGAGCCATTTTCAACACGTTCCAGTTCGGTCGAGGTCAAGGCGCGTGAAAATTTCAACCGGAGGAATACATTATGTATTTTGAGGATTGAAATTTGAGCGCAACGCAGAGATCGGCCGAAATGGGGCGTTTTGAAACTGGCTCTCATATGAAAGGGATAATGTTATGGAAGACCAAAACAGCATGGCCTACATTCAGCCGGAACGGGTCGGTCTGGATCACGCGTTTTCGTTTCGATGCCACAAGGGAGTATCGTGTTTTACCCAATGTTGCCGGGGAATCAGCATCATTTTGACCCCATACGACATTCTGCGCCTGAAAAACCGGCTGCAACTGCCGTCGGATGAGTTCCTGGCCATTTACACGGACATTCAATTGCTTGAAAAAACGGATTTGCCAGTCATCACCCTGAAGCTGCTGGATGATGAAAAAAAATCCTGCCCCTTTGTCCGGGATGATGGCTGCCTGATCTATGAAGACCGGCCGACGACGTGCCGGTATTACCCCTTGGGCGTTGCCGCCTTAAGCCATAAGGAAGGCGCCGATGACAAGGATTTTTTCTTTTTCATCAAAGAGCCACACTGCCGCGGATTTGAAGAAAGGACCTGTTGGACGGTTCGCGAATGGCGCCAGGATCAAGGCGTGGATATTCGGGATGAAATCAATGCGGACTGGACCGATCTATTGGTTCGAAAACGATCCTTTCCTGCCAATATCAAGCTGACCGATCAGAGCAAACAAATGTTTTTCCTGGCAAGTTATAACATCGATAAATTTAGGTCCTTTGTATTTGAAAGCTCTTTTCTCAAACGCTATAACATTCCATCGGATACCATCGAAAAAATAAAGGCCGACGAGGTGGCATTGCTCCAGTTTGCATTGAAATGGCTCAAATCCATCTTGTTTAAAACCGAAGATACGAGCGCAGCCACGCCTGCGGAAAATTAGAAAAAACGGCCGGATTCATTCCAATCCGGCCGTTTTTGTGATCCAATCTTGCCCCCAACCCCCCGTTCTCAACCATCCCGTATGGTTTCAGTAGGTTTCATAATACAATCCTTCCCGGAATTTGGGCGTATCGAGCCGCTCTTCCACGTTCACCTTAAAAAACGCAGCTACCGGCTCAAATAGTTCCGGCGCGGTTGCCAGCACTTTTCGGGCAGCCGCCAGAACAGTTTCCAGACCGTTTTGCGAGAGCTTGCCCAAAGGCGGCCTGCAAAAACCGGCGGGCAGACCAAGAATCGCCATCAGGGTTTTGATTGCCAGCGGGTTTTTGGCTTTACACACGACATGCCCCCAAGGGGTTGTTTCCATCGTTTTAACGGAAACCAACTGAAACAGCGGGTCCAGGGCGATGTTCAGGGCGCGGGCTTTTTCCACCTCTCCGCCTTGAAGATATCTTACCATGTCCGACACCGCGCGGGGAAAAAGGTTTGAAAACACGGAGATGACGCCGGCGGCCGAGATGGCCGCATCCGTCATCATTTCATACGTCAATCCGTCGTCTCCGGATAGAATGGAAAACGCCGGACCACAGCAAGCGCGCGTTCGCCGCATGTTTTCCAGGTTTCCGGTGGCATCCTTTACCGTCTGGACATTATCGAACTCCCGGGCCAGAAGCGCCAGATCTTCCGGCAACAGTTGCGTTCCGGAGCGGCCGGGAATGATATAAGGGATAACCTGGGTTCCCGGCACCGCTTTGGCGATTGGGGCCACATATTCTTTCCTGATTTCCTGGGAACTGGGGCCGTTATAATACGGATCCACCAGCAGGACCGCATCCACACCCACTTCCACGGCATGCCGGGTACCGGTCAGGGCTTCGGCCGTATTGTTGCTGCCCGTGCCGGCAATACACTGAATCCGCCCCTTGCTTGCTTTGGCGACCTGTTCGATCACCCGGATATGTTCCGCCCAATTGAGCGTGGGGCTTTCTCCCGTGGTCCCAACCGCCAGGATGCCTGAAATACCGTTTTCAATCTGATACGTAACCAGACGGGCGAGCCCGTTATAATCAACCCCATCGGCCTGAAATGGCGTAATGAGCGCCGTGTAACAGCCGTTTATCATGATTTCCCCCTCATTCTTATTTTCTCGCATGGTTCGAAATAGGCCGCGTGAGCGTCTACTAATGTATTAGAAAAACTAAGGGAAATAAAGCGGCTATGTCAATATAAAATACGGACCGGGATAAGGGCCGCATGAAGCGGATTGTTTTTCTCTTGAATATAGGACGTATTTTCATTAAAATTCGAACCTTTAATTAGTCTCATTTAAAATTGGAACCCATACGATTCATGAAGCCCTTCGCCTTTGTTCATTCCGCGGACCTTCACCTGGGCAGCCCGTTTAAAGGGGTAAGTGAACGAATCCCCCATAGCCTGGACGTGTTGCGTAACGCCACCTATGACGCCTTTAACGCCTTAATCCATCTGTGCCTGGAAAGCGAGGCCGCCTTTTTGCTGGTGGCCGGTGATGTGATTGACGATGCGGACCATGCGCTTCGTGCCCAATTGGCCTTTCGGGATGCCATGGTGCGTCTCAAGGAAAAGGAGATTAACGCTTTCGTGGTGCATGGCAACCATGATCCGGCACCGGCCTGGTCCACCCGCATTTTTTGGCCCGAGAACCTGCACCTGTTCCGGGCGGATACCGTCGAGCGCATTGTGGTCCGGGTGGACGGTGTACCGACGGCATCCATATCCGGGATCAGTTTTGCTCAGGGAAATGAGCAACGCCCGCTCATTGAAAAATTTCAGAGGGACCATTCGGATCTTTTCAAAATCGGCCTGCTACACACCAGTTGCGGCCATCATCCGGATCACACGGCTTACGCGCCGTGTACGGCGGGGCAGTTGCGCGAAACGGGTTTTGATTATTGGGCGCTGGGACATGTGCATGAACGAGCGATTCTTTCCCGCGCACCCTATATCGCCTATCCGGGAAATATTCAGGGCTTGAGCATTCGGGAGACCGGCGCACGCGGGTGCTATCTCGTGCGGGTGGACGAGAACCGCCGCATCGAGGTAACCTTTCACCCGCTGGATGTTGTGCGATGGCTTTTGATCCGCTTGGATCTTTCTCCGATAGAGACCCTCGACAATTTGGATCAGGCGCTTTTTCGGCAAATGGAGAGCGCCTTGACGGCGGCGGACGGCCGATCCGCTATTGTCCGAATCCTCCTTGAGGGCAGAAGCCAGCTTTATAGCGAACTTAGAAAAGAGGACACCGCAGCGGTTCTCCTTGAGCGCATCCGGGCTGCGGGAATTGCGAAAACTCCGGCCGTCTGGGTTCAGGATCTGCAGGTCAATTGCCTTCCGCCGATCGATCTCACCAGCCGAAGCAAGGTGGATGATTTTTTCGGACAAGTGCTTCGGGAAGCCAAAACGCTTCGACTCAGCACAAAGATCGCTTTAAATGCCGCACCGGGCGCTCCGCCCGAGACGCTGGCACCGGCCCTCAAAGACCTTTTTCATCACCATCGCCTGGCACGGTTGCTCGATCCGCTCTCCGGCGACGATTGCGAGCGTCTCATTAGCGAGGCCGAAAAGCTGTGCCTGGATCTTCTGGAGCCGGACACATGAAAATTCAGGGCCTTCATATCGACGGGTTCGGCGTTTTTCATGATGCGTCCATTTCCGATCTCAATTCCCGTCTGGTTCTGGTACAAGGTGACAACGAGGCCGGAAAATCAACGCTTTTGGGATTTATTCGCACGGTGTTGTTCGGGTTCCCTCGCGCCAATGCAAAAGATGAACTCTTTTACCCGCCCGTTGCGGGTGGCATGCATGGCGGCCGCCTCTCGCTTTTACTTCAAGGCGGGGAATCGGTCACGGTAAGCCGCGGCCCCGGCAAGCAGGGCGGCCTTGTGACCGTGGAGGGCGCTGACGGCCTGCGCGGCGGCGCGGAACTTCTCGGTCAACTTCTGGGCGGCGTCGGGTACGAGGTCTTTCGAAATATTTTTGCCTTCAGCCTTTCCGAACTTCAAACCCTGGATTCACTTCAAAAAGACGGGGTCCGGCACGCGGTTTACGGCGCCGGGTTCGGTACCGGCATGGCTACGCTTTCCCGCGCAAAAAAACAGGTCCAGGGCCGGCTGGAAAGCCTGTTTAGATCGGGCGGATCAAAGCCCCTGATCAATGCCGCGCTCACGGCCCTGAATAAGGTTCATCAAGCACTGCAGGATGCGGGCCGCCAGGTCGGCCGGTACGATGCCCTCTTGGCGGAAAAACAATCTCTTGAGCAACAGATCTCCCGCCTGGCGGAAACACTCGACGAGCACCGCGGACAAGCGCTTCGTTTCAACAGCTATTCCCGCCTGTGGCCCGAATGGCTGTCGCATCAGGAAAATGAGACGCAGCTTTCGACACTCACGCCCGTTGTAATCGGTTTTCCGGAAGACGGCCTGGCGCGGTATGAAAAGGAACTTTCGGCATGCCGCCAATATGAAGCGGAATTGGCCGCGCTGACGGACCGCGCAGCCCAATGCTCGGGCCAAATAGAATCGCTCGCCCTGAACCGGGCACTGGCGGATCAAGCCCCGAGCCTGCGCGCCCTCTTGCAGGAAAAAGCGGCTTATCTCGATAAACTAAAACGCCTTCCCCTGTTGACGCATGAAAAGGCGGTCCTAGAATCGAACCACAAAGACCGGCTGAACATGTTCGGCCGGGGCAAAACCGAATCGGAAATTCTCGCGATCGACCGATCGGTGTTGGTGCGCGAAGAGATTCGATCCTTTCAACACCGGTTTCTGACATTGGCCAACGCCGCTACGGCGGCCGACCACCTGTTCGCCGACCGCACGGAACACCATGCCTCCGTTCAACGTGCGACGCAAGACGCGGCCAACCGGCTCGCCGGCCTGGCGTCTCCCCAAGCAGCGCCCGACCCGGAAATGCTGCTGAAACTCAAACAGGGCCGGGATCGGTTTGCCGACGGCATTCAGGAGATAAGCGATCTTACGGCCCGGTTGGCACGCTCCCGCCAGGCGCTTGAGCAAGCGATCGGCGAGATCGATGCCACGTGGACCGAATCGGATTTGGACCGGTTCGATGCCTCCGTAGCCGCACGCCACCTTGTGGATGAATTTTCTCACGCAATGGCCTATGCGCAGGAAGCCGCCCGAATCGCGGACGCCGCCGGCCGGGAAAAGGCGATTCAGCTTGAGCGCGCGCGGGAAAAGTTGAACGAAGCCACCGCAGCAAGGCGTCCTGTTCCCTCTTTATCGCACGCCCTTTTATTGACAGCGCCGGGCATCCTCGCAGCCGCCGGCACTATCTGGTGGCATTGGCCGGAAATATCATCCCCGCCGGCGATAACGATCAGCACCCTGTGCATCGGATACTTGCTTTGCCTGTTGGTAATCCTTCGCAAACGCCATCATGTTCGAGCGCTTCAAACCCGAACCATCGAAACCTTTGACGAACAGGTCACGGAAGGTGAAACCGCCTTGCAAGCGGCGCAGCAGGCGGCATCCCTGGCAAATACCCGCTTATCAAATATCAGCGCGGACTGGAGGGCACATCTTGAAAAAATGGGCATTCGGGCAACGCTGCCGCCGACACTTGCCGCAAGCCTTTTTTTCAAGATCGAAGCGGCCAGACAACGGCAATCAACCTTAACGGAATTGGCGGATCGGTTCGCCCTTGTGCAGACTGCGCAGGCCGCTTATATCGCCACGGCCGGCATGCTGGCGCCTCTTTCGGCGGCAGCCAAGGGCCCGGCACCCGGCCTGTTACAGGCCGTGGATGGCTTTATCGCCCGACTGCCCGCGATGGAAGAAAAAAGGGCGGTCTTTTATCACGCACAGGAAGCGGCCGAACGTCACCAAGCGGCGCTGCAAAGCGCCCGGGCATCCCTTGACACCGCAAGGAACCAAAGGGACGCCGTATTTTCCGACATGGCCGCAACGACCCGTGCCTGGCAAAACTGGCTCGCCACTCATGGCCTGCCGGACACCTTATCTCCCGATACCGCCCTGGAAGCCCTGGATACATTATCGGAAATCGCTACCGATATCGGCCGGCGGAATCATCTGGCACTGGAGATTCAACAGCTTGAAGCGGATCTGACGGAGTATCGCCAAACAGCCGAGGCGCTCGTCACGCGTATCGGCTGCCCCGTTGCCGGGCAATCGGACCAGTGGCCGGCTCTCATCGAGGAACTCAGCGCAGAATTGGAAACAACGCTTGGAAACCAGCGCGAAAAAACCGTTCTTGAGGCGCAACTTGCCGCCATCGGCACCGAGCAAACCGCCGTGCGGAAAAAGCTTTCCATCGGCCAAGAAAACCTTCGCGAACTGCTGCATGAGGCCGGCACCAAAACGGAAGCGGATTACAGGCATCGAGCAGCCGCCTTTGCTGAGAGGCGGCGTCTGCTGAACGCCATTGCCGAAAATGAAAAAAATATGCGCCGAATCACCGGGGAAACGGACATCACCGCACTCAAGACCGCCCTGTCACGCCTCTGTCTTGCGGAGATCGAAGCCCTGGAACGAGCGCAGGCCGAAGCCGTTTCCGAGAGGATGCAGCAAATGGATACCCTCAGAAATAAGCGCGCGGCACTGGATCGGGAAATCGATGCGCTCTTGTCGGATGAGGATGTGGCAAAACTGCGGGCTGAAGAAGCGCGGCTTTTGGCGGATATTCAGGCCCATGCGTTTGACTGGTGCCGTTATGCGCTGGCCGGGCATCTGCTGGAGCGGGCTCAGGCCCGGTATGAAACGGAAAACCAGCCCCGGGTGCTTCAGGATGCCGCCTCTTTTTTCCAAAGTTTTACCCGCGGCCGGTATGTACGCCTGGTCGCGCCCATGGGCGAAGAAACCATTCAGGCCGTCACCGCAACGCATCGCAGCCTTCGCCCCGAGGCCTTAAGCCGTGGTACAGCCGAGCAGTTGTATCTGGCCATTCGATTCGGATTTATTCGTCACCGGGCCCGGCATAGCGAGCCGCTGCCCGTGATCATGGATGATATTCTCGTGAATTTCGACCCGGGCCGGGCGCAAGCGGCCGCCGAGGCCATTGCCGAATTGTCTCAAACGCATCAGGTTCTTTTTTTCACCTGCCACCCGGAAACCGTTGCGCAGTTTCAACGCACGGACACTCCGGTTCAACTCATTCGTCTGAATGCGCCAAATTCGGAAACACCTTGAGCCCTTCTTTTTTTTCAACGCAATTAGAGGAGAACAGCCCGCATCGATCCTTCGGAACGGCAGGAGGCAACCGTTAGTGCCGGCGCCTCCTGCCATGCTCTCATTTGCGACGGTTAATTAGGACCATGACAGCTACAGCAATCCGTGCGCTCGGAATGCCCTGCCGGCTGGGCCGACACCGGTCCCGGACCGCATACATCCGCTTGTGATCCACTGCCGGTGCCCGCATCGGCCGGGGCAAAGGCAACAAAGTCGAACTTCCCGCCTTCATCCGACATATGGGTTTTGGCCTCGATGCCATCGTGGCATGAAGAACAAACAGCCGCCGTCGGGGTGATATTTATATCGTCATCCGGGTCTTTCGGATCCGCTTCGGTGAGCACGGTGGTGGGCTGCACCGCCGACTCCAGAGGAAGGGCGAAGGTGCTGCCGGTATGACAACCGGTGCAATTTCTCAAGTTATCCAAACCGGCCGGCAAAGCGACTTCACTGAAATCATTGACGCTCCCGCCGAACCCGTAAACGACGATCCCTTTTTCCCTGAAACCGAGATGATCCGCCGAACCGGCATGAATCGAATGAACCATGTACTTGAAGTCAATCGCCTCCTCCAGCTTCCCGTCCGCCGTGGATGCAGTATCTCCGGGGCGTCGTCCGCGGTCGGTGGCATTTGCATTATGGCAGATAGCGCAGAGCTGCGGTTCGTCGGTTCGATTGTTCCCATGGAGACTGAGCTGGCCGTGACATCGATTGCAATTGGCGATATTAACGACCGTGCGGCGGTTTTCGGGAGAAGCCCCGGAAATCGAAAAACGCTTAACGACATTGGTAACCGGAATCCGATCCGAAAATGTCCCGTCTTCATCAAAATCACCTGCCGGATGGCCGTCAATACCTGCAACGCCGCTTCCGGTCACATCGGCGGGAATCGCCACTTTCGAGGTGACACTGAACGTCCCATCCAGGTTATCGGTGGCCGGGGTTGATCCGATACTGAGCGTATCAATGGAAACCGGCTGAGCAAAATCGTTTCCGCTGCCGGTGTTGGTGATATCGCTGGTCTCCCAACCGATCAGTACCGCCAGTCGGCTGGCCAATCCGGAACGGCTCGTGAAGGCCGGATGCGTCAGTATGTTGTAGGGCGCATCGGCATTGGTCGGGTCGGTCACGGAGAAGGTCACTTTCACGAAATCGCCGGGGGCCACGTCTCCGCCATCGGCGTCGGACACACTGATAATGTTGTATTTAAACTTTTTCGCCGCGACCTGGGCGGCAAGGGTGTGGGAATCGATAATGCCGGCCACTCCGCCCGTTGCCGGATGGCAGGCCGCGCACCGGCTGTTGTCCGACCGGGCACCGCCTGAGTGAAGCGTAAATCCGGAAGGGGGCGGATCCGTAAAACTGATGGTATCATGACACGAGGTGCAAGCTTCCCGCGTCGGCACCAGGTTCCAGTTGTCGCCGTCGGCGGCATCTCCATGGGAGTGGCATTTGGCACAGGTGTTGCCAGCCTCACCCAATCCGGGGAAACGCACATCCTGAGGGAAAACCACCTCCGAGTAGTCATGTTCGCTGTCGGCATTCCCCCAGATCACATATCTCCACCCCAGGGTTTGCACACTCGGCAAATTTTCACCCATATGGATCTTGTGCACCATAACTTTGAAATCGACCGTGTTGCCGCTGTTGGCATCCGTGGTGCCCGGGTTGTGACAAGTCACGCAGTAGGCGAGTTGAATGCGGTCCCCGCCATGAAGCCCCAGTTTGAGATGGCATTCGTTACAAGAAGCGTTCACGGCGATGTTGCGGGTATTCGGCAGATCCCCCCCGTTCGGCACAAAGTCCAGGGAGGCATTGGCAACATTGCCTGTCAACTGCATGGCCACTCGATGGGTCAGGTCCGGCTCATACGGCACCGCAACCGGACTTATCACGTTCGTTATGTCAAAAGAAAATTGGTAACGATAAGAGCCGTCCCCATTGTCGACGAAAACCCCGCCGGTCGCATTGGCGCGCTGTGAGTCGGCCTGGGTCCGACTTGTTCCCGTCGGCGTATCGGTGCCGTCGGGGGCAGTCCCAGGAGTTTCGGCACCAATGGTTTGGATCCGGTTGATATAGCTCACCCACTCGTCGGCATCCCCGTTGCTTCCCGGCACCAGCTTGGCGATCGTAAATCGGATATTGCTTGCCGCGACACCGGCAAGGGGGATGAGGTTGTTCTCGCTCTCGAACAGCTTGAAATGAACCGTTACCATGCCGGCATCAATAGTCACTGCCGTAATTTCCCCCTCCGGACTGTTGTCCTCCTTGCTGTGGACCACCGCAAGATCCGCAATGCTGCCAGGTCGATGACACAGGGCACATTTCTCATTATAGGTCTGAGCCACCAGCTCCGGTTCCGGTTCGCCAACGGCATCACTCTTTGAGTTTCCGCCGGAACAACCGATGTAGCATAGGACAAGGAGCAAGGCCAGCCCGGGGGAAAGATACCTTAAAATCCTTCTGATCATGTTAACCTCCTTACCGTTTTATGAAAGGTAACAGTTCAGGTTATAAAATCCAGGGGCTATTTCAAGTAAAGTTCCTCGTAGATCACGAGGGCTTTTTTCACCGCAAACGTCGCCGATCTCGAAGAGATGGTAGCACCGCTGACACCGATAATATCTTTTCCAACCGTCAGGGTGGAATTGCTGTGCTTCCCCTTGTACTGGTTGGTAAAGGAATTGCGGGCGATGGGTTGTCCTCTTTGCTCCTGGTAACTCAGAACCCTCACCGATTTCACGGTTCCTTTTACGTCCAAGGTCGTGCAAAATTCCACCGGTCCCCATTTTCCGGGTTCCACGTCGATGATTGCCACCCCCTTGCGAACGCCGTCCTTAACCCCGAAATAAAAATCGTAGGTCGTTCTGGTCTCAACTTCCTGCTGCTCAGCGCCTTCCTGAAAGTACACCAGGTTCCCCCCGAGCCGCTCCTTGACCCTTTCCAGGACATCCCCGGTGAGTTCCCTAGTTTCCTTCTCGATCGTTGCACCCGCCCAGAAAGCTTGTTTCAGGGCATCCTCCTGTGAGAGGACCATAAATGCGGAGCAAACCCCGCTGAGGCTTATAAGAACGATACCTAACAACGAACTTTTCAATGTGGTTATTTTAAACATGAACACCCTCCTTCAATAATGGTTTTTACCTATCCTCAGGTATGGTGAGGGCATTTTTCAAACCCGTTGAGTACAAGATCTCCCCTGAGTCCTTGACCATAAGCGCCGCCATACCGGAATATTCTTCGACCCGGCGCATCCCCTCATCGGCTCCAAGAACATAGATGGCAGTATTCCAGGCGTCCGCCAAGATGGGGTTGGGATGAACCAAAGTGCTTCCGAGCAGTCCTTCAACCGGATATCCTGTCTTCGGGTTGAAAATATGATGATACCGTTTCCCCTCTTTCATAAAAAAACGCTCATAATCGCCCGATCCCATCACCGATAGGTCTTCAACTTCGATAAAACCGAGGATACCGTCTTTCCGGGGGTGTTTGAGACCGACCTTCCAGGGAAACCGCCCCTTTTTGCCCAGCGCATGAATATCCCCGCCTGCATCAATGAGAGCGGATGTCACCCCTTTTTGCCTCAAAATGGAAACTGCCTGGGCTACGGCATATCCTTTGGCAATACCACCCAGATCAATTTTCACGCCGGCTTTTTTCTTTTCGAGTGTCCTGTCCGACAGCAACAGGTGGTGAAAGCCGATATTCTCCAGGCAGCGTTTGATTTCGTCATCTTTCGGCAGCCTGGGTGTGTCGCCATAAAACCCCCACAGCGCAATCAGCGGAGCAACCGTGATGTCAAAGGCCCCGTCGGAATCATCGGCGACTTGAAGGGCAATCCGCACCAAATCGAGAATCTCCGGATCCGAAATGGGAACACCTTTTTCATTGAATGAATAAATGGGGCTGTCTGGATTTCGGGAGTTAAACTTGACATTAACCTCCTGCATGCGATCAAAAGCCAAATTGATGGCCGGGACCGTGATCGATTTTGGTCCCACGGCGTAAACCGTCACATAGGTATCCATCATGAAATGGGTCTGTTTCTCAAAATGGTATCGATGCAAATGGTACAACCTGATTCCCAGCGTCACGAGAAACACGATGGCTACCGAGGCCAATATCCACATCCACTTTTTCGACGATCTTTTTTTCTTGACGGATACCTTTCTTTTTAAAGAAAGGGGCATGTCTGGTATGTCGGATGATCCCATGATGAGGCGATTTCCTCCCGGAACTTAACGTGCCCTGTTGATCAGGGATTAAAAAGTCGTTCGCCACCCCAAGGTGTAACGGAAATAGTCAAGGCTCTGGGAACCATCGGATCTTTCGGCATCCACATATTCAAACTGCGGCATGATAATCGAACTTTCAGTTATAAAGAAATTGACCGCTGCGCCGAAGGTTTTATAATTGTCGGTCAGAAGATGGTTCGTCCCCGGAAACCACAGATCCACATCGGAGTACTTGAGCATGGCGCGCCACTTCGGCGTAAACCGGTAGAGGCCTTTGATGTACCACCCCTTATCTTCCCCGTCATCGGTCCCGCCTGCCAGCAACGGGAGGTCTTCCAGCCACCGGCTCATATACTCACCGCTGAAATTAAAGGAGCCATACGCAATGTCGGCGCCGGCCGCCCATTGACGGGATAAATTATCCCCATCATCATCCCATTTCCCCAGCCCGAAAGAACCGAGAATCTTGAAACGCGCACCGAAAGCAAAAAATTCCGGTGTCAGGTGGACCAGAGAACTCTTGCTGCTGTTATTGTCCGTAAAGCGTTTATCCTGAATAATGCCCCGGTCATCGCCATTGAGATAGGGATACAAATAGACAGGGAGGGAAACAAATATGGAAGAAATTTCAAGTTCGAAATTGCGATAAAGCTCGATACCGGTAGAACGCCAGTTTTCAAGGGTTACCAACCCGTTATTCCCATGGTATTGCTCATCCCACCAGACCTTGGAGGCATACTCCTCGCTGAAATAAGGGAAAAGAGCGCCGGCCTTGGCCTCAACCCCCCAGGGCAGGCGCATGGCAAGATATGCCCAAGCCAGATCGACTTCTACTTCGGCTGATTTCTCCCGCCGAATGTTTGCACCCAGCGACGGCGTAGCGGCCGCTTCAACCATCAATTCGGGCGCCACTTCGATCTGTATCCAGTCGTTTAGCTGTTTGTTGAAATAAATCCATAGATTATTGACACCTGCGGCAAAAGAGTTGTGTTGATCGATGCCGTTGACCTCTCCATCGCTTTGATCGGCCAGAAAAAACTTAAAATGGCCGCTGACGGTGGTCTGACCGCTCAGGGCATCGGAAACAACCGCACGGGCGGACGGTTGTTTTTTGATTTTTTCGACCGATGCGGCTACTTTCTCGGCTTTTTGCCCCTGTTCAGTCTGGTTTTTTTCAAGCTCTTCAATTCGTTTCTGCAGCATTTGGAGCTGCTGTTTAAGCTCCTGAAGCTCATCGGCCGCTGCCCCTTCTGCGCCGATCATTAACAGTGAACAGATAATTGCCAAAACAACAGTTATCTTCATTGCTGTCCTCCTTTCTGACAAAGCAGGCTTCCAAATTAAGCAACCAAACGACAATGTTTGTTTTCGGCCATGACCATCCGGAAATCCATTTTTCGGGAATTCAGGCGTTCGCTTGAAAACAACCGTTTAGGGCGGAAAAGGCTGCTTTCCTGAATAGTATGTTCACACCACATCCATCGAACGCTGACTCTTTTTGGGCGCCGTTTCTTCCCTTTGAACGTCAGGCAGACCCGCTCGCAGGTATAATGCGGCAATCATATCGCTCAACAGAGGGATGAGATTTTTAAGGGTATGAACCTTTTTTAAATCCGCGGTCGCCATCGCACCTCGGGTCGCACCCCATGCGGCGGGAACCGCCTCCAATGCAAGGGTAAGAACTGTAGCCACCCGATGCCGGGAAATACCCAGAACGCTCAAGGGGAAAAGCACCTGGGCCAAACCGCGAGTCAATTCCCCAGGCGAGGTGGTTCTCATCAGAAGGCAACTTGCAAAAAGCAGCAAGAGAATGCGAAAAGCGAAAAGCATTCCCAAATGAAGTCCGCTGGCCGTTATTTTCAACGCACCGATGGTGGCGATGACATCCGTGCCCGAATCAAAACAGACCGGCAGCAAAAAGGCCATTGCAAGGAGCATGGCATACCGTTTAATCTGCGAAAACAAATCGTTCAACGACAGCTGCGAAACCGCCGCCAAAAACACCATGGCCATAAAAACAGCCAGATACGCACGCACATCGCAGATGACAAAAAAGCATACGGCCAGTACAAATATGGCCGAAAGCTTGCCCGATGCCGGCATCCGGTGAAGAAAAGAGGTGCTGTGTTGATACGGCCGCATGAAGGATGGGCGCGTCTTCTCCGTTGGGTTCTCGCCGATGCTGCAGGCGTCCCCTTTTACAACGCGACGGCAGACACCCCCGGTGACAACACCGACCACCCACCCTGTCGCCACCGCGCCGATGCTCAGCCAGGGGAAAAAAACAAAAATACCGCCGTGCTTTACAAGCAAAAAATAAGCAAGGGAGAGCTGAACCATGTTATGGGTAAATGCGCCAAGAATGCTGATACCCACCACACTTAACCTGAAATATCGGTGGGTTCCGGAAAGCCAGTAGAAAAACCCCATCACCGCGGTACTGACCACCGCACCGGAAAAGCTCAAAATAAACGTCGGCGACATAAATGAGCCCATGATAAATGCGCTGAGAACGGTCCGAAGCAGGGCCACTTCCATGGCAGGGCCAAAACCGAGAAGAATCATGGCCGTCAGGGTCATCATGTTGGCCAAGCCAAGCCGAAGGCCCGGAACCGGATGCGGAATAAAGGATTCGGCAATCTGAAGCACGCATGCAAGTGCCACCAGAATCGCGATTTGAGACAGTTTCCGGTCTGTTTGACTTTCCGCCATAAACACCACGCTGATCTAATCTTTCAGAAAACCACGGCATCAACTACCGGCACCGCGCCGGCAGCGACTTCAATAACGATTCTATTCGGCACACACACGATCGTTTCGCCGGCAAGCCGGACCCAGCCGGCATGAACACACATTTGCCGGTGGCAATCGGACTGTTTGATTCTTATTTTTCCGCCTTCGACAGCGATCACCATCTTTTTACCCGGCAATACAATATCCATATCTTTCCTAAGGTCTATCCGTTGCTGTTCCCGGCCGTCGCAATAAACGATGGCCTCGGCACTGATGGCGGGGGGAGATGCCCGGAGCAGTTTCGTTTTGACAATGATGTTCGTTGAAAGAAACAAAACGGCGCAGATGAGCACAATGTCCAGCACGGTCATTTTGTTCAATTCAATCCGAAAACGGGTGGCAGCGATTGGCAAAGAGACCTCTCTTTTCAGTGAAAACTCACAAATCGACTGTATATAATACCGTTTACAAGCAGATAAATGCCAACACACAGCGCGGCATATCCAAACATGAAATAGGCAATCCTGAACCAGCGGGCAGGGACGTTTGATCGCAACTGCTGTAATTGCCCGTCGTTTTCCAGGCGCGCCACCCATACTGGCTTTTCCTCCTGAAGTTCTTCCAGCGGCACGCTTCCCGAAAACATCGCTTCATTCATGGGAAAGCTGAAGGGGCGCAAATGGCCGATAAAAAAATGCACGATAAAAATATAGGACACCGCCAAAACCGCTTCCGCCCGATGGAGCAGTGCGGCAATATTGAGAAACCACCCCGGAAATACCTGGCTTGTCATCAGCGGGTAAGCCGTCATCAACCCGGTGATGGCCAGAAGCGGCATTCCCCAGTAAACCGCCCAGTAGTCAAACTTTTCCCAATAGGTCCAACGGTCAAACCGGGGCGGAGGTCTTAGACCGAAGAAATAGAGCACCTGCTGCGTGATGTTCCGGGCATCGTTTAGATTCGGCATCAAAGAATCGGGGCCGAATACACTTTCCGAAAAATTACGCCACCGAATCCTTGCCAGAATATAAAAGGTATGAATCACGAAACCGATGATCATCACCATCCCTACCCAAATGTGTAGCGTGGTCGCCGCCTTATATCCCCCCCAAAAGGCTATCAACCGCTCTCCCCAATGGGTTGAGACAAACACCCGGCTGAATCCGGTGGCCGTCTGGATAAGAAAAGTCACAATCAGAAAAAAATGAAAGCACCTTTCCAGGCTGTTGAATCGCTTAATGCGCATGATGCCTTCCGCCATTTTTATGCCATCGTTTTGAAATCAGTTCTCGAAGACCGATCAACAGCGCGTGCGGCACGGCAACGGCCAGTGTGCCCACCAACAAAATCAACATAAACCAATAGGTATAGTGAAGCGCCGGAAATTCCTTTCTGGCAACCGCCGTTCCCGCGAGGGGTTCATGCACCACGTAGGAGGCAAATGAGGCATTGGCCCCTTCGTGGCATTTGGCACAGACATAGGAATGTCTGCGGATCGGGTTCATGGGAGCGTAACTGTATTGGGTGCCGGCGATGGGTTCCCCGCCATGACACTGCCGACAGGTCAGGTTTGCCCGGACGGTGTGTATTCCAAGGGTTTGTTCCGGATGGCAATAGGCACATCGCAACGCTTCGTAGAATTTGATTCCCAAGTGGGCATCATATAGCCGGGTCCGAATCCGCACCTGGGGTGTCAGCTTCGGGCTGTAGGGTAACAGTCCCTCCTTGACACCGGGAACCGAAATGAGGGGTCGGTTGTGCCTCGGCGCCGCCTCGTATTCCTCATAATAGCCGGTGCTGACCTCATGATCCCGATATCTGCGAAACGCGGAAGCCACTTCCTCCTGGGCAAAAGCGGGTAAAGAAAACAGACCCAAATGCAACACTATCAGCCCGGCGGCCCATGAGAATGCATTTGCCTTGAATGCTCTAATCGACATCAGGTACACCTTGCCTGTCAGGATCGGTTTTTTCAGGTTACCATTCGTCCATGGACCCCGGGAACGCTTTTTCCTGAAGCGTTTTCAGGACGGCATCCTTATGCTTATGACAACTGGTGCAGGAGTTGGGTACTTCCGGGTTGTCAATGGTGTCTTTCGGAAGCAGGGCCATAAACACATGGCTGTGGTTATCTCCGGATTCCGTGCTTTTCACCACACGCGGCATATGGCAGCCCACGCAATTGGCAAAGGAGTGAATGGCATGCCCGGTGGTCTTGTTCAGAATCTGGTGGCACTCGAAACATTGCTGGGAGCCGGCCCCCACCGTCTGGGAGCGGGTAATCGACATTCCGAGCTGATGCACGTAATGGCAGGAAGTACATGCCACCCCTTCCCGGAAATGCTGGGAGACCTGCCAGTCGTTATACTGCTGATGATGTCCCACCGTGAAATGTCCCGCATAGGTTTGCTTGACGTCACCTTTTTCAATAAACGGCATTTTATAGTAAACCGATAGGGCTTGCCCGGGCTGATAACCCACCGCCCAGCTGGCGTCCTTATTCATTGTGGACTCGCCTTTCCCATGGCAGGAGCCACATATCTGCACCGAAACCCCCATGGTGAGCTTGGCTGGATTGATAATGGTTCGGCGCTTGTCAAAAACAGCCGTCTTGGGTAGGGCCGCATGCCAAGAGCCCATGCCGTGGCATGCCTCACAAGCCACGCCGAGCTCAATATAACGCTTCGATTCGAGATCAACACCGGTGGCATGGCATCCGCCGCACAAGTTCAGCCACGGCCGCTGATCCCAGTCCTCTTCATGATAATTGAGCCACCGATGGGTCTGCGCATCATGCTGAACCGGAGCGATATAAAGGGTTTCATTTTTTTCAACAATATATCGCTGGGTCCACTGGGTGCCAATGGTAATTTTGATATCCTCTATTTTCGGGATATAAATCTTATCTACCGGAACCTTCAAATCGTCCTTCAGCAATGCCAGATCCGCCCGGATATCGGCTTCATTGATTGGGGCGATAATGACATCCCGATTCTTCTGCGCATCCTGGGCCATTCGGCTGTGAAGGGTCATCTTCCAGGAATCGTAGTGCTCCAGATGGCACATCTTGCAGGTGTCGGAGCCCACATAGGTTTTCGGCTGAGCCATTACCGCTTCTATATCGACGGGGTGTTCTCCGCCGCAAGCCGCAATGAACAACCAAAACAACATCTCCACAAAAGCCACAACCCGGCCTGTACCCTTCATGCTGGTCTCCTTGGTTTCGATGTGGATAAAAGAGAGCAAATGCCATTCTTGATTCTGATACAGCAGGCACTTTGAAATCGCCTCTAAAAACATGGCTTATTTGTAACCCATGGCAAAGGGAAAGTGGCGTGTCAATAAATAATTTTATAACTATTTTGAATAGTTGATAATTTGAAGTTGAAAAATTTGAAATGATTTTCGGCGTGATACAAGGGGAATCATATGGAAACGGTTGAGCAGGTTCTCACCGTGGCAGGCTGATTCACCTTACTTTTTTATAGCACCTCTTCCAGCGAAACCAGAAAGGTGGGGGCGGCATTACAACCGCAGCAACACGATGGAGATTATCGTCAAAAAAAGGCCCACCACCCCGGCGGGGTTGATTTTTTCCCGGTAGATAATCGCGGATAACAGAATGGAAATTACAAAATGCAGGCCCACGATCGTTGCAATAAGAGAAAGCGGGCCGGTTTCCAGCGCCACCAGAAAGGCGTAAAACCCGGCAAAATTAAAAAAGCCCATCAGGATTCCGATGATAACGGCCTCTTTTAAACGAGCGTCATGCGGCTTTCCGGACGGCAAGGTTTTATTGATCCACAGTGAGCCCACCATTCCCATCAGATAGGACAGGGCCATAAAAGCGAGCTTGTCCGTGTGCATGGCCGCGAATTTAGAAGAAACACTGGCCGCCGCGCCGCCGATCAGCGCCAAACCCACAAACCAAATGCCCCGCCGCCGCCGTTCACCGGCGCCGGCATCGTGATGCATCTGTCTTGCCAAAATCATCATGGCAATGACGGCAAGCAAAAGGCCCGCGCTTTGCATCGGCGTTATTCGGTCCTTAAAATACAGCATCGAAAAAATCACCACCACCACCACATTCAACTGAATAATTGTATAGGTGATGCTGGCCGAAACATACTTTAAGGCTTCGATGTGGGCCACCGTCGCCAGCAAAAACGCGGCGCTGTTTAGAAAGGCGATCGTCACCAGCGACAGGAACTGTTGCTCCTGGCGCTGCCCCGCCAAAAAAAGCCCGCCACTCAACAGCGTCACCGTCAGCATAAAAGAAAACGTAACCCATGCGGTGGAACACTGTTTTTCAGCCGCCACCTTATAGAAAAACCGCTGCACCCCCAGGAGAAGCAACGCAGCAATGGAATAGATATACCAGGAGGTCATAATTTCGCCTTTGTTCGGGGGTTATTACGAAAATACCGGCTGTTAACATTATTCGTCCATCAGGCACAACCAAGTAGCGCGGATTTTCTTGTAATAGACACCTGTTTTTGAAAGTATCAATACCAATCTATGTCTGAACGCCAACATACGGCCTTCCGGCGCTCACGCGTTGCAAGGGCTTTTTTGTGTGGCCGGTTGTATACAGCCCAAAACTTCTTGCCGTTTCAGTAAGATGGATGTATGACAGTCCTGAATTTCATCCTTTGGTGAGATTTGGGAAAGGAGTTATATACCATGCCGAAAAAAATAGGCATTGTTGTTAAATCAGACGACAAGGCGGAGGAAAAGGCCGATGCCCTTGAGGCATGGCTCAAGGCACGGCAGGTGGAAGTGACCCGAAAGGCAGTGTATACCCCAACGCGCCGGTTTTCAAACAGAAAAATGCCGTCCGCACCGCCGGACTTATGCTGTGTTTTCGTGTTGGGAGGTGACGGCACCTTTTTAAGTGCCGTGCGATGGATCGGAGATCAGAATATTCCCATCATCGGCATCAAGTTCGGAGAAGTCGGGTTTCTGGCCGAAATTTCCGAGGAGCGCCTTTTTTCGGCGGCCGAGCATATTCTCAATGGGGAACTTACAACCGAACCCCGCATGCGGCTGTTGGTCAACGTCCTGCGCAAAGAAGAGGAAATCGCTCGCGAAACGGTTTTAAATGACGTGGTCATCAACAAGGGGGCGCTGGCCAGGCTGGCCACCATGCAAACCTCCATCAATGACGGGTACTTGACCACCTACCGGGCAGACGGGCTGATTGTGGCCACGCCCACCGGTTCCACTGCTTATTCCCTGGCAGCGGGCGGACCGATCATTCATCCGGGGGTTGCCGGTATCATTTTGGCGCCCATCTGCCCCTTTACCCTTACCAACCGCCCGCTGATTGTTCCGGATACCGTGGTTATCAAAATTGAACTGGGTAAAAAGGCAGCCAATATCATGTTGACATTTGATGGTCAGGCCGGTCTTGAAATAGATGATCAGGACACCATTTTTGTTCGAAAAAGCCCCCATCCCATTCAAATGATCACCATGCCCGGGCAAAACTATTTTGATGTTCTCAAGGCCAAGCTCAACTGGAGCGGTTATCGCGTGTAACCGCGAGCCGGAGTAACAAAAGATGTCCCAAATGCAACGAGGCGCGTTCGGAATCATTTTATTTTTGTTGGGGGGCTTGTTTTCGATTCGCCCCTCCGCCGCGATGAACGCCGATTCATTTGACAGGGCTGCCGACCTGTTGCGAAAAGGGCAATACACCGACGCACTGGACCTGTACCAAACCTTAGCAGACAACGCGGACACTCCAAATATGACGGCGCAGGCATTGCTGCTCAAAGCCACGGCCATAGGCTTGTATCTCAATCAACCCGATTCGGCGTTGAGCCTGCTGAGAAAAATCAGAGCCGATTACCCCGACAGCCCTGCCGCGGCGGATGCCCTTTTTCATGAGGGAATGATGTTATATGAACAGCAACACTATCGAGCCGCGCATAATACCTTTTCCCTGTATATGGATCAATATCCGAAAGGATTCAGGCATGCTTCGGCGCAATCCTGGAAAGCGCATGCCGGCAAACAAGCCGAAGGGAAGGTGACGTCCATCGGCCCATCCCTGAGTGACTTCACACCGGACACGGAAATCCGTGTCTTAATGACGGAAAGCGCCCGCCAGGTTCATATCGATGCATCCAGCCGGATTCTGATTCAAGACGCGTTCACCGGAAAGGAACTATACCGGGGCGCAGGGCCGATCAATGTGACGCATCAAAATGGAAAGTTGGCACTCAACCATCGCCCGTCGGCGTCTCTGCAATGCCGCGTTGAAACCAACGGATCGACGCTCTCCCTCAACGGCACCCGCCTGCGCGGCTTTTTAATGGTCTCTCTTGAGCCGAATGGCATGCAAGTCATTAACCATCTTCCCCTTGAACACTACCTCTACGGCATTATTCCCAAAGAAATGCCGAGCGGCTGGCCCCATGACGCCTTAAAAGCGCAAGCCGTTGCATCCAGAACCTACGCCTTATATATTACGAGCAAAAACCGGCTGATGCCCTATGATGTCAAAGCCTCCACCGCCTCCCAGGTGTATGGGGGGTATGCGGTGGAGACAACAAGCACCAATGCAGCCGTGAACGCCACCCGGGGGCAGGTATTAACCCATAACGATCAATTGATTATCGCTTTTTTTCACGCCAACAGCGCCGGGCACACGGAAGATGCCCATCATGTGTGGCAGGTGGAAATACCTTACCTCAAAGCGGTCCCGGATCAGTTTAGCAGCAACTTGCCCAACAGCGGTTGGGAATACTATCTTCCCTATACCACGGCGTCCAGCAGGTTAAACCAAGCCGGGCTGAATATCGGTAAAATTTCCGCCATCAGCAGTTGTGAATATTCTCCCACCGGCAGGGTGCTTAGAATTGCGGTTCACGCGAATAACGGCAACACCTCTCTTTCCGCCAACCATTTTCGATGCCTTCTGGACGAAAAACAGATAAAAAGCACCTATTTTAAGATTATTTCGGGGCCTTCCGGTATCCTGCTGAAAGGGGAGGGTTATGGTCATGGCGTGGGAATGAGCCAATGGGGCGCAAATCGGATGGCCGCTGCGGGTTATTCGCACCTTGACATATTGAAGCATTATTATCCGGGCGTTGCGTTGGCAACGCTGGGCAACATCTGAGTTCGTTTTGGATGCGGCCAGCTTGCTGACTACTTGAATAAGGAGGCATTATGAGAAAACCCTTAGCGATATGGAGTCTGTTTTTTCTCTGCTGCCGGGCGTTATCGACGGCAAATGCCGACGTTAGCGAGCCGCACTTGGTTAAAGCGACCGGTTTTGGGATGATTAACTGGAGCCAGGGTTTTGTTGAAGCCAATGGAAAGGCCATGCCACCGAAAACTTATCAAGGCAATCAGCAGGGGCGCTCCATAGCCGTTCAGACCGCCATCGACACCGCCCGCACCCATCTGTTCCATATCATAGAAAAAATTCAAATCGATACCGACAACCAGATATCCGATGTACTGAAGGCCGACCATGAGATCGCCGAAAAACTCAAAGAAATGATAACGAATGCGCGGGTTATTAACCAGAAATACCTCACGGACGGCACGGTGGAAGTGACGATTCGAATGTCACTCTACGGCGGCTTTTCTCAGCTCATGCTGCCGTCCGAAATCAAACAGATCGAATCCATCAAACCGATACCAATTCGTAAAAAAAAATCAACGGCCACCGAAATCAGCCAAGCGCCTGGTTACAAAACCAGGCACTATACCGGCATGGTCGTCGACGCGAGGGGCATCGGCATCACCCCGGCCATATCCCCCGGAATCGTAGATGAAAACGGCGAAGAAGTTTTCGGCACAAAGTTCGCCAGCAGGGAATTTGCGGTTCAGCAGGGCATGGTCGGATACGCGATTGATTTTCAGGCGGCTGTCAACGATCCTCGCGTGGCAAATCGCCCCTTGGTGATCAGGGGCATAAAAGCCCGGGGCGCAGGTCATTGCGATATTGTCGTCAGCCTTTCCGATGCAAACCGCCTCCGAAGCCACTCCAATCATCTCGATTTTCTTAAGCGTTGCAGCGTCATCGTGGTTGCAGATCCTATCCGGTAGGTTTTATAAGGGACCAGAAGCTTCTCGCTGTCATCAGTGGCAATCTAAAACACGAGGGACCATCACATGATATTGAAAAAAAACACCTGCAACCGTCGGTTTATGAAAATCTTTCAGCGTTCGGTTCTTATGGTGATAGTGATGATGGGCGCCGGCGGCATGGGGAAGAGTTTCGCCGTGGAATCTTTAACTGTCGGCTTCATTGAAGGAAGCGTTTTTGTAATTGCCGACGAGACGCCGGCGCAAAAAACGCCGCTGACAAAGGCGTATTCCCTACAACCCGGGCAACAGATTCAAACGGAACCGGGGGGAACCGTTGAGGTTTTATTTCCCGCTGCTCTGATCTTGCGCTTAGGACCATCTAGCCGTGTTCACTTATTTCCAGCCAAGGGAAAACAACATCCACAGCATGCCGTTCCGGCCGAACTTCTGTTAGGGGATGCATGGGTAAACGCAACCGCCATGAAACAGGAAACCCCGGTCGAAATCGCCGCCGGTACTTGCCTGCTGGAATCCGATAGCGGTGTGTTCCGAATAACCCTTCATTCGGATCGGTCCGCGGAAATAAAGAATTATACTAGCAGCCTGAAGGTCCACGGCCCCCTGGAACCGGCGCGACCGTCCCAATCGTACCCATCGCCTGCTGCCGATTCATTGCCGGCCCCCGTCACACCCTCAGGAAAAAAATGGGAGCAGGAGTTACCTCCTTTAACTAAAATGGTGGTATGGCCAAACGGGGGTATGACAAAGCCGTTTCGCTTTGCCGCAAAGGCGGATCAAACCGCATGGGTGTTGTGGAATCAGGGACGGGATAAGGGCCAGAACCAACAGCCATAGCGATCGTCGGAGATTAAACCTTCCCCGGTCATAAAATCCGGAGGCGGCAATGCCGAATGGAAAAACCAAAAGGGCTGCATCGTATCACCAACCGATAGCAGCCCTTATTTTGTAGGCCATGTCAGCAGCGGGCACGCTTATATGCCCGCTTTCTTTCTGAGCGAATCCACCATATTGGTTTTTTCCCAGGAAAACTCCGGCTCGTTTCTACCGAAATGACCATACGCCGAGGTCTTTTTGTACACCGGCCTGAGCAGATCCAGATACTCGATAATCGCCGCGGGCCGTAAATCAAAAATTTCCAGAATCGCCTTTTTGACAATCTCCTTGGGAACAAGACCGGTTCCCATCATATCCACCATGACGGAAACGGGTTCGGCCACACCGATGGCATAGGCGATTTGCACCTCGCATTTTTTGGCAAGACCAGCCGCGACCACGTTTTTGGCGATATGCCGGCCCATGTAGGATGCGCTCCGGTCCACTTTGGAAGGATCTTTGCCAGAAAAACAGCCGCCGCCGTGGCTTCCCTGGCCACCGTAGGTGTCAACGATGATTTTTCGGCCCGTCAGTCCGCAATCGCCCATGGGACCGCCGATAACAAATTTTCCGGTGGCATTAATATAATAACGGGTATCCCCATCCGTCATTTCCACGGGAATGACCTTTTTAATGACCTCCTCCACAATGGCCTCCCTGAGATCCTCATAGGAAATGTCCGGCTTATGCTGCGCCGCGATGACCACCGTATCGACTCGCAGCGGCGTGCCGTTTTCATATTCAATGGTCACCTGGGCCTTTCCATCCGGCCGAAGAAAGTCCAGCGCACCGTTTTTTCGAACGGTTGCCAACCGTTTGCAGAGTTTGTGGGCAAACATGATGGGCATCGGCATCAGTTCCGGCGTTTCGTCCGTGGCGAACCCGAACATCAGGCCCTGATCCCCGGCCCCCTGATCCTTGAACAAGCCTTCCCCCACATTCACGCCTATGGCGATATCCGGTGACTGCCGACCAATGCTGGTAAGCACCGAGCAGGTTTGATAGTCAAAGCCCATACGCGAAGAGCTGTAGCCGATATCCCGAATGGTTTCTCTGACGATTTGGGGAATGTCCACATAGCAATCCGTGGTAATTTCACCAGCGATAAAGGCCAGGCCCGTCGTCACCAACGTTTCGCAAGCCACCCGGGCGGCTTTGTCTTGACCGATGATGGCATCCAGAATCGAATCGGAAATGGCATCCGCCACCTTGTCCGGGTGCCCCTCCGTGACCGATTCGGAAGTGAAGAAAAATTTTTCCTTATTCATTTCGCTCTCCTTTTGCGCTGTTTGAATCCTTTTTGCCGCCCGCCGGCACTCGGAGATTCGATCGTCATTCGGGCAGCCACTGTTAATAAAACAATCAGGCAACGGATGTCAATATAACGAAAAAAGAGTCGGCGCTGGCGCATGAATTAAAAATATTTATCCGCTATTTTGGTAACATATAACAGCACCCCGCCTGAACAAGCTGCGGAAGCGATGCCGCGGGAGTGATCTGCTACACCAGCTTGGAAAGAAGGCTTGCCACACCCTTCAGCTTACCAAAGGCTTAAGCATGTAAATGATGTCGCTTTCTCGTGACGGATAGGGGCTCATGATATTTTGCCGGTAAAGTTTCTCAACCGTTGTGCCGTCGATAATCGCCTGTTTAAATGTGTTGATCAGGCCGGCCGGATTGTCGGATACGACATGGGCACCTAAAATGGTGTCGTTTTCGGCTATCAGAATTTTGTAGCCCGCATGCTTAATGCCGACCCGGCGGTAGGTAGGCCATTTAACATCGGCAGCCGTGCTTTTGCGATAAGAGATCCCTTCTCTTTTAAGGGCCTCTTCGGTTTTCCCGACCATTCCATACTGAGGATAGGTGAAAATCACAAAGGGGACAGCCTTATAATCAACGCTGATCAGCTCCGTGTCTTTCCGGATGGCTAAAATGTTTTCAGCCGCCACATGCGCTTCAAAATCGGCCACTCGGGCCAATGCTGGCGTGGCCGCGCAGTCGCCGACGGCAAAAATATTGGGTATCGTGGTTTGCATCTGCGCGTTGACGCGAATGCCTCTTTCCGTAACATTCACGCCGATCCGTTCGAGCTTGAGACGCTCGATTTCCGGAACGCGACCGGCGCCGTGCACCACCAGGTCGGCCTCAAAAATCACGCCCGACCGCGTCCGAACGTAAAAAACATCGCCCTGCTTGTCGATAGCGGCGATTTGGGTCTTCGGCCTCACGTCAATGCCATCCACGGCGGAGGCCTTCAGGACCAGATCAACCATATCCCGATCAAAAAGGTTCAGCGGCCGGTCGCTGACTTCCAGAATGGTGATGCTTCGGTCTTCCGGTCCAATTCGAGCGGCAAAATGGGCAAACTCAAATGAGATGAAACCGCCGCCGACAAAAACGATCCGCCGGGGGAGATCGCCGCGTTCCAAAAACCCGGTGCTGGTAACTAAATGTTCGGCACCGTTAATCGGCAAGACCTGCGGCTTTGCCCCGGTTGCCACAACGAAAAAATCGGCGCCGAACCTTTGCCCGTCCACATCCAGAGAGTTGATGTCCTTAAACGCAGCCGTGCCCTTCAAAAAGTCGATACCAACCTCGTAAAGTCCGTTAACGGCATTTTCGGGTATGTTGTCGGTAAACAGCTGTTTCTGCTCCCACACAGCATGCCAATCACCAACAGCGGCGGTCGAGATGCCCTTTCTTTCCAAATGTCGAGACTTGGCAACGACTTCAGCCACTTCGTAAAACCACTTTTTGGGCTGGCAGCCCGAAAGGGCGCACGTTCCGCCCGGTCGGCCACTATTTTCAACCAGCGCAACGGTTAATCCGGCAGCTTTCAAATCATAGGCGGCGGTCTGACCGCCGGTTCCCGACCCAATGACGATCACATCGTAAGTTCTCATAGAAATTTCCTCATTAAAAAAAAATTCATCAAACGCCGGCACGCAAATTTCCTGGTGGGGAAGCGGCTATCTGCATTTAATACCTATTCTGCCGCAAACAGATTTTTCAGATCCGGATGACTGGTGATAATTTTTACAAATTGTTCGGTCCGCCGATCATACCGGTTTTTGATGACACGAAGCAGCCGTTGCATCAGCAGATAGCCCATGGCGGGATCCTTATCCAGCACGGCTTTTAATTTCTCGCCGCGAACGGAATAAACCTCGGAGGGTTCGGCGCACAGGGCATTGGATCGATACGCATCGACCTCCAACATCGCAGACCAGCCAAAACTATAGCCGGGCTGAATCGCACCGAGCGAAACCGTAATCGAGTCGGAAAGACGTTTGACCAGCAATATTTTTCCCTGCTTGAGCATATAGAAATAGTTGGCCGGATCACCTTCCCTGAAAATGGCATCGCCTTCTTCAAAACGAAGCACATTGACCAAGGGTCTTAATTTCTCCACCATCCCGTCCGTCAGATACCCCAAGATAACGATTTTTTTCAATTCGTGCACGGATACCATCTTGATCCCCCGCAGGTTAACAATCGCTCCTTATGAAAGCATAAACAGCAACACCATAAAAAGACCGGCCGCCGCGGCGCTAAGACCGATCGGCACTGCACCGGCGCTCAAGGTCGCCTGAACTTTTTGTTTGATGATGGAAAAGCGGTTGGCTTCCGTGCTTGAAGATTGAAAGCACCAGAGCACCCAAGCCGCTATGTAAACCGGCAACTGCCGGGCAAAACGACTAGCACCGGCGGATACACGTTGGGCCAGATGCCGGTCGCAAAAGCGATTGATGGCATTCAACCCCGTATCCACCAAAGCGTAAAACCCCCGCCCGCCTTTCCGGTAAAACCAGTCCATATCCAGGTTGATGCTGCGCATCTCCGCCGGAAAATAACCGGAACGCATCAGCATGCAGAAGGCCAGCGCGCCGAACATTAACAATTGAAGCTGTCCCACCACATGCGCCCCCGTATAAGGAACAAATGAAATATCGGTGTACGGCAGCAGCTTGTAAAGCGGCGCCGGGTAAATGCCGATGGCTAGGCACAAAAATGCGGCAAGCCCCATCGCCAAGCGCATGTTCATGGGCGGTTCGGTGGTGCGAATGCCGGCATCTTCACCGAAAAAGGTAAAATAGGGAACCTTGATACCGGCATGCTCCAACACACCGGCGGAAGCGAACTGAAGCATCAGCCATATCACCACGAGGTTATCATGGCCGGCCGCACTGATGATCATCGATTTACTGACAAAACCGCTGAAAAGGGGAAAGGCGGAAATGGAGGCCGCACCGATCAGACAACAAACACAGGTATAGGGCATGGTCTTGTATAACCCGCCCAACTCCGTGCATCGAATTCGGCCGGTTTGGTGCAGGACCGCGCCCACAGACATAAACAGCAGGGCCTTATATAAAATATGGCAGAAGGCATGCGATACGGCGCCGTTCAAGGCCAAGGGCGTGCCGATTCCGACGCCGACCATCATGAACCCCACCTGGTTGATCAGACTATAGGCCAAGACCCGGCGAATATCGTTTTCCAGCACGGCATAAAAAATGGGAAGCACCGTCATCAGCGCCCCCAGCCAGACCAGCAGTTCGGTTCCCGGAAACATTCTCGCCATGACATAAACGGCGCTTTTGGTGGTGAAGGCACTTAAAAATACTGCGCCGGTCACTGTCGCTTCCGGGTAGGCATCCTGAAGCCAGGGATGAAGCGGCGGAATAGCCGCATTGACGGCCACACCGAAAAAAATCAACCATGCGGCCACACCCTTTAGCCCCACATAGGAAAAACTCAAGGTGCCGGCCTGCTGAAAATACATCACGATGCCCGCCAACAGGCTAAGACCGCCGAACACATGAACCAGAATGTAGCGAAAGGCAGCTGCCCGGGCAGCCGGTGTTCGCCGGGCCAGTATCAAAAAGGTGGAGGCCACGGCCATAATTTCCCAGAAAATATAAAGCGACAACAAATCTCCGGCAAATATCACACCCAATGCGCTGCCGGCATAGAGAAAACCGGCGGAATGCTGAAGATCATCTTTTATCTGTAACGCAAACAGAACCGCGATAAAGGAAATCAGGGTGAAAATATAGCCAAACACCAGACTCAAGCGATCGACTCTTCCGAGAATCAGCTCGTAATCGAGCAACTGCACCCGCCAATGGCTGCCGATCGGCACACCGATCAGTATCCATAAGGCCATCACCGGCACCAGAAGTATCATCGCCGATTTGATCCACCCCTTTAACAACGGCACCAGCAACGCGGCCGCAAAGAAAAGAAACACGGGAGAATACATCGGATGGGTATAAAGATCAGTTGTCATAATAATCTTCTTTCCGTTGAATCACCCGCCGCAGGAGTTTTGCGATAAAGACCAGCGCCACAAAAGAAATGAAACCGTACACCGCATAAAAATTCACCGCGCCTTCCCAGGGAAAGTCCGCATGCTTATCAATGAAAAAGTCAACAACCAACAGCACCCCCAGAAAGAGGTAGAAAATGTTGAGCAACCGGTTACCGTTTTTGGGGGTGTCAAACCGGGAGCTTACTTTTTTCATGGCGCGCCGCTTTCTGCATTCTGCTTAATAATAAGTTGAAAAAACGATATATCCAAGGTAAACGCACGCCGCTGCCAGAAGAACATAAAAGGCTGCCCGATAACCCGGCACCGGCGCATGGTGAAGCACCCTTTTCTCTTCTTTTTCCATAATACTTTTCTCTCATCCGGGGCGCAGATTGTCCGGCCCCCGGGATCATTATATGGCCTTGCCTATCCTCCCAGAATTTGGCGCACCGCCATTTTGGCCAGCGCCAAAAAGGGCTTCGGGAAAAAAAACAGCGCCACGGATATCGCTGCGGTTAACACCAGTGGAATCATGCACCAGCGGGGGGCTTCCCGCATCTTGTCATCTCCCATCGATTCTTCCGGCGCACAGAAAAAAGCCCGGTAAACAATGGGAAGAAAATACGCCGCATTGAGAAGCGAGCTGATCAAAATTACCGATAGAAGCACCCCCTTTTCTCCTTCCATGGCGCCCAAGATCAGATACCATTTACTGATAAAACCGCCTGTCGGCGGAAGGCCGATCACGCCCAGGGAACCGATGAAAAAGGCGCCCATTGTCACCGGCATTCGTTTACCGATGCCGTCCATCTGGCTGATGTTTTTGATGCCCGTAGCGACAAAAATCGCGCCCGCGCAGAAAAAGAGGGTGATTTTTCCAAAGGCGTGCATGGCGATATGCAACAGGCCGCCCACCAGCCCCTTTGGCGTCAGCATTGCCGCCCCCAGGACAATATAGGAAAGCTGGCTGATGGTGGAAAACGCCAGTCTGCGTTTAAGCCCGTCCTGGGAAAGCGCAATGAGGGACGCTGCGATGATCGTAACCGATGCCAGAAGGCACACCATGCCGTTTAAATTCGTGGCGGACAACAGGCCGGGGCCGAACACGGCGGTGATGACCCGCACAATGGAAAAAGCGCCCACCTTAACCACGGCCACCGCGTGCAACAAAGCGCTGACCGGCGTCGGCGCCACCATGGCCGCAGGCAGCCAGGCATGCATGGGCATGATGCCGGCCTTTGTAAAGCCCAGGACAAGGCAGAGCAATAATATGGCCACGACACTCGGGGCGGTTTCCTTCGGCACGAGCCCGGAAGCTGAAAACGCCAGCGTGCCGGACAGGGAGTAAATCACCAGCATGGCCGGCAAGACGAGTCCGATGGAAGCGCCCACAATATAAAAAAGGTATTTTCTGCCTGCGCTTCTTGCCGCCGAATCCTGGTGATGCGTAACAAGCGGGTAGGTGGCAAAAGAGAGTATCTCGTAACATAAATAGAGCGTAAACAAATCGGCCGCGAATGCCACCCCGATCGTTGCCGAGAGGGCAAGGGCAAAAAAGCAGAAATATCGCGTCTGGCTGTGCTCGGAAAGTCCCCGCATATACCCGATGGAATAAGCGGAAGTAACGATCCATAAAAAAGAGGACACCAGGGCAAACAATACGCCCATGGCATCCACCCGGAATCGAAGGGCCACGCCGGGCAGAATGTCAGCGACGGTATACTCAACGGTCGAGCCGGTTAAAACCGTCGCCGCCAAGCTCGCAACCAACAAAAATTTTGCGGTTGCCGCGGCAAAGGTCCACCCCTCCCGCCAATTCGGGGATCGGCTCACGATAATCAGCGGAATGGCGGCAATAGAGACAAGCACCGCCAAAAAAGGCTTTATGGAAACAATCGGTTCTATCATTTCAAACCGTGTGCTTTTTGATAGAGACGCTGCCGAAAAATGCGTTTATAGAATTCCCGCTGGAAGCGCCGGATAAATAACTCGCGTCACAATTTCTCCGCTGTAAATACCCATTGCGATTAACAGCATTGCCGTAAACACAAGGGGCGCCGTCATCCCCATCGGCGCTTCTCGTTGCGCCGCTTTGCCGTGGTCGTGATCGGTAACCGGTTCAAAATAGCCGATCTCGATAATGCGAAAAAAAAGAACCACGTTGATCAAGCTGCTGAAAATAAGGGCCGCCACAAATTCCCAATGCCCTTTTGAAATTCCGCCGAGAATCAAATACCATTTGCTGAAAAACCCGCAGGTCGGCGGTACCCCGATGATGGAGAGCCCGGCTGCGACAAAGCCTGCCATGGACACGGGCATTTTTCGGAATAGCCCCTTTAGATCACTTAAGGCATCGGTTTTCATTTGATGAAGAATGTTACCGATGGCCAGAAACAGGCACAACATCATGGCCGCATCGTTAATGACATGAAGAATGGCGCCGCTGACCCCATTCCGGTTGCCCAGCCATAACCCGCCCACCATGTATCCGACTTCCGCGACGATAACGAACGCCATCATCTTTTTTAAGCAACGTTGGGAGAGCGCAAGCAATGATCCCGCCACGATGGCGACCGAAGCGACCCGGACCAGCGCATCGCCAATGACCGGCCGGTCAAAGGCAAACGCCGGGGTAAACACCGTGAGCGTGATTCGAATCATCACGTAGACCATCACCTTCGTGGTCAGCGGTGCAACGAGGCTCGTAACGACCGCGGGTGCCTGGGTATACGCATTGGGCAGCCAGGCGTGAAGCGGAAACAGGGCCATCTTGATAAACAGCCCGGTCAGGCAAATAATAAATGCAAACACCACGACCCGGGAGTCGAAATGCGCGGGCAGCATGGCCCCCAGATCGGCCATGTTCAGGGTTCCGGTTATCATGTAAAGATAACCGATGCCCAGAAGATAAAAGCTGGCACCGAGCGTGCCCATAAAGAGGTAATTCAGGCTGGCCAGCGGGGAACGGTCTTCACCCAGACCGATCAGGGCGTATCCGGTTAAGGAGGCGATTTCCAGCAGCACATAGAGATTAAAGGCATCCCCCGTCACAACGATGCCGAGAAGTCCGGTGATAAAAAGGACATAGAGCGTGTAAAAAGCCCCTGCTTTTTGGGCAAAGGTTTCTTCGACGCTTTGCCGGGTGGCCAGTATATGAATCATGGCCACCGATAACACCATGACCAGCACCAACCCATTCAGGGCATCGACCTTGTAGGCAATTCCCCACGGCGCAGGCCAACCGCCCAGCAAATAGGTCACGCTTTTTTCTTCAAGGACACGGCAAAACAACAAAATGGAGCCTGAAAACGCAGTTGCAAGCGATAGCACCGCGATCGGAAAGCAGTATCGCCGGTTCACCCATCCGGCCAAGGAAATCAAAAAGACGGAAAGGAGAGGAACCACAACAATGAGCACGGGGTAATGGGCGGCCATAGTATCTCTTTATTCCCTGCTAGCGTCGATGGATATCAATTTCAAACTGATTTCATCTTCTTCCAGCGTCCCATACTGCCGGTATATCTTCATCGCCAGCGCCAGGGCCACGCCGAAGGTGGCCACCGACACAACGATCGCCGTAAGCATCAGCACATGCGGTACCGGGTTGATATAATCGATTATCTCGTGCCCCCCGGCCGGGCCGTGACCATGCAGGTAAATGGGCAGGGTCGCCCCCCGTTTGGCGCCGATGGAAATATAAAACAAAATGATGGCGGTCTGAAAAATGTTCATCCCAATAATTTTTTTGATGAGGTTCTTTTTGGCGATCATGGCATACAGGCCCACCATCATCAGGCAGATAAAGACCCAGTAATTGTATTTCGCCACAATGAAGTCTATCACCGCATCCATGATCAGAGCCCTTCATCCTGCTTTCCGGCCGATGACAAGTTGTAGTAGAGAGAGACCATCACCGCCATTACCGCCAGACCCACTCCGATTTCAACAATCAGAATGCCGTGGGATCTGGCCGTGATCGGATCGGTGCCGAGCAGCCCCGCCAATGCGCCGTAGTCCAGGAAATTGCCTCCCATCAGCAAGCAAAGCGCACCGGTGCCGGCGTAAATGGCGACACCCAGCGTTAATAGATAGGCGACCGTTTTTTCACTGAATCGCCTGATGGCGGATCGTAAATCCCTTGAGACGGCAAAAAGGATGACCGCCGCGCCCAGAATAACACCGCCTTGAAATCCGCCGCCCGGGCTATGATGCCCGTGGCCGATCACATAGAGGGCAAAGAGCTGAACAAATGGAATCAGAAACCGGCACATCACCATGATAATCACGTCATGAGGGACCCATTGGGTGTCGATCTGGTAAAAGGCGCCGGTATTTTCCGGAATTTTACCCCCCTTGTCGATCCGTAAGGTAATGCCGGTGTCCCGATGTCGATAATAGCGCACATCCTGCGGCCGACTTCCGATTTGACGCAACAGGAAAAAGCATGCCACGGCGGCGGAAAAAATAACCGTGGTTTCAAACATGGTGTCATACCCGCGATAATCGGCCAAAATGGCCGTAACGATGTTGGGCACGGAGGTTTCCGCCAGGGTATGGTGGATATAATAAGCGGCCAGACGCCTATTGGCCGGGGCAGCGGGGTCCGACCAGCCCGGAAAATCGGCAGCCCCATATAGCAGTATGGCGCCGCAGAGAAAAACCGTTATCAACCCGAAGCGTTTCAATCCTTGCTCCTTCTTGATGTTCTGAACACCGCCGCCACGAACAGCACCGTGCTGACGCCGGCGCCCACCGAGGCCTCGGTAAAAGACACATCCACTGCGCCCATCAAGGCCCATAACAGACACAACAAAAAACTGTAGGCACCGAATAAAATGGCCGCGCTCAGTAAATCCCGTATCGTGATCGCCCCAATCGCGGTGATAAGGACAAACGTAAGAATCATGATATCGAGGGGCCATATCATTGCGGCTTCTCCGGGAACGCTTTTGTCCAGGGTTCGAGCCCGGCACGCCTGGCCGCATCCACGATGGCATGCGTGGCGGTTGGGCTGGTGATAAAGACAAAGACGACGATCAGCATGATTTTTAACCCGGTCAACACCTCACCCCAGGAAAAATCGTGCAGTGCATACAAGGCCATGGACAGCATGGCGGTCAGCAAACCCATGGTATCGAGTTTGCCGGCAGCATGAAGCCGGGTATAAAAATCCGGAAACCGGATCAGGCCGATCGATCCGCCGACAAAGAAGAGTATGCCGGCACCCAGAAATAAAATGACCACGGCATTCAGCATCAAAGCGTCCTCTCTATCTTTTTTCAGGTTGTTTTTCTTTCAAGGGCGGCCTCTTCGCGCAACCCTTTTTTCTTCTGGAAATATCGCGACGCCGCCAACACGGCGATAAAATTCAGCAGGGCATAGGCCAACGCAATATCAACAAACATATCGACCCGTTGAAACAAGTATCCGATCAGAATCAGCAGCACAGTGGTCTTGCTGCCGACGGCATTGGCGCCCACGATTCTGTCCAGTACGGTGGGCCCGGCCAGCGCGCGATAAAGGGGTATCGCCATCAACGCGCATAGAAAAATCGCCGTATAAGAAAAAACTTGACTCATTTTTCACCGAATACCCTTGCCACGCGGGTTTCCATATCCCCCGGAAGCCCTTTGGCCAGCTCGCCGTCAATGGCGTGAACCGTAAACTCACCGATCGCAGACACGGAAACCGTGATGGTTCCGGGTGTCAACGTGATGGAGTTGGCCAGTGTCACCAGGGCCACCTCATTTTTTAATTTGCTTTTGAATTCCACCATGCGGGGGTCTATTTTTTTCGGATGAAAACACAGCTGCAGCACATGAAGATTGGCCAGAAAAATCTGACAGATCAGCCACGGAATATAGGCCGCGAATCGAAGCCAAAGCCGTATCATGCGCCATAGCGTTCGAAGGGTCAAGCCCGGGAAAATAAGATCCCGTGAAACCGTCGAGACGATAAGAGAAGAGAGAACACCGAGCGTAATATGAAATACATCAAAACGGCCGGAAAGGATGAACCAAATGCCCAACATAATAAAAAATGTAAAAAGGAAGGCGGTGTTAAAAGAGAAGCGCCAAGCGTGAGTTGAGTTGCGAACCGTCTGTTTTTTAATAGCCAACGGGGCACGCTCCTAATCCGGCAAAGCCGGAATGCTGGGATGCTGGGATGCTGGGATGCATGAAAGCCATCTTTTACCTTCGGCGAATATACACGCAGAAGCGTGCATGTTTCTGGTAAAGGGCCTAACGCGTACAGTCGACAGTCGGCAGTCGGCAAAGTTGAAATCAGTTGTTGCCACTTTAGAACCCAACCAAAGGTGCTCTGGCATCGGTTCAACCAGTAACGTTACATATCAAAAAATGATAAATTTTCAGGAAGGATCTGTTTCACGACGAACCGCAATCGCCTGAATACTGAGCCGGAAACCAGTACCACGTCTCGTTCAAGTATGTAGACAGGCTCCAAAAATGTCAATTCTTTTCAATGGTGCGGCGCGAGAGGGCAGCGCCCGCCGTCGCTATTGGTCCTTTAACAACAGGTACAGCAGCGCCATACGGATATAAAGACCGTTTTGCGCCTGTTCGAAATATCGCGCGCGGGGGTCGTTATCCACCGCTTGCGGAATTTCGTTCACCCGGGGCAGGGGATGCATGATAATGGCTTTTTCCTTCATGGTTTGAACTTTTTCGAGGGTCAAAATATATTTTCCGGCAGCATCCTTATAATCTTCCGGATTGATAAAGCGTTCCTTTTGAATCCGTGTCATATACACGCAGTCAAGAATCGGCAACACCTTCTCCAGCGAGTCTTCCTCGTGCCAGTTCACCTCATGTTTATCCAGATATGCCTTGATATCCTCCTCCATGCGGCAGACAGCCGGTGAAACGAAATAGATGGTGATATCATCATATTTGGCAAGCAGATACGAAAGGGATCGAACCGTCCGGCCGTATCGCAAATCGCCGACCATCGCGATTTGCAGCCCATGAATGCCCTGAAAATTGTCCTTGATAGTGTACAGATCGAGAAGGGCCTGCGTGGGGTGCTGGCCCGCGCCGTCGCCTGCGTTGATGACCGGAATTCCGGATGCTTCGGCGGCCTTTTTGGCACTGCCCGCCTCATGATGGCGCATCACGATAATATCGGCATATCCGTTCATGATGCGGGTAGAATCATAGAGGCTCTCCCCTTTGGCGGCGCTGGAAAACTCTTTGGCATTCTCCGTGGTAAGAATCCTGCCACCCAGCCGCGCCATGGCGCTTTCAAAGGAAAACCGGGTCCGGGTGGAGGGCTCATAAAACAAGGAGGCCATTATTTTGTTTTCAAGAACGCGCGCATAAGGATTTTTTCCGGCCAACGCTCTTTTCATGTCATCGGCCGTATTGAAGACAATGTCCAATAAATCCCTGTCAAATTGCTGCGCTTCAACTACATGTGTCAAATCAAACATTCCCATGACCCACCTCCCCGCATATCCTGACATGAATCGGTTATAATCAGATGGCGCTCTTGAAACAGGCCCTAAATTCATGGCGGAATATCTCATCCTTTAAATGGCAATGCAAGATTCTTTACAGCCTAGATCAGGACCGGCAAAAAGCCAGCCGCTTTCCGGCCGGAGTTGAATCGAGCCTGCCGTCCAGGTAGGCAAGATGACCTGAGACAATGGTGGCTTTAATGGTGGAAGAAAACCGCATCCCTGAAAAAGGCGTCCACTTGCATTTATAGAGAGCGGTCTCGTCCGTCACGTCAAGCGCCTGATGAAGATTCACCAGCACCAGATCCGCCCAATAGCCTTCCCGAATAAAGCCCCTCTCCGGTATTTGGTACAATCGCGCGGGGGCATGGGCTGTTTTTTCGGCAATGAGCGGCAGAGAATACCGGCCTGCGTGATAGTGCTCAAAAAGACTGGGCAGTGCGTGCTGAACGAGCGGCATTCCGGACGGCGCCCGCAAATAGGGGGCCTGCTTTTCAGCCAGGGTGTGCGGCGCGTGGTCTGTTGCGATCACATCGATCTTGCCCGACAGGATGGCCGAATGAAGCGCCTCTCGATCCCGGTCCGTTTTGATCGCGGGATTGCATTTGATGCGCGCGCCTTTTGCCGCATAATCCGCATCGGAAAAAAACAGATGGTGAACGCAGACCTCGGCCGTGATCCGCTTTTTTTCAAGCGGTGCATCGGTGAGCAAATCCATCTCCGCAGCCGAGCTCAGATGCAGCAGGTGAAGCCGGGCGCCCGTGGATTTGGCCAGTGAAACTGCCAGGGAGGCGGATTGATAGCAAGCCGCATCGGTTCGAATCAGCGAATGCGCGCTCATGGGAATATCATTCCCGAATTTTAAAAAAAACCGTCTTTCATTTTTCAGAATCGCGGGCGTATCCTCGCAATGGGCGGCGATGAGAGTGGGCGCATGTAAAAAGAGCATCTCAAGCGCGGTTGGGTCATCCATCAGCATGTTTCCGGTGGAAGCGCCCATAAAAACCTTGATACCGCAGATGGTTTGCGGATTAACGGCCTTAATTTCTTCTATATTGCCATTTGAAGTGCCTAAATAGAAGGCATAATTGGCAAAGGAGGCGCGGCTTGCAATCGCGCATTTTTCCGCCACCCGTTCCGCACTGAGGGTGGGCGGCTTCGTGTTCGGCATGTCCATATAGCTTGTAATTCCGCCGGCAACGGCCGCGCGCGATTCCGAGTGAATATCGCCTTTATAGGTCAGCCCCGGTTCCCGGAAATGCACATGATCGTCAATCATGCCGGGTAACAGCGCCGCACCCTTCGCATCGATTTGAATATCCGCCGGTTTACCGCTCAGATCGGAACCGATGGCTTCAATTCGGCCGTTTCGAATCCAAACATCGCCAGCTTGAATTTTTCCTTCATTGACAATGGATGCATTGAGAATAGTGATTTTTTTCATGACCTCTCCGGTTTCGGACAAAAAACAAAAAATTTTCGGCCAAGCACAACGCTGAACTTATTGCGCATCATTGCTCTAAAAGCGTTAATCTGCCGACAGCACAGGATTATATCACGGCGTCCTCCTTTTTCAAGCGCAGCGTCTGAATGGGCCGGGGTAACCGCATCGTGCGAAAACCTGCGCTTGCCTTCATATTAACCATTTGCTAATCAGTTGCGAACCGATGGAAACCGTTACAGGTTTCAAACCATCCAATATCGCTCAATTTTGCATTGGGCTTTAAATAAAGGAATGCCGAAAAAAAATGAAGGAACCATTCGAAAAGCCAAAGGCGCACCGGCCGGTGTTAACGGAAAACGACACGTTCTCCTTTCTTTGCCACTCACGGGTTTCCTGTTTTACCACTTGCTGCAGAAACACGGATATGTATCTTTATCCGTATGATATTGTCCGGCTGAAAACGCGGCTTGGCATCTCATCGGAAGCGTTTCTCGAAAAACATACCACGGTCTATATTCGGGACAATCCGTACTTTCCCCATGTGATGCTGAAAATGTCCGATAGTAAGGACAAGGCCTGCCCCTTTTTACAGGCGGACGGGTGCGCGGTCTATGAAGATAGACCCTTTTCCTGCCGCGCCTATCCGTTGGAGCGCGCAGTGGCGCGTTACGGCGATCGTGGCGGCCGGGACGTGTGTTATTTTATCGCCCGGCATGACTACTGCAAAGGCCACGAAGAAAAAAAAGAATGGACCGTCTCCTCATGGATGGCCAACCAGGAACTTGCCGATTATAACGCCATGAACGATTTATGGGTGGATATTGATACCCTTTTCCGCAGCAACCCTTGGGGCGAGAAGGGACTTGAGAGTCCGGCGGTTAAAATGGCCTTCATGGCCTGTTACAATGTGGATAAGCTGCGAACCTTCGTTTTTGACACCTCGTTTTTGACCCGAATGACAGTTCCGCAGGTGCGCATCGACCAGATTCGTTCAAATGATGCCGCGCTGATGGTTTTCGGTTTTGACTGGGTAAGGTTTTTTCTGACAAACTCGGGACCACTCAAGAAGCCCTAACCCGTCACCGGGTGCGACTAACGCTTAACCGTCTGTTTTCGAGGTTGAATCATTTTGCGCTGTCGTTGGGAATGAATCTTTAGCGTCGTTCACCAGGAGCAAATTGCGCTGGATCGGCGACTGCAATTCGAGCTGTAGCGGAGCTCCCCGGTCGCGCTCGTATTCGAGTTGAAGCCGAAATTTATCAAGTTCCACCTGGCTTTCGACATGCTTTTTGGCAAGCAGATAGCGAAGGTATATCACCCAGATAAAAATGCCGATGAGGACGCCCGCCCCCCCCAGAAACAACCACTTGAAACGCGTTATGGTTTCAACTCCGAGCCGACCCGCATAGACGATTGCATTGGGAATAATCCAGTATCCGATCACCAGCAGAAACAGAATAAAGCCAATCGTGAAAATGTTAAGGCGACCGATTTTATTCAGAATGTTTTCAATTCGTGTTTCGGTCGGGATTGGATGAGCGGCGCCGGTTTCCTTCGGCGGATGCTTATCCCCTCCTTCAAAAATGGCGACAAACGCTCTTACCACAAATGCCAGAATCAGCATGCCGCCCAGAGGCAGTCCCACGGCCGCGACAAACCATGCCCTGAACGGAAAGGCAACCTCTCGGGTGATGCGGCGAACCTGGTAGTTCGAAATGGGGCCGAAGGTTTTTTCAAAGGCCGTCTGATCAAAGGCACCCGAATATCGATCTTCGACTTCATAGACCACCCGGTCGTTCCGGTCGCTGATTTGAAGCCATGATGTTTTACCGGACTTTGTCACCGCTAGGGCAAATATTTCCAGTTCGAGCAAAAACAATCCGACCAGAACGGCCACAAATACGGTTTTGTGCTCTCTGATAAAAACGGCGATGCTGCCGGAAGACGACATACCAAAATCCTTGGAGAATCATAAAATGCCAATATACCCAACGCTGATTATTGCCCGCAACCCCGTAGGGGCGAACACACAGGTCCGCCCCTACAATGCCGACGGTAAATCGAAACAAACCGGTTAAAAGACCGCGAATGCGGGGGTTAGGCGCAGATGGATCACAGCCGTAGCCCTAACACAGGCCAGTTGCGAGAACAAGCCGGTTTTCATTTCACAGCCCGCCATAGCACATATAACCATTTGTGTTTAAATGAAATTATATATCATCGACTGTTTCGGAACCCTCGATAAGGATGGGTTATTCAAAAAAACCGACCCCCTTTGTTGTTATAAGTTGACAATACCCGGGAATTTCATACATCTGTTTAAAGGGAAAATCACTGCGGAAAACCTGTTGGACGAGGGCATCTATTAGTTCAGAACGTTAAAGCGCAAGGTGTGCCGGGCGGGCACACCTTGCGCAGGTTATAAAAGCCGGTCCATCCTTGGTTGCTCGCGGTAATTCGTTGACCTTCCATTAAATTTTATTCTATAGGTAAAAAATGGGTATTATTACCAATCAGGCCATGATCATGGTTTCGGTCACGCCAGGGTATTTTTCTATACCGGCAGGAACTCGCTATCGCTCAAACAGCCTGCCGCTCTTCCAAAAACACCCTGGCGCGGCCTCCCTGCCGCGGGAAATTGGCTGAAACGATGATCAAGGCCGCCAATCATACAATGAAAACGGCCAGTTAACGAGGAAAGGAGCGCTGTTCCATGGTTAAAACGGAAATATCCCTGTTTTTAAAAAATGCACCGGGAGAATTGGCAAAACTTTGCACGCTGATGGGGGAGGCGGGAATCAACATTGACGCGATAACCATTCAGGATGCTTCAGAATATGTATTGGAGCTGTTTCGAGCCCGGGGAAAATCGATCAAACGGATCGCCTCTGCTGCAAACTACCAGGCCATGCGAAAAGATTCCGCTGAATTTGCGCTCGTGCGGCTGATGGTGGACAGGGTCGATGCGGCAACCGCCCTGCTCACCGCGCAGGATTATCAGTTCGACACCCTGCCAGTAATTGCCCTTGAGCTTGATAACCGGCCGGGCGAGCTGGCCAAATTTTCAGCAAAACTCGGGAATGCGGGGATTAATATTCATTATGTATATGGCTCGGTATCCAATACGCAGGGAAAGTGCCTGTTCGTTTTTTGCCCGGACAATATTGAAAAAGCGGAAAGTTATTTTGTGACCGCTGCAGGTGCATAACCCGTTTCATTGAAAGCGTCACCATCGTTTTCAGCCCTCAGCCGTCGACTGTGCCGGCTTCCGAAATGAAGCCGGTTCAGGGTTCGCATACCACCACCAGCAGCTCCGCCGTTTTTCTGCTGATATTGCGAATCATGTGTTGAATCCCGGAATTAAAATGGAGCGAGTTTCCGGTATCCAACGTGTTTACGTGCTCGCCCACGGTCAGTTCGATTTTGCCGGCCAGCACATAGACAAACTCTTCCCCTTCATGTTGATATCCCACGCCGTCATGTGCCTTCATCGGATCAATGGTGATGCGAAAGGCTTTCATTCGCTTGGTGTCGGCGCCGGGTGTCAGCGTTGTGTAAGCGTAATTCTCCGTCCGCTTGGCAAAGGCCTTGGCCCGATGGCTTAAATTGGTTTTCGCTTCGTTGAGCAGATAGCTTGAATCAACTTTTAGCGCTCTGGAAAGTGAGAGAAGAATACCCACCGGCGGCAACTGGTCGCCGGATTCAATTTGCTTCAGCTTGTCAACCGAAAGACCAGTCTCATTGGCCAGCATTTCATAGGTAATCTCCTTTTCTTTTCTGATTTCCCTTATCTTCTGTCCGATCGGATCAATAGATTTCTTTTTCCGGGTGGCCATGGTATCTCCTTTTTCGAGTGGCACGAACGGGTCAATTTCCCATCTAAAATTACGCGATAGGCAAAACCAATCAGACCCGTTTCCAAAAGAGGGTGCAACCCGGGGAGAGAGGGGAAGAAAATGGCAGGGACGGTAATCCCGCCGTCCCATAAACAGATCACCTCAATAGCAGAGGAACTTGCCGCCGGGTTAGCTCTTTTGTTTTTTCTTGGCATTTTTAAGCCTGGATTTGCCGGTTGTACCCCGCCAGATTTTACCCCGCTTGGTTCTTCGATCGCCTTTGCCCATTGTAACGCCTCCAAATGATATAGTGTATGTAACCATGCAAATAAGGAATATGAACCGTTCAACGTCATGACGCCGTAAAACGTTACGATATCGCTGTATCTATACAACCGGGCGGTTAATTTCAAGAATAAAAGAGCATGCCGTTTTCAGCCGGGATCAGATTTCCGGCGGTTTTTGTGGTGACAGGATGGCTTCGCCCGCCCCCGGCCTCGATTCGCCGCGCGGTTTTCGAGGGGCGGCTTTTTTCCAAAAGTTGCCGCTGCTAAAGCATTGCCAGCCCCACCGCAGCCATTTCAACAAAGAAAATGCGAGCCATAGGCTCCACAGCAGCATCAATACCCGATATACCCAGAGAGGCAGGCTCAGCGCCCAGGGCCGGGGCATGGTCAATGAAATCCGGTCCTGCGTCCAGTGAAATAAATAGTTGCTGGACTGGTTCCCGGCAATTTGCATATCCGGAATACCCAACAGCCCTCTTTCGACGGCCGCGTATAACCCGCTGAGGGCGGCAATCGTCCAAAATACCAGGAGCAGTTGAAAGGCATTGAACGGCAGCCATTTATCCGGGGGTGTTTTCTCTTTGCGCAACCCGAGGGCCGGCAGCCATCCCACCACCACGAGAGCCGTTAAAGGGGGCACCTGGGTTAGACCCAGGCCCAGCAACAGCCACTGATGCAGTTTTAAAGGTGTCAGACGGATCCGTTTCAACCCGAAAGCGGCCAGAATCACGACGCCCAGATAGCTCCAGAACAAAACAGCCGGACCGAGCCGGGGACCACCAGCCAGCAGTGTCCAGCAATTTCGCGGCATATGAAAGGTCACATCGGCATTGACAGCCTCGGTGCCGATCACAATTTGCGGCGAACGCATGAAAAAGCGCGAAGCACCGGGTTGGTGCCAGGTGATCCGGATATTCTGAGTTCCGGGTTGAAGGGGGATCGTTAGTTGCGTCCCTTCTAGGCGGATCGGCAGGCTTTGACCGTTAATTTTCACTTCCTGTAAAGCGGCCGATTCGGGCAGGCGAATGTCGTGTTGCCCACCCCGGCTCGTGCGAAGGGAAAGATGCAACACGGCCTGGTTAAACCGAAGCCCGGGTGTCCAGTCCAGGCGGGCGGCATCAATGGTGATCATTTTGCCGGCAATTGCTTTGGGCCTTGACACGGTGATCGCAAGGCGCTCTCCGGGCCAGGGGGACCATTCCGGTTGCCATTGGCCTGCTTGGTCCTGGTGATGAATGAGGGGAATTCCGGAAAAATCGCATTGCCATATCGGGCTGGCATCCAGAATCCAGGATTCCGTCCAGGGCACCGCCTCGGGCGCACGCAACGCAATGGTTTGTGTCTGATCCAGGGACGATGTGAATTGAAAGGTGTCCATCTGCGGCGGAATAACAATCTGGGCGGTGTGGCCTTCCACATGAATACCGGGCGTGGTAACGGATTCGGTTGCAAGCAGCGGGTAAAAAAGGGTAACCGGCGCTCCGGTTGCGTTCATTCGATCAACCGTGGTGGTCACCTGCCACGTCAATCCCAGGTGAATGACGCGCTGAATATGGAAAAAGGCGGAAAGCGGCTGGCTTGTTTGTCCCGGTTCGGACGATGCCGAGGGGGTGATTCGGGTCATTTGAAGACTGGTGTCCACCGAACCGTCCGGGTGAATGCCTCGAATCGTCCATCCCGTGCTTTCAACCCCGGCCGAATGCGGTGCAAGAGGCAGGGGAAGCTGCATCACATCGCCGGCGGTTTTTCCGGTCAGCACGACCGTGTGAACGCCTTCGGGAATCAGCGCCCAGAGCGTGCCGGTTTCATCTCGCGAAAGGCCCGGCAGGGGCTGTTGATCCATCATAATGGCTTCCGGTGTCCAAGCGGAGCGGGTTGCGGGCAGTGGCACGGCAGTATCGGCGGCGGCATGAATTTCCAGCATGACCTGAAGATGGTCCGGATCGATGGTCACGGCCATTCTCATGATATCGGCGCAATCGGGCAGGCAGTCCGGTTTTTCCAGCAGCCGCTCTTGAAGCTGCTGCAACAGGGCTTCCGGCGGATAGGCGGCCTGTGCCTTTCGGGAAATTCCGCCGGATAGGAGAATAAGGACAAGGATCGATGCGACACCCATTGCCGGGAGGTTCTGTTTCAGGGTTTGCCACCAGAGACGCATATCTAAAAGTCCTACGATCAGAAGAGCCAGCAACAGGGTTCTAAGAATGCCCAGCACCAGATTGACGCCCGGAGATAGCAGCCACAGCCGAACCGCTTGGGTTCGTTCCACCGGACCGTTCCAGGCAAGGGTAAAGGTTCGCCATGTCCAGGTGGGCAATCCGGGGCCGGTCTGAATTAACGCGTCGGGATCAGTGGCAAGGACGGCCTGCGCCGGCATTGGCGCCTCTCCGGGCGCAGCTGAGGGGAGGAGCGGTTGCGTTTTCGTTTCTTTCAAATAGTTAAGGGTGGCAGCACCCATCCCCTCCCGATCCGATTTTGCTTCAAACGAGGGCGGCGCCATCGTTTGCATTCCGGCGCGATCGGTGCCTGCGGTCCAGCCGACAGGGGCAAGCTGGGGATACACCCCCCAACGGATTTGTTGCACCATAAAGGGGATGGCCAAAACCAACAGGGTTGCGGCAGCGCCAAATCCCCACCCCCTAACCCCCTTTTTGACCCATCCGTCCGGCAATATCTTAATCAGTGCCAAAGCAGCAATAAGGTGCAGCCAGACCAGACGCGGGGCACCGGGTTCATGAAAAATCAGCATCATGGTGAAAAGGGCGATGATTCCCCATTTCCAGCCGCGCAGCTTAAAAACAGATAAGCTGATAATCAGCGCCAGAAAAAAATCCAATAGGCTCCATTTTTGTATCCAGGTACCCGAAATGCGATCCACACCGCTAGTGGCCAAAAGCCGCCAGCCCGGGGGCAGGTGCAGAAGGCCAGAGACTTTTTCAAAATCCTGTTGCCATCCGACCGCCGGCAGGAGCTGCCTATTTAAATTCAGTCGGGAATCGGCCACGAGGTTGAGATTTCCCCGTCGCAGGGCCACTCCCGGTAAATTATCCTTGCCTTGCTGAGTGATGAGCTGATCAATACCGTCAAGGGCCGCTCGTCCCAGTTCTCCCGGCGGCGTCATGGCCAGATACCACTGACGGCTGATGGTGCCGGTGATGGTGTCCTGAATCGTATAGCCGCTTCCGTCGAAATCAAGCCACCAGGTGCGATGCAGGGCCAGCCGGTCCGGTGCGGGGTTCGGATCACCACGGCGAATTTCTTTAAGTTTTATGATGGTATCGGCATTGAGCCCATAGGCGGGCAACCCTTTCCAGTGCTCCGGCATATCGGTCCTGTCCGGTTCCACGGACGGGGCGCCGGATATTTCCACCATGCGCAGATGATTCCGTGATTGAAACGACCATACCTCCGCTCCGTAGGCGCCCCTGCAGGATAATTGGGCTACCGAATCCGGCTGCCGCGTGGTGATGCTCAATTCCCACCGGCCGGGTCTGACTTGGCAGACCAGGGCACCCTCGGCGGTCAGCTTTGCCGGCAAGACGGATTCCAGACGGAGCGGAATCGCGTTATCCGGTAATAAGTTTTCCAGCCGAATTTCTCTGGGACGACCGGATACCTCTATTCGGGCAAGGGTGGTTATCTGCATGGGAATCGTATCGTCTATCAATCGAAAGAGGCGAACGGAGAGGCGCTCTTCCTCGGCGCCTGCCTCATTTCGGTGCTGAATCCAGAGACGCCCCTTTTCATCAAGCTCCGGAAAATCGATTTTCCGGTTGTTGATTTGAAGATCCACGAGCCCGACTGTGGGCGGAACCAGTATCATTTCCGGCATTTTTTTCCAGTTAAACCGGCCGCTGACCCGGTGCTCTCCGGATGGCAGCCGTATGTAAGGAGATGCATTCCGAGTCAATACGGGTACCGGTGTGTTATCGAGCATCACCGATTGGGGCCATGTGTCCGCACTGCCGGGCAAGGGAACCCAGTCCGGCGCAAACATGAGCCAGGATTGTTCAAACCGGGCGCATGTTGCATCAATGTCCAGTTGCAACCGGGACGGCCATTGACACCGCAGCGCCTCGCCGTCGTTGTATGTGCTCGGGCAAAGTGCGCGTTCTTTTCCATAAAGCACCCAGGCGCTCCAGTCCGCAAGATCCTTTGGAAGGGAAAGCGCCGGTGTATCCTTGCAGGGACTTTGGGTGGGAATTAAAAGAACCAGCAGCAATACCATCACCAACCTGAAACCGGAAAAAAGCGCTATTTTCATCAGATCGTCCTCATCCTATGGGGAAAATATAAAAAGAGACGCATCAAAAGCAATTGCATGGGAGCGTTACGAAATCGACGCTATGTGCTCTCACCGGTCAATCGAGATGACATGGACGGTAGAATCGCCGCACTCCCATTGAATGTCAAAATCATAGATACGGGTGCCGAAACGCTTTTTGGCCGGCTTTTCCTCATAATAAGCGGGCCTCGGATCGGATTGAAGCAAGCCGGTGATGAATGCCTTGAGGTGCGGCAGCTCTCCTGCCAGGCATCGGCAGCGCTCCTCGGCGGCAGTTGAAAAGATAACGTCAAATCGCTTTTCGGGCGGACTTGCGGCAAAGCCGCCGCCGGCCGCAGGAAGGCAATCCGCATAAGGGATATAGGGCTTGATATCGAGCACCGGGGTATCGTCCAGAAAATCCCCCCCTTTAAGATGAAGCTTCAGCACACCGTCCACATACCGGATGCCGTCAAGCGCCACGGCGGACATTCCGATGGGGTTTGGCCGAAAACCGGACCGGGTCGCAAACACGCCGATGCGTTTATTGCCGCCCAACCGTGGCGGGCGGACGGTGGCACGCCGGGCGCGATGGTCAATGTCATGGAAAAGAAATACCACCCAGATATGAGAAAACGCCTCCAGCCCCCGAAACGCTTCTTCCCGGTTGTAGGGCGGAAGCATTTCCAGTATGGCTTCGGCCTGCGACACAAGCCCCGCCTGCCGGGGAATACCGAATTTTTCCTTGTAGCAGGATCGAATCACACCAATGGGTTCAAAGGTTATCATCATATCGCCGTCTATCCGGGCACGTTGCCCTGCTGCTTTCTGCGCTCAATTTGAAACAGCGTGGCACCGACCGGCGCAAAGGATAACAGGACGGCATTTAAGACCGGAATCAGAAACAGCAGGCCGAACCCGAAATGAAACGGCAGGGTGTTGAGCAGAAATTTAAACCGTTGTTTAAACGGCGCCAAGCTACGGGCTTCGGGTAAGTCCGTGTTGTCCCATGCCAGAAAGATCACGGCCAAACACGATGATATAACTGAAATAACCGGGGCCAGCGGGGTAATCCAGCTTGCTACCGTCAGAATGGTCAATAGCCCTATGGGTAAGATCGCGCGGGGAATCTCCTGCATGATCAATTGGGCGAACTGATGCCAAAAACTTTCCGTTGATGAACTCGCAAGTCCGCCGGTAATCATTTTCTCGGTGATTTTGGACATGGCATCCATGATCAGCACACTGAACAAAAGTTGTGAAACCAAAAAGCCGATAAGGGCTGAAACGCCAAAAAGCAATAGAGAAAGAAGCCACGAAAGAAGATGCCATACCCAAAGGAGCCACTGGCTTTCCGGTACATTCCAGAGCAGGGAGAGAATATCCTGGCGATGCAAAACCAAGATGCTTCCGAGAATGACCGTTAAAATAAACAGCGCAGCAAAGCGGACAAATCCCAGAAAAAGCAACTTCGGCGTTCGCAACCCAAGCACCAACCCTCTAAAATTATAGCTTATTCCGCTTAAAAAGCCCATAGTTTGGTCTTCCGATTTCGCAGCGCGCTATCCCATACGACAGGGAAGAATGTTTCCTTTTCGGCAGACATCTTCTCTTTCCTCATATCGCTTTTGTCGCTTGATGGCAACAAGGGACCTTCAAATAGAATTCATTCCCTGGACGTTGCGTGATAGCGCATTAATATTACAAGTTATTTTTTTAAGCGCGTCTCGTCATGGTTGCTTTCCGAACGGGTTTGATATTATGATCAACCCAAGGCTGTTCCGCTTGAAAAAAACCGATGAATCCTGAAACCGAACCGTGCAGCAGGGAGAAAGGGGGCAACCATGATGATTAAAAATGAACAGGGTGTTGCAATCAATTACGAAGCCGCCGTCAAGCGCATGGATAAACAGATCATGGATGAACTTCAGGCTAAAATGGCGAATGTGGACGAACACAGCTTTTTCGTGGAATACTGCAAATGCCACCGTGCCAAATTCAAAAAAGAATTTAAGCCCAACACGCCGGATCCGGGATGCTGATAGACGCTCCCCATGATTCAATTCCAAACGAAATAAAACAACCGCAACGCCGCGGGAAAGGGCTTTCTCCCGGCAAGGGCTTATTTTTTCAGGTTTATTTTTGCCATCCGCCGAGCAAGTGCAGGTGAAGATGAAAGATAACCTGCCCGCCGCCCTTTTCAACGTTGAACAGCAATTTGTACCCGGATGAATCGATGCCGTGTTCCTTGGCCATATCCCGGGCCGTTATCAAGGCTTGCGCCACGATGTCGCGATCGCTCTCGGTCAGATCGTTGATGCTGCGAATATGTTTTTTAGGGACGATCAGCAGGTGAACGGGTGCATGGGGATTAATGTCCCGGAATACGACGATCGTGTTATTTTCAAACAACAAGGGGGTGTCGGTTTCACCATGGGAAATCTTGCAAAACAGGCAATCTTTTTCCATTTTTCCTCTCTGCGGCCGAAGGGTGCGGCATTGCGTTATTCTGTTACTTCCTTTTCAATCCACTCCAGAAAAGCGGGATTGCCGTCCTTGATTGGCAAGCTGACGATACAGGGAATCTCGTAGCTGTGAAGCGCTGTTACTTGATTAATGACCTTTGCCGCCAGGGCGTTGGTGGTTTTTGCGATAAGAATGACTTCCATATCTTCCTGAATGGCATCGTGCCACCAGTACATGGACTGCATGCCGTCAATCATGTTAACACATGCCACCAAGCGCTCTTCCAGTAATTTTCGGCCTATTTTCTTTGCCTCCTCGATATTGCCCACTGTGATATAAATAACTATTTTTTCCATGTCACTCCCCTGCCCGGGTATGTCGAAGGCTTGAATTAAAAACAACATCGCTTTTGGTTGTCAATGTGCCACGAAAACAATTTCGCGTCAATCGGCGATGACCCCCTCACCATATTATTATATACCCAAAAAAACAGATATCCATTGAATTTTTAAATAAAATATGCCATCTGTTCCCCGTGCGCGCTTTCAAGATGCTGCTGCGCTGTTTCCACGACCAAGATGAACCCACCCTCTCAATCTGCGAAAGGAAACTGGTATGCATTTATATCAACAGATGACGTTAAAAACCCGCTTGTTCTTAAGCTTTTTAATTTGCGCCCTGGTCATTGCCGGTGTTGGCGGTGTTGGCGTTCATTCTATGAGCAAAATGGAACGCGCCACAACCGCCTCCCTATCAGCAACCGCGCTTGAAAATTTGAGTATGCTGAGCGCGCAGCTTGAAAAAAGAATCATCCTATGGGCTGTTGCATCCATTCTCATGGTGCTGGGCATCGGGTATTTGCTTTCCGTAACCCTTTCCCGGCTGATCGGGAATCGCCTTTCCGAATTGTCCAGCGAAACCGTTCACATGGGTTCCGCCGCGCTGGCTTTGGCGGCGGTTACCCATGAGCTATCCGGCGGCGCCAGTCGCCAGATCGAATCCATTGCGAATACAAGCGGGCTTATAACGGAACTAAACGAGTTAACCCGCGGAACAGCCATGGCTGCATCCAAAGCGGACTTGCTGATGAAGTCCGAACTTGCCGCCAGTGGTGAAAAAATGGGCACCCTGGGAAAAGAGTTGGGCAAGACCCTGAACCAGGCAATTTCCGCGAGTGAGGAAACACAGAAAATCATCAAAACGATTGATGAAATTGCCTTTCAGACCAATTTGCTTGCGTTGAATGCGGCCGTGGAAGCCGCCAGAGCGGGGGAAGCCGGCGCGGGATTTTCCGTTGTGGCCGAAGAGGTGAGAAATCTGGCGCTTAAATCCGCTCAGGCGGCTCAAAGCACAGCCGCGCTGATTGAAAATACGGTTGGCCAGGTGCGGGAAGCCGGAACGAAAAATAATCAGATTCATGATGAAGGTGGAAATAACTACCGAATCCTGCAACGCCTGGCGCATATCATTAAAGAAATCGCCGAAGCGGCGAGCCGGCAGGTTCAGGGATTAGAGGCGCTGCGGGTGACAGTGGCGGATATTGAGAAAACAGCCAAAGCCTATCAGAATCATGCGGATACTTCGAATTTAAGCGCCAAGGGAACGGCAACGGTCAGTCAACAGGTTCAAGAAGTGGTTGCCGCGCTAACCGTGCTGGTGAACGCCAACAATGGAAACCAACGACCCCTATCCGCGCCAACAGCCGAAGAAGAAAGCAAACCGGCAACCCTTATAACGGTATGATTCGACTGTTATCAACGAATACCCCTGCGGTTTGTTTAAAGGATGCACCCGGCGAATCCGTTGTCGTAGAAAAGAAAGCAGCGACGACCGGCCGGGAGCCGCTGCTTCTCTGCCGACAGTGCCGGCAGGTGATTGCCCGGCCGAGCGATCGAATCAGCGTGAACGGTGCCCATCAGCATATTTTTTCAAACCCGCAGGGGCTGGTCTATGAGATCGGCTGCTTTCAAAGCGTCACCGGTTGTGCTTATGCGGGGCCCTGGTCAAACGAATTTACCTGGTTTGCCGGGTATTCATGGCGGACCCTGGTATGCACGGGCTGCCTTTTCCACTTGGGCTGGTCTTTTAGCTCGGGCGGCGGTAGCCATTTTTACGGTTTGATACTGGATCATTTGATCAGCCCGCCATAACGAAAGCGACTCTTCCCGGGTTTCAGACCGGCCTGCCGATTCGCTTTGCTTTGGATACAACTGCGCGGAGCGGTTCCATGATTTCCGCGATGCGAAACAAAGACCCGACGCCCGCCAACACGGCCAGAAACATCATCCCGGTGGCACCGCAGACCAGGATATAGCCCCAAAAAGAGGTCGCCTCCAAGCCTGCCAGTGCCGCGCCCTTGAACCATGCCAAAAAAATCCCGGTCAGAATAGCCAACAAGGTCATGCCGCCGTAAAACAGGGGCACCTGACGGGCTTCCCGGTTGTCGCTGCGCCGGTTCCACAGGGTAAACAGCAGACTTGCCTGCAGCATCGCCGAAACGGCGCCCGCCGAGGCGATGCCCACCGGGCCGAAGGCGCGCATGGCAAGGTAGTACACCGGCAGGCTCACCAGCACGGCAAGGGTAGTGAAAAGGGTGGGGAACCAGGTGTTTTGAGTGGCGTAATACCCTCGAACCACAAGGGTTTGGGCGGCAAAACCGACGGCGCCGGGCATCATGAACATCAGCATTCTGGCCGTTTGGGCCGTATCCGCGGCGTGGAATTTTCCCCGCTCAAACAGAATGGCCACCACTTCATGGCGAAGTACCATGACCAGCGCCGCCACCGGAATAATCAATGCCAGATACCGCAAGGTTTGATTTAAAAGCCGGTTCGCCTCATGAAGGTTATTTTCCGCCACCATTTTGGATAAAAAGGGGTAGGTGGCAGCCCCCACGGCCTGGCCGAAGACGCCTACCAATACCTGCATCACCCGGTTGGCATAATTAAGGCCCGAGATACTGCCGGCCGGCAGAAAAGAGCCGAAAAAGCGAATAAACAACTCATGGGAAAACGCCATGGTAAGCCCGAACATCAAGGGGAGTGTGATTTTAATGTAATTGACCAGCTCAGGGTGCCAAAGCTTGAGCGTAATGCTCCATTTCATGCCGAGCAGTTTCGCGCCCCGGTATTGTAAGGCGAAATTTCCTAAAAAAGCGCCGGCCAGAACGCCCCAGGCAAACCCGACCATGCCCAATTGCGGTCCCAGAAGCAGGCCGCCCAGAATAATGCCGCCATTATAGATCAGCGGCGCCAGCGCGGGCAGGAAAAATTTTTCCTTTGCAAACTGCACGGCCATGAACATGCCGCCAGAAAAAAAGAGAAACTGCGCCGGTAAAATGATCCGGGTCATCGTGATCACCATTGCCGTGGCGGCCGGATCATTCCAGCCGGGAGCGGCCAGGGCGATCAGCTCGGGTGTAGCCCATTCACACACAACGAGCAAACAGATCAGCAACAACCCGAACCCGTTTAAGATGATGGAAAACACGCGCCACCCTTCGGCTTCCCTGTTTTGCGCGACGTATTTTGAGAAGATGGGGATAAAGGTCAGGGATAAAAATCCGCTCGCCACGATGTGATTGAGAATATCCGGAATGATGAAGGCCACCTGATAGGCGTCCACCGCCACACCCCGGCCGCCGATATAGGCAATGACGCTCTCACGAAAGATACCGATCACGCGGCTAGCCATCACCGAAGCCATCATGATCAGCGAGGCGATGCCGATTTTCTTTTTCAGGGAAGCGCCCATGTCAGCGTTTCAGCCGTTTTTTGCCACAAAAAAGGTAGAGGCCGGACGCGCCGTCCGAGCAGGCCAGGGTCATATTCAACCTGTCCGCGAGCGCGACGGCCAAGGAGGTAGGCCGGGAGTAAGCCAGAATGACGGGTATTTTTGCTCTGGCCGCTTTTTGAACCAGTTCATAACTGATTCTGGATGATAGGATCAGCAGTTTTGCCAACGGTAATCGCCGATCCAAAAAAAGCTTGCCGACGGCTTTGTCCAGTGCGTTATGGCGGCCGACATCTTCGGCGATACTTAAGCAGGTCAAGCCGGCATCGTATATGGCCGCCGCATGAGCGGCCCGGGTTTGCCGACGAAGGGGCTGCTGTCCGGATAATGCGTCAAGACAGGCAAGTGCCTTTTGTATGTCAAATACGGTTTCATCCGATAGGGGCTGAAGCTCCTGATATAAATCCGAAACCACCTCTTTTCCGCAAATACCGCAACTGGTCTGGCTGATATATTCCCGCCGGTCGAGTTTATCGGGAATGTGCTTGCGTCTCTCCGGTGTCAGGGTGGCGGTGACAACGTTGGTGTTTTCAGCCTCACAAACGCCCAAAGAGGCAAAATCCTCGGGCCCATCCACCACGCCTTCCGCCAGAAGCAGGCCTGCTGCCTGAGCGATTTCATCGCCCGGCGTCCGCATGACCACGACATAGGGCTTGCCTTCCAGGCGGATAGCCAATGGCTCTTCGGAGATGAGCCGGTCAACGGCGGTTTCTCGGCCTATCGACGGCCCCCAGTGGGTAGCCGGATGGGAAACACTTGATTCCAAGCAATAGCTCCTATTCGTTGCTCAAGATTTTCACCGAATCATTGATTTGAATATCACCGCCGCGCAACACCTTGGCAAACACGCCTTCTCTCGGCATGATACAATCGCCTGCCTGGAAAAAAATGGCGCATTTTTTAATGCATTCCTTGCCGATCTGTGTGATTTCCACCATTGCCGTTTTTCCCAACCTGACCCTTGTGCCGATGGGCAAGGTTTTCCAGTCGATGCCGATGGTCGCGATATTTTCCGCGAAATCACCAAAGGTCACATTCAGGCCTTTTGCTCTGGCGCTATCAATACTCTCGGCGGCCAAAAAACTGACCTGCCGATGCCAATCCCCACCATGAGCGTCGCCTTCCATTCCAAAATTTTCAATCAGCCGAGCTGCGTTAATACAGCTTTTGCGCGTTCCTTTTTTCTTGCTAACGGCAATGCTGACAATTTTCATAGTCACCAGCCTTTCAAGCGCGCTTGGTGTTTTTTATTTACACCACACCTCTTTTTTTCTATATCGAATCGCCGATGCGTTCAATACCTGCGACGTTTATTTTTGGGTCCCATCGGAACTGGTTCCCGTTTGCAGGATATTCATTCCCACGTAGATGTAATGCAGGCCGGATAAAGTAGTAAAGCATGCGGTCAACCAAAAGAAAACGGGAAGTGCGGCATTCAGATAGTTGGCCTCATGGCGAAGCAATGTCATGGCGATGGTGACCAACTGCAAGCCGGTGGTGCACTTACTGACAAAGCTGGGAGAAATGCGAAGCCGGGTGTTCGTAAGAGAGATGATAGCGAGCCCCACAAGAATCAGTATGTCGCGGGTAATCACGATCACCACCACCCAGGCGGGGACCATATGCAAAATCCCCAGACTGATAAAAGCCGCTGCCAAAAGCAGTTTGTCCGCGATCGGATCCAGATAGGCGCCCAATACCGTTCGCTGATTGAAAACCCTTGCGATCAGGCCGTCCAGTGCATCGCTGACACCTGCGATAATAAATACCCACAACGCGGTGCCAAACTGTTCTTTGAGCAGCAAAATGACAAAAAACGGGGTCATCAAAATTCGGGCGATAGTTATGATATTCGGTATGCTGATCTGCTTACCCGCGTTTTGCACGGTTGCGTTGCCCCCCCACCTAAAAAAACCGCTCGCTCAGTACCTGCTCGGAACCGACTGCGCGCTATTTGGGAACCAGTGAAAGAGAGATACTATCCTCTGAAATACTCGTAATATTGATACCAAAGGAATCAAAGGATTTCAACATGATCGCATCGGCAAGCGTTTGAGGCGCGCCCTTTAGCTGAACCGAAAGCGTGGCTTCGTTTGGCCTGATGCTGCTGGTTTCAACGTTGCCGACCATGGGCAATTCTTGAAGCAAATTCCGGAATTTGACAAAATTTGCAAGATTACGGGTTCCCTCGATAATCATGATCAAGGTGATATTTTCAACGGCTTTTGGCTGCCATGCGGCCATCACCTGCGGCCCCATGGCTTCCGCTGCCATCTTGCCGACGGTTTTCAAGGCCAAACGGCTACCCGTGATGCCATCGGAATCCATGACAACCGTGGATTTGGAGATTTCCCCGGTTTTCTCTCCAGTTTCTATTCGAAGGGCACGGCCGGCAAATTCTCCCTTAAACGATTGGTGGCTCTCACCCATGACATTGCCCGCGTTTTCGGCCTTGGCCATGCCGACAATAACCATATCAGCCTCAAAAAGCTTTCCGATGGCCGATGCTTCAGCATCGCTGGGAGTGGGTCCTGAAGGCAGGGCGGCGCCGGTAGCGGTTTCCCCGGTCATGGGGGGCAGCCCAATACCATGGGAAATCACTTGAAACCCCAACGCCGTTAACGATTCGGCCATCTGGTTTTCACACGCTTGCTCCAGCACCGCCGCGTCGTCCCCCCACCAGTAATTGGGTGAAATATCTTCCAGGTTCTGTTCGCTGATCAGGAAGAGAACCCGGGGGACGGATTTGTTCTCCCGCAACAAACCGGCGGTTGTCAACTGTTCCTGAAGCATGTCCAAGGAGATGGTCGCTTCCACCAGCACGCGGTATTCCTTGCCGCTTAAAATTCCAGCAAGAACCTTATACCCAAGGACATATTTTTGAGGCTGGTTATAAAGTATCTGGTTGAGGGTCGTAAACCGTTCGATTTTTAAGGGCTGAGGCATCAGCTCACCGGCGGCCAAATCAATCGCGGTGATGAGACTGTTTGAAACCGCCTGGTTTCTGGCGGCATCCACGTTGTCCGAATACACGTTGCTAAAACCAAGCACTTCCACCACGGTCTGATTTGTGGGGGCGCCTCCGGTGGGTTCGGCCGATAATTCAGTTACCCCAACGCCCATCAGATAGGGCAAAACAAAAAAAAGAAGGATGGTGTTCCGTCTTTGTGCCATATCATTTCTTCCTTCCTTTATAAGGGAATCAGAAAATGTCAATATACCTAACGCTGACTATTGCCCGCAACCCCGTAGGGGCGAACCTGTGTGTTCGCCCTTTATTTGTTTCTTATCAGTGCGTAATCCGATAGAGATATCAGCAAATCCCGTTCTTTCAGCGGCTCAAAACCGGCCAGCGCCGATTTTGCGGCAGCCACATGGGCGAGTGCTTTTTTCCGGGTATAGGAAATCCCGCCGTAATCGGTCAGCAGACCGACAAAGGTGATAAAGTCATCCATTCCCACATCCTTGTTTCCGATCATTTGCACCATGCGATCGCGGTCCGCCGAATCGGCCGTGGCCAGGCTGTATATTACCGGCAAGGTGAGTTTTCCTTCCTTAAGATCCGCACCGATCGCTTTTCCAAGGGTTTGGGGGTCCGCCGTGTAATCCAGCAGGTCGTCAGCCATTTGAAACGCCATGCCCAGATGATACCCGTAGGTTTTGAGGGCGGTGGCCTGTTTATCGCCGGCTTTGGCCAGGAGTGCGCCCGCGTGACAGGCACCCTGAATCAAGATAGCGGTTTTCCGCCGAATCACTTCCAGATATTCCGCCTCCGAGAGATCAAGTCTGCCCCGGTTTTGAAGCTGCTCGATTTCTCCCTGGCTCATCAATTCCGTAATTTCGGCAATCACCGCGATAATTGCCGGATTTCCGGTGGCTGCAGCAATGGACAAGGATCGGGCCAGCAGAAAATCTCCGGTCAATACGGCGGTTTCATTACCGAACACCGAGTGGGCGACCGGTTTTCCGCGACGCAAAGAAGCACCGTCCACCAGGTCATCGTGTAGCAGGGTGGCAGCGTGAAGGTATTCAAAGATAGTGGAAAAGGTGAAGTCGGCCGGTTTATTGCGTCCGCACAATCGGGTGGACAGGATGGACAGAAGCGGCCGCAACCGCTTGCCGCCGGCAAAGAGAATGTGCCGGGCGGTTTTTTTTACCAAACCCACCTGCGGTGTTAAATTTTCTTCAAGGGCAACTTCTATGTCCGCCAAATCCGGGGCTACCGCTTGAAGGATTTCATTTTTTACGGCGGACTCTTTTTTATTTTGTTTCATATGGTTTCACTTACCACATCATACTCCAGGGTATCAATAACGCGCACTTGGGCAAAATCGCCGGGTGCCGGCCGAGTCTTAGCGCCTCTGAGATGAACATAAGTGGTGCCGTCCACTTCCGGCGCCTGAAGCGCATGCCGTCCGGCAAACAAATTTTCTTCCAGAGACTCTTCTATCAGAACCGTCAGTGTTTGCCCGAGGTATTTTTCATTTTTTTTCTCGGAGAGTTCACGCTGACATCGCATGACTCGATTGCGCCGCTCCTTCGCGATTTTCTCGGTTACCCGGCCACGGAGCCGATGAGACGGCAGATCCTGCGAATCGGAATAGGTAAAGCACCCGAGATTGTCAAACTGAATTGTTTCCATAAAAGAAATCAGGGTGTCCACATCTTTGTCGGTTTCTCCGGGAAACCCCACCATGACGGTTGTTCGTAAGGCCGCGTTCGGTGCAATGGCCCGAATCGTTTCAAAAAGGCGGTACAGATCCCTTTGGCGGTACCCGCGGCCCATGCGTTTTAACAGCCGGTCGTCCGCATGTTGAATGGGAATATCAAAATACGCGCACAGGTTATCCCGCTGAGCCACTGTTTGAATCAATGATCTATCCAGGCGGCTCGGGTGGCCGTACAAAAATCGAATCCATATGGCTTCGGATAAATCGGAAAGCTGAAGCAGCAGATGATTCAAATTTACCGCCGGGATAAGATCCCCACCGTAGTCAGTCGTGTCCTGGGCCACCAGTACCAGCTCCTTGACACCGGCCCGAATAAGCGTTCGGGCCTCTGCTATCAAGTCCTCAACCGGTCTGCTGCGATGATTTCCCCGTAGCGCGGGAATAATACAATAGGTGCACCGGCTGTCGCACCCTTCCGCGATTTTCAAATAGGCCGTGTGGGCGTCGGTGGTGACTCTGGGCAGATGGGCCGTTGTTAATTCGGTCCGGTTCGGGTCCGGCAACAGGCACATGCCGGGCCTGAGCGTATCCTGCACGGCCGTTTCAATCTGTTCGTATGCGCCGGTTCCAAGGAAAAGATCGACTTCGGGCAGGCTTTCGGCAATCTCTTCCCGGTAACGCTCGGGCAGGCACCCCGTCACGATCAGTTTCCGGCAGGCGCCGGTCCGCTTAAATGCCGCAAGCGCCAAAATGGTGTCAATGGATTCGTTTGCGGCCGGCTCGATGAAGCTGCACGTGTTGACAATGATCACCTCGGCCGCTTCGGGCGCATCGGTGATGGCCCACCCCCGTGCCTGCAACCGGCCGAGCATCATTTCGCTGTCCACCTGATTTCTGGCGCAGCCGAGACTAACCAAATGTAATTTCATAATGATATCTTAAGACTTACCGGAAATAATCTATTTATAAAAAATAGTGATTTTTATAGTTCGCTAAAATTAAAGTCAATTTAAAAAGGCAGCGCGATGCTTGCCGATCATGGGCTACCCCGACCTCTTTTGAAAACAAAATTTTTCTTCCGAGTGGGATTTGGCGATTCAAGCAATCTGCCGAACGAATGCGAAGGCATGGCAGGGAAAAGAATTAAGGACATGGCATGATGCAACGAATCTTTGCCATATCAATGTCCGCGATACGTTTGGCGCCGATCAAAAACATGGTGGCCTTTATTTCTTTTTTAACGGCTTCGATTCGTTCCGCAACAGCGGACATGGATATTGTCGCCGGCCTGAGAAACGGCATGGCCATCCCCACCATCGCCGCGCCCATGGCCAGGGCTTTCACCATTTCCATGCCGTTTCGAATGCCACCAGAGGCGATGACCGGAATATTCACTGCCTTTATACAGTCAGACAAGGAGTCGGCGGTCGGTATTCCCCATTCGAGAAAAAGTCCGGCCTTTTTGCTGCCCCTGTATTGCTCGACCTTGGCCCACGAGGTGCCGCCGGCACCTCCCGTATCAATACAGGCAACCCCCGCATTTTCCAGCTTTTTGGCAGTCGCGGCACTCAGTCCGCAACCGGTCTCCTTGACGATGACAGGAAATTCAACCTGCCGGCACACGCGTTCAATGGCGGCCCATATGTTCGCCCAACCGGTGTCTCCCTCGGGCTGGCATAATTCCTGCGCGGCATTTAAGTGAATGGCCAAGGCATCGGCCTCAACTGTTTCCATGGCCCGCTTGAGTTGATCGGCACCAAATTCCTTGAGCTGTGACGCGCCGATGTTTCCTGCTAAAAAGATGGTGGGCGCCGTATGGCGAATGCGATAGGTATCCGTTAAGGCCGCATTCAGCATCATGACTCTTTGAGACCCGAGCCCCATGCCGATGCCGCATTGCTCGGCCGCACCCGACAAATTCTCATTGATGCGACGGGCTTCTGCAACACCACCGGTCATGGCCTCGATGAATACCGGTGCGGCGAAATTTTTACCTAATACCGTACAGGACAAATCGATCTCGGACAGATTCACTTCTGGAAGCGCCTCATGAATCAGTTCGTATTTTTCAAATCCATTTGTTTTTTTAAAGGATACATCTTCTTCCAGGCATATTCGAATATGCTCGCTTTTCCGCATAAACACGGTTATCTCCTTAAGGGGTGCCCGATCAGGGTCGAGCCGGTTTTTTAAAAAACGGCCATGCGATTTAGAGTCCGTATCCGTCACGGTGCTCCATCGCCCCAACGCGCGAACAACTCATGAGGTATCCCCATGTAATCAAATACTTTTCCGATGGTATGATCGATGATATGCTGAATGGTTTTCGGCTTGTGGTAAAAGGAGGGGACCGGCGGCAAAATGAGCGCGCCCATGTCCGCTGCCATGGTCATCAGCCGCAAATGCCCTTTATGCAACGGGGTTTCCCTGACGAGCAGGACGAGCTTTCGTTTTTCTTTCAGCGTGACATCCGCCGCCCGTACCAACAGATTGGTTGCATAGGAATTGGCGATGCCGGAAAGCGATTTGATGGTACAAGGCGCAACGATCATGCCATCGGTCAGAAACGAGCCACTGGAAACAGCCGCGGCCAAATCGTTATCATCGTAGGCACGGGTTGCCATGGCGGCCACCGCTTCCGGGGTATAATCGGTCTCAATGCGAATCGTGTCCCTGCCGGCGGTTGAGACAATCAAATGGGTCTCAATATCCGTATTCTGAAGAAGCTCAAGGATGCGAACGCCATAAATGGCGCCGCTGGCTCCCGATAGTCCGATAACGATTCGTTTGGGCATTAGGCGAAGCCTTTCACCGTTGGTTATGGCGCAAAAGAAAAGATTACGGTTATTCGAATGAAACCCGCTGAATAATTAACGCCGTAAGTTGCCGGCTGTTGGCGTTGACGGTTCGAATGCCTTCCGCGTCGAGGTTATTCCAGTGAATTCCTGCGGTAACCACAGTCCGGGTGTTCAGCTTCGCGGCTAAGGTGGTGGCGGTTGCCTTGGCCAACTCATCTTCCTTATGCCCCGGAAAACAGAAGACCGAGGCCGTTGCGCTCATGCGTGTCGAATCCTTGAGGCTGGGCCGAGGCTGAGCAACAGCCACTGCCCCGATATGGGGTTGTTGCCCCCCCCAGACAGCCACCAAAACATCCGCACCGATCATTCGCACCGCAGCATGAAGATCGTAAGCGCCCGTCTCTGTCTTAACAATGAAGTCCATCTGATTCCTTGCCCGATACATTTAAAACCGGCGAAAGAGGACAACCGGCTTAATTCTATACCAGTAAAATGAAAGCCACGGCAATGGAAAATCGATGCGCACCCGTGTTGAGGGAGTTGTCGCGTCAATGAAAATCCGCTATAAAAAAAGCATGTTCAGAAGCCACTTTTTCAAAATAAGGAAATCAACAAATGCGCCCCCTTCCTTTCAACCGTTGCTATTGGGTTGTGCCCGGCTTATTGATGGCCGGATGCTATCCGGGGTCTAAAAACGAGGCCGTCGCTCGAAGCCGCCTTAACAATCTGCTGAATCACGGCATTCGTCATGTCGTTAATTTAATGGAACCGGATGAACAAGATCACGCCGGCCAGCCGTTTGCACCGTATGAATCGCTATTTTCATCCCTTGCCGAATCCGAAGGGGTGGAAGTGACGTTCAGCCGCATGCCGATCAAAGACTTGAGCGCCCCCGGTGCGGATCAAATGGTGGCGATCCTTGATACCATTGATCAACATGTCGATACCGGCAAACCGGTTTATGTTCACTGCTTTGGCGGAAGAGGCCGGACTGGAACCGTGATCGGCTGCTATTTGGCGAGGCATGGCCATGCAGTGGGAAAACGCGTTCTTTGGACCATTCAGAAACTGAGAAAAAACGTATTTGATTTCAACCTGGCATCCCCGGAAACACTTCGGCAGATCGAACTGGTTGTTTCCTGGGGAAAAAATGCGTGACGGTTCACCGGATGCCTATACGCCGACCGGACGCCACACCCCCTGATGCTGCCAGACGCGGGAAAAATCCGCACCCACCGGCAACAGCTTGTCGCCAAGACGGCTCGGATCGATCTCAATGTGTTCCGCCTCAAACTCGGGATCCCACGGCTCGATCGTTATGCCGCCTTCCGCCAACGGAATAAACCGGGGCTGAATCGGCATGCCCCAGGGCCGGTTTGCGATTTCTCTTAAAAGGGTCTCATGGCTGTTAAATTTGGTAAGAGCTTGCAAGGTGACCATGGTGGGAGGTCTCAAGAGAATACGGCCTGATAGGTTCGCTTCAAGCCCTTCTATCGGGGTGACCCATATGCCGTGAGTGGTTTCCAGCGCATCCGGCAGGCAAGTCTGATCCGGCGGCATGTCGGCCACAAAAAAGCGGGTGTCATAGCGGCGCTTGATTTCAAGCGGCGTGACCCAATGGGCCCACCGGTTTAACCGGCCCAGCTCCAGACACCAGGCGTTTTCCGATATGAGGGCATGAAACCATCCCGGCCGAAAATCACCCGCTTCCCGCCGCCGGTTGGCTTGCGCCAGGCTCTCCGAGGTCGATCCGTTTGAGTGCGCCAGCAACACGCCGGCTTCCTCAAAGGTCTCACGAATGGCGGCCACCCCATAGGCCAGTGCCTCCCGAGAGTCCAGCCCGCCGCCCAAGTGCTGCGAAATGGTTTCCACATTCATATCCGCATGCGGCAGCCACTTTTCAGCTTCACCATCGATGGCATCCACCATACCGCCCGGAAAAACGTAATTGCCCGCCATCAATCTGCTTCTGGCGCTTCTTTTCAGAAGGTAAACTTCGAAGCCGACCGCAGCCGGCCGGGTAAGAATGATCGTAGCGGAAGGCGTTGCGGCCGGGAATGACTTGGTCATGAAAAATCTCCTCCGAATCGTATTCAATAATAAGCAGATAGCTATGCGAAGAAAATGTCAAGGACAAAAAAATAGACCTTGATCTGATAACCCAGATCTGCTCAAGGCCGTGGTTTAAACGTGCATGCGATTGCCTGGATGTTGCCGTGGCGTGCTATTTTTCTGTCGTCCATCCTATGTCTTTTCACACCGGCTGCCTTGCCCGGTCAAGTTGCAGCGCGACAGGCAACGGCAAAATCTTCCGGATAATGTCCGTTGATCCAGCGCAGTTGCGCTTCGCTGAAAGCGCCCGGGGATTCCGGCAGGCGCGGCAGGAACACATATAAGAGCCGCTGGTCCGAATCAGCGGCGTCAAATCGTTTGGCGTACTCGAAGATGGTAATCATTTGCGCGCCTAAGGCCGATAGCGCTTTGACGGCAGTCAGCATCGCGTGATCCAGGGATGCGCGCGTTTGCGTGGCCGTTTCCAGAATGTTGCCCACGGGTGCGAGCGTCATTAAATTCAGCTCCCATTGGGAGGTTTGCGCTTTGGGCACAAATAGCATGCAATGGGCATCCTCGTAAACGATCAGGCTGCGCTCCCCGGAAGGATTGGCATCCATTCGCGTGTTGTTGCGAATCGCCCGAATATAGGTGTCGAAAAAGGGTTTGCCGGTTTGGTGGTAATAGTCCTGACAGAAGGCCTGAATCTGATCGCCGCAGGCATAGGAAAAAAGAGCGGCTTCCTCATTTTCTGTTGACAGCGCCCGGCGCATGCGGCCTGGCAGCAACGCAAATTGCTGGTGAATCTGCTGGTGCGAAGCGTGCAGCCGGTAGCGGCTCGGCGCGTAATCGAACCCGAAATTCCAGCCCCACAAGGTGCCGGTAAAGGGAAGTTCTTCCGAATCGGGCACGATCATTTTATCCGCTATTTTTTGCCGAAGCGTCTCCAGTTCCACGGGTGTGAGGGCGCGGCGCGTGGCCGGGATGTCAATCCCCAGTCCTTTCGCCATGCGGCTATAGGTGCGCTGGTAATAAAGCTGGCGCATGCCGGTCATATCGGAAAGACTCAGATCCTCGATGCGGTATCGAATGCAGTCCTGGGCCATATTCGCGGCAAAATGACCCCACGGAATATAGCTGTTGGCCCGAAGGTATTCCCAGACATGGCTTTGCCCGTCGGGGGACCGGCTTTCACCCACGATCTCACTGCCGCCCTGAGCGCCGGGCCGCAATACCATGGCCTCCTTATACGCGGTCGGCAAATAGAAATTATTGGCCAGCACTTCAAAAAGCGTTTGGTCATAAATTACGGGGCGCATGACGTTGCCGGTGGATTCATATCGCAGTCCCATCGGTTGGTGCGTTTCGGAATCCAGAATAACGTCGCAACACAGTGCCGCCAATTGCTTAAGATCTTCAGGGTCCGTGCTCGTTGCGGCAAGGGCCAGCTGAAGGGGGTACGGCAGGACCTTAAAATGAACCGCTATCTCCTTTTCTTTCAATCCGTCTTTCAGCGATTGGGAAAAGGAGATGTGCGGCGGTTTCGGCAAACCGATGGAGTACGGTGCGCGGGCCTTTTGGTCCGCCCATTTTTTCAGAATATAGGTGGTGCCTCGGAATGGAAAAGCATTGGGAACCTCGTAGACGTGTTCGGCGTTCGCCACCGGAACAGCGCCGGCCGGAAAATTGGCCGTGTTGTTTAAAACCCGGCCATTGGATGTCTTCCCCAGCGCCATGACGGCATCGGTCTTACGAAAATTTTCAACGACATATTCAGGTTGATGGACGCCGTAAAAAAACTCGCCAGTCGGCGCCACACAGGATTGCAACCGCATGAAATTTAACTCCTTATGGATTTGCCATCATAGGCTGCGGCCAAGCGCTTCCGCCTCGCTGATGGCGTGCATCAGAATCCGCGGGGATTTGGCGTCTCCGATCACGTGCACCGGCATACCCATCCCCTTAAACCGTTCCAGGGGTTTTCGAATGGCGCTCATTTTTTCCGCAATCACCACCGTATCAAAGCCATTCAACTGAATATCCTCTCCGGCTGACCGGAACCGCACCCCGTCAGCCAGAAAGGCCGTAATGCTTGCCTGCTTGAACAGCTTTACCGCATTTTGTTTCAGCCGATTGCGAAGATAGTATCGGTCATTTGCGGAAAGCTCTTCGGCAAAATGCCGCTTTCGATTCAGCACCACGACCTCTTTTCCTTTTTCCGCCAGAAAATCAGCCGCCATGAGACCGGCTTGACCGCCGCCCAATACGATGATCCGGTCTCCAGCGCCTGCCCGGCCCTCAAGAATGTCGGTAACCAGATGCAGGGTCATTTGTGTCTGAAACAAGCCCTTGATCATCGGCATTTCGGGAAGCGCGCCCGTGGCGACAACCACTTCCTCGGGTTGCAGGGCCGAGATGCGTTCAGCAGATAAGGACACATTGAGGCAAATCTGAACGTTCAACCGCTCCAACTCTTTGATAAAAAAGGTTACAATATCCATGATCTCGCCGCGACCGGGCGAAAAGGAGGCGATGCGTGCCTGACCGCCCAAGTGCCCCCGTTCTTCAAACAGCATCACCTCATGGCCGCGAAGCGCCAGCATGCGCGCGGCAGCGAGACCGGCTGGTCCCGAACCCAGGACCAGAATTTTTTTGGCTCTCTTCACTGGCACGGTTTCCGTCAACCGGTATTCCCTGCCCACATCCGGGTTAACCACGCAGGCGCCGGGTTCCTGCTGAAACACCGAATGAATGCACCCCAGGCAACATCCGATGCAGGGTCGAATGCGGCCGAACTCTCCGGCCATTGATTTTGCGGGAAAATCCGGATCAGCCAGAAAGGACCTGCCCATCGCGACCATATCGGCCTTTCCTTCTTTGATAAGCCGGTTCGCCATTTCAGCGTGCTTGATCCGGCCCACCGCGATAACGGGAATCGACACCACTTTTTTGACCGCTTCGGCCAGATGCGCAAAACACCCGTGCGGGGAATACATGGGCGGAATCGTCAGCTCACTGCCCCCGTAAACCCCTGCGGAGACATGAAGATAATCCGCGCCTTCTCTTTCCAGAATAACGGCCAGAGCCCGGGCGTCGTCCAGTGTCCATCCGTCCTGAATATAGTCCTCCCCGTTCATTCGAACCCCCACGGGCATTTTATCCCCGGCGGCCTGCTGAACGGCTCGAAACACTTCCAATAAAAACCGAATGCGGTTTTCAAATGACCCGCCGTAAGCATCCGTTCGATGGTTGGCGTTGGGGGAAAGGAATTGACCGATAAGATACCCGTGGGCCGCATGGATTTCCAGAAAATCAAAGCCGCCGGCCCGGCATCTTTTGGCCGAAGCTGCAAACGCCTGTACCAGCTCGTGAATTTCCGAAACGGCCAGCGCCCTGGGAATCCCCTTGGCCAAGGCCGGCGCGGGGATCGCAGACGGCGCCACCTTGTCCGCGTGCATGCATTGCCTGCCGCCGTGCATCAATTGCACACCGAATCTGGCGCCAAGAGGCCGTACGGCCGACGTCATTTTTTGCAGGGCCGGAACACACCCGTCATCCCATAATCCCGGAAGATCCGGCGCTTCGATGCCGTCCGCCCGGACGGCGCCTCCCCCTACCAGCATCATGCCAACCCCGCCTCTGGCCCGAGCAACAAAATATTGCGTCAATTGCTCGGTGACATAATTATGATCATCCACCCCGAAATTAATGCTCATAGCGGACATCAGCAACCGGTTTCGTGCCGTCATGGGTCCGATGGTAATCGGCGAAAAGAGATGCTTCAAAATGGACATAACCTGCCCGCCTTTTTGAAAAATGTGATAGGACTAAATCGTGTGGCCATAATGTGTCTCCGCGGGCCGGCAAAGGGAATCGAATGCATGCCGGTTTTTGCAGGATACACGACACTACGAAAAACAAGATTTTTCTGTCAAGCGGTTTAAAAAAAGCCGGGATGACAAGAAAAGGGAATGGTCATAAGGACAAGCTGTATTCATTCGTTAGGGTGGATACTTAATATCCACGAAAAAGCCTCATCATCGGCATTTTTGGGTAATAAATATCCATCCGACACCAAGCGTCAACTGAAACAAAATCGATTCAACCGCATATCGATTCAGTCCAATTATAGGCCATGATCATGGTTTAGGCCACGCCAGGGTATTTTTTCCAGACCGGCAGGAACTCGCTGTCGCTCCAACAGCCTGCCGCTCTTCCAAAAATACCCTGGCGCGGCCTGCCTGCCGTGGGAAATTGGCCGAAACGAGGATCAAGGCCCCGGTTTTTTTATGGCACGCAACTTGCTGACTATGAACGTAATGGAATCCGCCGACAACCATCATCGTATTTGGGCCGGGGTGCCCCCCTGGCTTTTTCTCGGAACCGTAGCCCTGCTGCTGCCGCTCTTCGGTTTCATGACCTATAAAGCAATTAATCGCCAGAAAGAAAACAGCGCCTTTCTTCTATTGGAAAAGGGGGCGGCGCTGATTCGCGCGTTTGAAGCCGGCACCCGCACCGGGGTTATGGGCACGCACTGGAACTCATTTCAACTTCAGCGGCTGCTGATGGAAACAGCCCAGCAACCCGATATCGTCTATCTTCTCGTGACGGACGTTCGCGGCAACATTCTGGCCCATAACGACCCGTCTCAAATCGGAACCGCTTACAAGCAGGGGTTGGATCTTTTGGCCATTGCGCAATCAGACACCGTCAGCGGGCGGGAAGTTGTTTTCCCGGATGGACAAAAGGTCTTTGAAGTTACCAGCCAGTTCATGCCCACCGGCCCGCCCGTCAGAATGGGGCCTCGCCACCAGCAGCTCGTGCAGCGATTTCAATCCCTTCTGGAAAGCCTTCATATTCCGCCTTCAAATGCCTGGGTTATTTTTATCGGACTGGATATGCGCGCCATCGAAACAGCAACGCGGGCGGACGTAAGGCAAACCATTATTATGGGGGTGGTCTTCCTGTTGATCGGTTTCAGCGGGATCATCTTTTTATTCCTGGCGCAGGGGTATCGTTCAGCCCGGGCCTCGTTTTCCAGAATCAAGGTTTTTTCGGACAATCTGGTGGAAAATATGCCCATGGGATTAGTGGCCATTGATCCGCAAAACCATATCGCCATGATCAATCAGGCAGCCGGCGCCATTTTGCACTTACCCATATCGGAGGCTCCCGGAAAACCGAGTGAAGGCTTTCTGCCCCCTTCCCTCAATGCCCTGATAACAGAGATCTTAAATGAGAACCAGGTAATGGACACGCAAATTGAGTGCGCGCTTTCGGATGGCCGGCTCGTTCCCCTGGAGATAAGCGCCACCCGCTTGCAGGATGAAACCGGTACGCCTTTCGGTGCCGTGCTCCTGTTTAAGGACATGAGTGAGGTAAGCGCGCTGAGAAAAGAAATCGCCCGGACTCAGCGCCTCGTTACCGTGGGCCGGCTGGCCGCGGGCGTGGCCCATGAAATCCGAAACCCGTTAAGTTCCATCAAGGGATTTGCCACTTATTTCAAGGAACGATATGTAAACGAAGTGGAGGATCAGCAGATCGCCGGCATCATGATTCAGGAGGTCGACAAGCTCAACCGCGTGGTGAGCCAACTCCTGGAATTTGCCAGGCCCATTGAAATAATAAAAAAGTGGGTGCCGATCGCGCCACTCATTCTAAATGCCCTCAAGCTGATCGAGCAGAAAGCGGAAGAGCGGAAAATAGAAATTCGAACCGAATTTTCGCCGCAGATTCATGAGGGGTATATCGACCCGGACCGGATCAATCAGGTAATGCTGAACCTTTTCTTAAATGCGGCCGAAGCCATGCCGGACGGCGGAAAATTGACCGTCACCGTAGAAAAAATTCAGGATACCCCCGCGATAGGGATCAGCGTTTCCGATACCGGAATCGGAATCGAAGCGGAGGATATCGGGCATATTTTCGATCCCTATTACACCACCAAGCCCGCGGGCACGGGCCTTGGGTTGGCCATCGTTCACAACATCATCGAAGCCCATCAGGGGGAAATTCAAGTGCATAGCGAAGTGAATCGGGGAACGAGAATGAATATCCGGCTGCCGTTGCCCGAAATCACCGTGCGGGAGGCGTAACGGATGAGCACAAAACCCATGATTCTGGTCGTGGATGACGATTCTGCTCACCGCACCATGCTAAAAGCCCTTCTCGGCGGGTGGGGGTATCACATCAGCGAGGCCGATGACGGCGGTGTCGCCGTGGAAATGGTTCAGACGCAGGCCTATGACTTGATCCTGATGGATATTCGCATGTTGAAAGTGTCCGGCCTGGAGGCTCTGGAACGGATTAAAGCTTATAACCCGGCCATTCCCATTATCATCATGACCGCCTACTCGTCCGTGGAAACCGCCATCACGGCCTTAAAAAGAGGCGCCTATGACTATCTGACCAAACCGCTTGATTTTGACAAGCTTCGATTGACCCTGGCCCGTGCCATGGAACATCTTCACCTTAAAGAAGAAAACCGGCAGTTAAAAGAAGCGTTGGCGAGCCGCTTCAAGCGTCAAAACATCATCGGCAATTCCCGCGGCGTCACCGAAATGCTTGAAACCGTGGAGCGCGTGGCTCCCACCGAGGCCACGGTATTGATTACCGGCGAATCCGGTACGGGAAAGGAACTGATCGCCGGCGCCATTCATTTTAACAGTCCCCGGAAAGAGGGTGCTTTCGTCAAAATCAATTGCGCCGCCATCACCGAAACGCTGTTTGAGTCGGAACTGTTCGGCCATGAAAAAGGGGCCTTCACCGGTGCGGACCGCCGAAAGGACGGCCGCTTTTTGCAGGCCGACAACGGCAGCCTGTTTTTGGATGAAATCAGCGAAATGCCACCTGGCATGCAGGTCAAGCTGCTGCGGGTGATTCAGGAAAGGGAAATCACCCGGGTCGGCGGCGAGCAGGAAATTCCCGTGAACGTCCGGCTCATCGCGGCCACCAACCGGGATCTTGCGGCGCTGATCAAAACCGGGCAGTTTCGGGAAGATCTGTATTACCGGCTCAATGTGGTCAACATCGACATTCCGCCGCTTCGCGAGCGGCGCGAGGACATCGCCCTGCTGGCTCAACATTTTCTGATTCAGTTCGCCGAAAAAAACCGAAAAGAAATCAAAGGCTTTACGCCAGAGGCCATGGATCGAATGATTCGGTATGACTGGCCGGGCAATATTCGGGAATTGATGAATGCCATTGAGCGGGGCGTCGTTCTGGCACGCGGCGTGTTTCTCGATGAGGCCGACATACCGGTTATTGCCTCGATTCCGGCGTGGCCGGAGGGCCCGCCCGCGGGTAACGACCTGTTTACCGGCGAAGTCCCCTTGTCCGAAATCGAAAAAACCGCCATTATCAAAACGCTGGCCATTACGGACGGCAATAAAAGTGAAACCGCCCGACGGCTGGGCATTACCCGAAAAACACTTCACAAGAAGTTAAAAGCCTATGGCATGATGTAGGAGGAAACCGGAAAATGAATGACCGCGCGGATCTGATTATAACCTGCAATGCCTGCGGCGCTAAAAACCGCATCACGCAACATAACCCGGAAGCGCTGGCCAAATGCGGTAAATGTCACGCACCGCTTGATCCGGCTCAATATGAAGCAAAGCCGCTGGTGTTGCGATGCACCGAATGCGGCGGGAAAAACCGGGTGCCGATAGATAAATTGCAAGAGCACCCCAAATGCGGAAAATGCCATGCTCCGCTGCAAACGGATAACCTGCTGTCTGATCGGCCCCTCACGGTCACGGACGCCAATTTTGAGACCTTTGTCATCAAGTCTCCGCTACCGGTATTTCTGGACTGCTGGGCCACCTGGTGCGGTGTCTGTAGAATGACCATGCCCGTCATCGATCAATTGGCCGCGGAGTGGAAAGGCCGAATCCGGGTCTGCCGACTCGATGTGGATCAAAACCCCAAGACGGCTTCCCGGTTTCATGTTCAAAGCACGCCGACGGCACTCATCTTCGACAAAGGCCAATTGGTCGATACCCTGGTGGGCGCCGTGCCGAAAAACCAACTGGTGCAGAAAATGGGGAGGTTTTTATAACCCTGCCCAAAAGAAAAGAGGTCTGTTTCGCTATAATATTTTCACCAAAAACGGCATGGCGACAAAGGTACCGAGGGTGCTGCCCAGATTGGTAAACACCACCACCAGCAAAATCCGCGTGACCTTGTTCCGCCAAAAGCCGCGCACCGATAAAATGTCCTCGGACAAGTTCTCCAAATCTCTGACCTTAGGTTTCCTGGAAAATGCCTCCACCAGGCCGGACACCCAACCGGCCGCGATCATCGGATTTAAAGAGGTGATGGGGGCGGCCACCATCGAGGAGAGAATGGTCAACGGGTGACCCAACGCGACCAGGGCGCCGGCGCCCGCCAAAACAGCGTTGGCAAGAATCCACCAAACGATCATTTCCGTGCCCGCTGCGGCACCGCCTTTATAAAATCCATAGACAATCAGCGCCACCACGGCCATGGGTATCAACCATTTTGCAAACCCGAACCATTTGCCCTTGGGCGGCAGGGTCTCCAGCACCGCCAGGTCAATCTTCGCATGCCAGTATTGTTTGATCCCCGGCACATGACCGGCACCCACCACGGCAATAATTCTTTTTCCGGGGGCGGTTCGAATTTTTTCCGCAAGATACTGATCCCGTTCATCAATCAGGATATTTCGAAGCACCGGCATGGACTGGCCCAGTTCCGAAAGCAGGCTTTCCAGGACATCCTGCTGCTTCATTTTCTCCACATCTTCTTCACTGATATCTTCGATTTCCCCCAGAGACAGAACCAACTGGAACATCAACTTCAGTTTGTCCCACAAACTCATGAGTCGCCAGGTTCTGGCCAGGGTCACCCGGATTTCCCGATCAGCCAGATGAATATCTGCCCCTACGGCCTCGGCCGATTCAATTGCCGTGATCATTTCCTGACCGGGCCTCACATCCAGTTTTTCGGCAATCCGCTTTTGAAAGGAGGACAACAACAGATTCGACAACAGGAGAAACGCTTTTTTTTCTTTAATAATTTTTATGATATCCGTGTCGCGCCATTGCTCCGACTGGCGGATGGTCTGGTATCTTGAATCGCACAGTTCCACACAAACCGTGTCCGGCTGCTCCTCTGCGATGAGCTCTTGCACCAACCGGGCGCTTTCCCTGGAAACATGCGCCGTGCCGATCAGCACAATCTCTTTGCTCTCATAGGTAAGGCGGTGAACCGCCTCCTGGTTGTTATTTGGTTCCATTCGTTATATATTCCTCTGCCGTCTAAGGACGCCGGTCCGGTCAGCATGACCGCTTCCGGCCGTGAAAAATGACAATTGAATATAGGGGCAAACCCTGAATTTCGCAAGGATTCAGTTTGCCGTCGACACCGATTGAACCCAAAAGCGATCGGTGTCGCCATGAAAAACAGAATGCGACCTGTCATGAAAATACCGCAAACCCGGCCGACTTCGGCCACAAAAGCGCCTTTTTACCTTGCCTCTGAGAACGAAATTCCGCTTTTCGAGGCTGCTTACGATGCCCGCCTGCCAGTAATGATCAAGGGCCCCACCGGCTGCGGCAAGACCCGTTTTGTGGAATTCATGGCCCACCGGCTCAACCAGTCGCTGATCACGGTGGCCTGCCATGAAGATCTCTTTGCCTCGGATCTCATCGGGCGCTACCTTTTAAAAAACGACGAGACCGTCTGGGTGGACGGGCCGCTGACCCGGGCCGTCCGAATCGGCGCCATTTGCTATCTGGATGAAATTGTCGAGGCGCGAAAAGACACCACGGTGGTGATTCATCCCTTGAGCGACAGTCGGCGCACGCTTTCCATTGATAAAAAAGGGGAGGAGCTTTGCGCTCATCCCGATTTTATGCTCGTGATCTCCTACAATCCAGGATATCAGTCCGTGTTGAAGGATCTTAAACAAAGCACCCGTCAGCGCTTTATAGCGCTTGATTTCGATTATCCACACACGGAGAATGAAACCGAAATTGTGGCCCATGAAGGCGGAGTGGATCGTGAAACGGCTCAAAAATTGGTTTCGCTCGCACAAAAAATTCGAAATATTCGGGAGCAGGGACTGACGGAAGGGGCCAGCACCCGGCTTCTGATCCATGCCGCGCACCTGATTTGCCGACAGATTCCCGCCACAACGGCCTGCCGCACCGCAATTTGCCGGCCGCTCACGGACGATGACCGGCTACAGGAAACACTGGATGATTTAATCGAGGATATTTTTTAACCGATATGTCGCCGCTCCGGGAAGATCCCATCAAATGGCTGGCCGTTGCGGATCCCGAGGTTGCCGCCGCTTTTGAAACGCAGCTCCGGCAAAAAGGGGGAAAGATTTCTCGCAGCGAGTTATCCGGTATCGTAGAAACCATCATTCGAGCGCTGTCATTAGAAACCTCTTTTGGCCGGACCCTGGCAGCGGGATATATTCGCCTTATCGGAACCGTGCCCCAGGCTCATCTTGACCGCTATACGCGGGAAGTTAACAGCGCCGGCCACCAAGGCGCGACACTGGGGCGAATCGTAGCCGCGCATTTTCCACTGGTGCTGATGAGCGGGGAGCCAAGTCTTCCGGACCGGTTTTTCAAGACGATGGCCATTCTTTCCGGAAAAGGGCTGCATCTGTTGGACGCTCCCCTGCAATGCCTGTCTTATTTGCTGGAGGCGGGCGAACCCCAAAGCGCCATTGCCTTTCTGGATCTTCTGACCACAACTTTCTCCACGGACTTGACTTACAACCGCGCCAAGGCTTTGGCTCATTTGCTGTCAACGGCCATCACGAGATTGTTCCCCGAAAAAAGAAGCCGGCAAATTAAGGAAATATATCGCGTCGCCAGTGCCGCCACGGATCTTATCGACCCTTTTCTCGACGCCATAGAAAGCGGGCTTCACCTTCTCCGTCAAGAGGCGCTGACGGACTTCGTAACGGCCGGACTTGAAACATACGAAAAAAATAAGGCACGCGGAAACGCCTTCATCGGACTTTCGTCCTATTCTTCCCGCCGGATGGCAAGCGACTTACAAATATCGGTTCACCTATCCCAGGTGCGCTCACAACTGAATCGTTATCTTCAGGCCCGCATGGGCAACGTGGGTCTTACCGTTAACTCCCTTTCCGCGCTATCGGCAACGGCCTTTTCAGCCGGCACCGCGCCCATGGTCTGCTCGGACAATCGGTTCATTTACCTGCCGGAGGAAATCAGCACCTTTGATACTCAGTCGCTGAACATCTCATTATATAAATTGCTCACAAAGCTTGAAGCCGGGTATTATGAGTTCGGCACCTATGATTTTGATTTGGAAAGGTTGCAGACCCTCTGCCCGGATTGGGTGCCCGCGACGGTCGATCCCTCCGAATCGACGGATATGGAACAATTTTTTCTATCTTTTTCAAATCCCGAACTGGCCCGGGATCTGTTCAGTCTATGTGAATATGGCCGCCTTCGCGTGCTGACGGAATATAAATATCCCGGTCTCATTCGTCGGGCACACCCGATCCTGAGCACCGAAATAGCGCGCGTATTTCAGGGTCACCAGGGGTATTCCGTTGCCGAACGGCTCTCGGTCGAACTGATCCTTGGCCCGGAACATACCGGTTTACCGGATTCGGATGGGAAAGAATTTCATGAGATACATGCTGTTTTGAACCGATTCGACTCCTTTATGAAGACTTGTTCAACCGTGGAAACCACCGGCAGAATGGTGCTTGCGCTCTACCCTTTGATCCGCCCGATACTGCCCGGCATACCACTTGCGTTCGGACGGTGTGTCCGGCCGGATCTGGTTCGCGCCGCACATTCAATGACAGAGCGACTCGCATCCGTCATCAAAGCCCGATTGGATAAAGAACATATTCGCATTTACCGCGCAGACCTTCGAAAACACCTGCTACAAAACCACGACCGGATTTCATCGGACGAACTGGCGCTTATACTGCAGCATACGCCGGGCGCAACGGAAAATTCGCCGGCGCCGGCAAATTTGAATCCGTTTTTGGCCACGATTCTGTCCGAATGTTACGATACCCATAAGCCGCCGCCTTTGCCCGAGGATTCGGCCGGGCCGGTTTTCCGATATCCGGAATGGGACGAGCGGATGGCCGACTACAAGAAGGATCACGTCCGCGTCGTGGAAAGAGCCCTCATTGCCCGGGAAGCGAATGCATACCGGGAAGCGCTGCACACCAATCAGCGTCTGGTCCGTAAGATTCGTTATGCCTTTGAACTTCTAAAGCCCGAGGAACTTGCGCTTCTTCGCCATTGGACGGAAGGCGATGAATTTGACTATCGCGCACTGATTGACGCCGCCATAGACCGGAAAATCGGCCGAATTCCTTCAGACCGCCTTTATAATAAACGGCTGAAACACCAACGGGATGTCGCGGTCATGCTGCTGGTAGATCTGTCGCGATCCACCGCAACGCCGGTACCGGGCACTCAAAAAACGATTTTGGACGTGGAACGGGAAGCCATTGTGCTTTTTTGTGAAGCCTTGCAGGTCGTGGGAGACGAGTTTGCCATTACCGGCTTTTCCGGCACCGGTCGCCTGAGCGTCGATTTCTGGCAAATCAAGAATTTTGATGAACCGATGAGCGATACAGTTCGCAGCCGTATCTGCGCCATGACGCCCCAACGAAGCACCCGCATGGGCGCCGCCATTCGTCATGCCGTTTCCCAAATAGAAAAACTGCCTAAGAAAGTCCGCCTCCTGATCACATTAAGTGACGGTTTTCCAAATGATACCGAATATAAAGCGGCATATGCGGTGGCGGATACACGAAAAGCCATCGCGGAAGCACGGGCCAAGGGAATCCATTTGCGGCCCATTACCGTCACCCCCTCCCGGGATCCGCAAATAGCGAACCTGTATGGAAGCCTTCACCACAATCTCATCTCGAATGTTCGCGAGTTGCCGGACAAACTCTGGCGGATTTACAACGCATCAACGCGGTGACAATTTTGCCGTTCTCCCTCGGCAAAACCGGGCGTTTCGCTTTATTGGGTTGCAATCCGTCAATTCATTGTAACAATATAATCAAAACGCCCTTGATGTAAGGAAGCGAACTTTTTAATCGGCTTAACGGGGTCGAAATGAAAAAAATCTACGATGACATATTTGAATGGGAAGGTTGGGGGGGAAAGCTTAAGCTTGCCAGCGGCAAATGCTATCTTCGAATCTTCAATTTAAAAAGCGAAACCACCGAACAACCGACTCCAATTAAACCGGTTATTGTGGTCGTTTCAGATATCCCGGGCGGCACCCTTTCCGTCCGAAGCTGCGCGGGGCATATCGCCACGCAACTCACCGTCAACTTTCACATCGACCCGCAGCGAATGCTGTATGTGGAGTATTACCCCCCCATTACCTATGGTGGAAAAGAAAATCGTGTCATTCCGGAACGATATGAGGCTGTCGAGTTTGTCTGGCGGGAAGAAAAAGCCATTCAGCCGCGATGGCGCCCCTTGCCGCCGCCGCTGGTGGAAATGATAGAAAAGGTTATGGCCGAGGACTAGCCATCGGCACTCACGGCAGGGTTCTTTTTTAATTATTTTTACATAATATCAATTTGTTACATCCTTATAAGCGGACTCTGTATTTGACATTCGAGATGTCCAATGTTTATAGTGAGTTAAAATAGCCAAGCGCGTTCATTTCATGGCGAAGCCTTTGCTTTCGCCCCATGAAATAAAATAAGCGACGGCGTGCAGCAAATCGGTTGTTGCATTAGCCCCAATGAACACGGTTGGTTTCGCGGGTTGTTTGCGTAAAATAAGATTGCACATTTTTTATGGTGTAAGCATTCTATCTGGTATTTAATTTTCCCATTGCGGATACAGGAGGCTGATCTATGAAAGAGCTCGTACTAAAAATCGCACAGGCGTTAGTTGACAACCCGGATGCAGTGGAAGTCACCGAGGTAAAAGGACAGCAAAGCACCGTTCTCGAGCTAAGAGTGGCTAAAGAGGACGTTGGAAAGGTGATTGGAAAGCAGGGGCGAACCGCTCAGGCCATTCGCGCCATTTTAGGCGCTTCTTCCGCCAAAATCAAAAAACATATCGTGCTGGAAATTATCGAATAGCGCAAAAGGATCCCCGGACTCGATTCCAAGAACCACTCTATCCGTCGTGCCTGCCGGCTTAAAACCGGCATCTCAAGGCGGCGTTTATACTGTGAGCGTTTAGCACAACAGGGAGCCGCCATGTCGGTACGACCCATCAACCTAAGGGAGCTGCCGGCCTCGGCTTTTCTGGTGCTGCTGTCTTTCCTTCCCCCTGTTTTTCATCGGTTTTATTCTAGACTTTCTTCTCGTTCATTTCTTTTCCCTGACAAAGGGAAACGCATCCGGATTGAATGCGCCGTCTCTGTGGGTCTATAATCATCTGGCGGGGTACAGATTCCTGCCGCAAGAAATCATGATGATCCCGCTGTTGCCCGCGGTGGGTTATTTTTTAAAAAAACACAGATCCCGAAATTCAAGCAGCCCGGCATGATCTTACTTGGCAGTTGAAGATGACGGCTGCACATATCCCCATTCGACCAGTCGCTTGTAGGCATGTTGCGCTTGCGCTCCCTGATTGACGGCGGTTAAAAAACGTTTGTATTCCGTCGCGGAGGCCTCCCGCCGTCCCATTCCCTCCAGCGCATATCCTCTGAAAAAAAGTGTATTGGGATTTCCGGGTAATTTTTTATCGTAAGCGTCAAAATCCGCAAGCGCCGCATCGAATTGTTTCGTTCTGATTTTAGCGAATCCGGCCAAATGGTTGGATTGTGCTTCTTGGGGATACACCGCCTTGGCTTTTTCAGCATATCGGATGGCCGAGTCATTCTTGTTTTGCGCCAACTGGCATTTGGCCATCATGACAAGGCCGGCATAATCGTTTGGGGCCTGCTTCAGGGCGGTCTGAAAACGGCCTTCCGCCTCGTGGTAGGTTTTCTTCATCATGGCCTCTTCCCCGGATTGCATCGCAGTAATGGCGCCTTTAATCACGCGCAGTTTTGCCGTGTTATCCATGTACCGCTCTTTGTAAAGCGGCTTATTTTTAGCCGCAGCATAGGTTTCACCGGCACGGTCAACAGCCGCCTGATAGCGCTCATCGCTCATGGGATGCGTTGCAAACAGTAAGTCGGCCGCCGAACCTTGCTTGCCATGAGAAAGCCCGTTAAGCATGCTCATGAGCCCGATAAACCCGTCAGATCCGTAACCGGTCTTGACCATGTATTCCATTCCGAGCGCATCGGCTTCCCGCTCATTATCGCGGCTATAGGACGCCAAAAGAGCGCCTGCGCCCAGCATTCCCAACTGCGAGGCCAACTGGCCGTATCCTCTTGTTGAGGCAACCATGCCGACCCCCCCGACCACGACCTGCGCCATCATGGTCTTTGACATTTGCTGCGCGGTATGTCTGGCGTTCACATGGCCCAGTTCATGGCCTAACAAAGCAGATAGCTCCGCTTCATTGTTTAAGGACAATAAAATACCCCGGGTTGCGGCAATGCTGCCGCCCGGAAACGCATACGCATTAATATAGGTCGCATTTACACCCTGAAACCGATACGGCATATGAGGCCGATGCGTACCTGCCGCCAGCCTTTTTCCGACCTCCTGAATATAAGTATTCAGCCCAGAATCCTGAAGGACACCGTAATCGGAAGAAAACTGATGAGGGGAGTTGGTCCTGTCGACTTGAATTTCAGTGTCTTCGGATACCAGCATCAATTGCGATTTTCCGGTCACCGGATTGACGGCACAGCCGGACAGAAACCCGACCGTCGACAGGGCTGTTATGCGAATAAAGTCACGACGGGTCAGCCCGCTCGCTTCACCGTGAATAATAGCATCCGTGTTCATACCCCATTACCTCCTCAGGTCTTTTCCTTAAAAAAACCCCATATAAAATGACGATACTCACTCGTGGAAAGTATGAATTGATTTTGTATCGGTTGTCGGTTATTAGAAATGTGGGATTTTTTCATTCTTACCGATCACCCGAAGTGATGTCAAGTAAACTCAAACCCGATTTTCACAGCCGATAACGGCCTTTCATATTAATGGGTTTTTTATCCTTGCAATGAAAACAAAAACGGCTATAATTAGCTGAATTTTTATGGGAAGGCAGTAATTGTTTCGCCCGATCGGGCTTAAAGAACAGCCTTTTTTCACCGGCCGGGCCATTCTTCCCCTTGCACCCGATTGTTTCTTTCCGCACCTACTCGTGTCTTTAAATTCAAATACGGTTGGTTGAATTTTTGACCTGAATTCAGAAAACAGGCGACCATAAGGAACCGAATGAAAAAAGCGGCCATATCAACTGAGCGGATTTTTCTCCTATCCTTTCTGGTGGTTGCGGTTCTGCTGACCGGTTACAGCATTCATTTATACGGCTTGATGCAGTTCCACTTATATGCCGCTCTGTTTCAGGCGATTATATCCTTTTGTGTTTTTGCGCTTGCCTGGAATGCCCGGAAAATAGCGGAAAATAGTTTTCTCTGTTTTTTCGGCACGGCGTTTTTCTTTATCGGCGTTCTCGATCTGAGCCAATTGGTCTGCCTAAAGGCCAACCCCTCGCTGAAAATAGCCATCGACACGGCCAGTCTGTTGCCGTTCAAATCCATGTCTGCAGTGGAAGAGCGCATGATTAATCATGCGGCCCAGCTTTGGATTCTGGCGCGTTATCTTGAAAGCCTTTCCTTTGCAGCCTCCTTTCTTTTTTTTCGCAGAAAGGCCACCGTGACCGCCTGTTTTACCCTTTATGCCGGAATCACCGGTTTTTGCTTATTGGCCATCTTCGATTGGCAACTTTTCCCGAATTGTTTTACAGCGGTCGCCGGCTTTACGCCCTTCAAGCATATCAGTCATCTCATTATCGCCTTCATTTTTTTAGCAACCCTGTTTATTTTATCTCGGCATCAAGGCTTCATGGAGCCGAAAATGAGCCGCCTTCTGGCCGCCGCCCTGGTGCTGGCGGCTCTGGCGGAATTCGGTTATTCCTGGAATATTCTTTACTATCATTACACCCGACCACCCGCGCAGATTCTTAAATGTGTGGGGTTTTTCCTGATATACAAGGCGATTATCACTACCGGTTTTTCAAACCCCATCGAGCTGTTGTTCAGAAATCTAAAGGACAGCCAGGCCTCACTTGCCAGAGAGCGGGACAAGCTTTTTTCCATTTTAGATATTTTACCGGGCCTTATTTTTGTTCAAACCCAAGCGCATGCCATCACCTATGCCAATAAAAGATTTACCGATATGTTCGGTGAAGTCAATAACCGTCACTGCAACGAAATCTTCCTGAATTGCCATTCGTCCTGCGATAATTGCCCGGCAACACGGGTCCTTGAAACCAAAACGCCGGTCGCTTTTGAATGGAAATCGCCGGACGGCAAAACCTTCATCCTGCATTACGGGTACTTTCATGATACCGACGGCGCACCGCATGTTCTGGCAAGCGGTATTGACATCACCGATCGTGTGGCGGCCAGAACGTCGCTTGAAGACACCAAGGAGCGGTACCGCACGCTCTACGAACATACGCCGGTTATGCTTCACTCCGTGGACAAGACGGGAAAACTTCTCAATGTCAGCTATCACTGGCTGAAAATGCTCGGCTATGAAAAAGAGGAGATCATCGGCCGGGACTTTGTTGATTTTCTGACCCCCGAATCCCGCACGGAATGGGAAGCGGTCTCGCTGCCAAAGCTGCTGCGCAATGGCAGTTGCAAAGACGTCCTTTTTCAACTTCTTAAAAAGGACGGTTCGCTTATGGACATTGAACTCTCAATCTACGCGGAAAAAGACGCTTACGGAAAGATGAAGCGCTCCCTTGCAGTATCCATCGACATCACCGACAAATTAAAAGCCCAAAGAGCGCTTCAAAGTACGCATGAACAGTTGGAACAACGCGTCTTTGAACGAACAGAGGCACTCAAGCAAAAAACCCTGGCGCTTGAGCAGCAAATACAGGAGCGCATTGCCATTGGAGAGGCCTTGCGCGCCTCGGAACAAAAATACAGTTTGCTCGTGGAAAATTCCCTGACCGGAATCTATATCAAGCTGGACGGAAAAATTATTTTTGCCAATGACCGGTTTTGTAAAATTCACGGATATACCCATGAAGAAGTCATCGGCATGGACTCTTGGCGGCTGGTATACCCCTATGATCGGGCAATGGTGGATGCCTATAGCAGAAAGCAGTTGGAAAAGGATGCCGTGCCCGCCGACTATGAGGCCCGCGGTTTGACAAAAAGTGGGGATGTGATCTGGGTAACCCGAAACAGCGCAAGAATTATCTATCGGGACAAGCCCGCGCTTTTGGGGAATCTGGCGGATATTACCCTTCGAAAAAAAATGGAGGCGGAACTAAAAAATTCGGAAAAGGAACTCAAGCTGTTATCCGCCCGGCTTCTCAACGCTCAGGAAAACGAGCGCAAACGCATCGCCATTGAACTGCATGACACCATTGCACAAAATTTAGTGACCATCAAATTTACATTGGGACAAAAACTCAAACAAATGAACAGCCCCACGCCGACGCAAGGGGTGAAAATCGAAGACCTTATCGAGATTGTGCAACAAAACATCTCCGAGGTTCGGCGGATTATGACGGATCTGCGGCCGAGCATATTGGACGACTTGGGGATTTTGGCTACCATCAGCTGGCATTGCCGGGAATTTCAGAATATTTACAGTCAAATTAACATTCACCGCAACATCGATCTGGAAGAACAAGATGTGCCGCAGGAACTAAAAATCGTTATTTTCAGAATATTACAGGAATCCATGAGCAATGCGGCAAAACATAGCCATGCCACCCGGATTGATCTGAACCTGATTCGCCAAAATGGTGACCTGGAACTGGCAATACGGGATAACGGCCATGGATTTGATTTTCGGGATGTGCTTTCCAGGGTTAATTCAAGCAAGGGTCTGGGGTTAATCGGCATGCGTGAGCGCTCGGAACAATCGTTCGGCCTTTTTTCCATTCAATCCAAAATGAGTGAGGGCACGCTGATTCGCGTTCGTTGGCGAGTCGGCCCGGACGGTGTAGTGGTATCATGGAAGGAGGCTCCCGACACGCCGGACACTGCTTACCGGCTCATTTAAACGGATTCCCCTACCGATACTGACGGTAATTGATGCCCAGCTTTTTTAACTTATAACCCAATTTTCTGACCGTCGTTCGCAGCATGCGCGCCGCATCGGTAATATTGCCGCGGCAATTTTTCAGCGCATCGATGATCATCTCCTTTTCCAGATTATTGGCAGCACTGGCCAGTGAAAGCATCGGCAACGTATCGCTCTGGGAACCGGTTTGCAGGGTTGGCGGCAGGTGATAGCTGTGAATTACCCCCTGGTTGCACACCAACACGGCTCGCTCGATGCAATTTTCCAGTTCCCGGACATTTCCGGGCCAGTGGTAAGCCATGAGCATATCGATGGCCGGTGTTGACAGTCGTCGAATTTCTTTGCTGTTTTCGTGTGCATATTTTTCCAGAAAGTATTCTGCCAATAATAAAATATCCGTCTTTCGCTCTCGAAGTGGTGGCAGATAAATGGGAAACACATTGAGCCGATAGTATAAGTCCCCCCGAAAACCGCCTTCTTCAACAGCTTCTTCCAGGTTTTTATTGGTTGCCGCAATTATCCGAACATCGATTTTTCGCGGCTGCTGCCCACCCACGCGCTCAAACTCCTTTTCCTGTAATACCCGCAGCAGTTTCACCTGCACGGATAAATCGATCGCGCCGATTTCATCCAGAAAGATGGACCCTCGATGCGCCAGCTCGAATTTTCCCGGTTTCTGCTTGATCGCCCCCGTAAAAGCGCCTTTCTCATGACCAAACAACTCACTTTCAATCAGGTTGGTTGGAATGGCCGCGCAATTTAACTTGATGAAAGGGTATTTGGCGCGCGGGCTGTTGTTATGAACGGCATTGGCCACCAGCTCTTTTCCGGTGCCACTCTCGCCGCGAATCAGCACCGTCGCATTACTGTCGGACACTTGGGCAATCATCTCAAAAACCTCACGCATTTTGTTGCTGCTGCCGATGATGGCCGTATTAATCGCCGGCTTTTCCCCCTGCAATCGCTTTTGGTCTTGCTCCAACCGCTTTTCCGTTTCAAACCGTATGGCCTCCAGCTGTGTGGCCTGCCGCGTCATGACAGCCGCTGCGATGGATATTATTTTTTTGTTCTTTTCCAGGGCATTGGGTGTATCATAGGGCACAAAAAGGCTCATAGCGCCGATAACACGCCGCCCTTTTATCAGCGGAACACAAATCAGGGACAGCTCCGTTTCCGTCTCAAGGAAGTGAAACCCGGCGTGTGTTTCAAATTGCGGATCTTGGCTGATTCTCGGAATAACTGTGGGTTGTCCGGTTTCGATCACCCGGCTGGAAATCTGGTCCCCGCGTTTATAGGGTCGCTCGCCGGTGACGTTTTCCCAAATGCCGTGAGACACTTCGATATGCACTTCGTTTCGAAGCGGGTTTAATAGGCAAATAACCCCATGCGCCGCGGTTAAAAAATCCGATAATTGGATCAATGCACGGTGTAAAGACTCTCTGAGATCAAGGCCCTGGTTTAAACCCTGACTAATGGTATAAAGGGCTTCAATTACATCCGGTTTACTCATAGTGGCAGACTTTATTTTGGATTCACGAATCTGTCAACAATCGCTACAAAAAAGCGGCGTATAGCTCTCATCCGTCCGCCATTTTCCGATCCAGGCTGCGATATTGAATCGCTTCGGAAACATGGGCAACGCCAATCGATTCAACGCCGTCCAAATCCGCAATGGTTCGAGCGATTTTAAGCACGCGGTGATACGCTCGTGCGGAAAGCCCCAGCTTGTCAATTGCCGACTCTAAAAGATCACAACTTTCTCCGTCAATCCGGCAAAAAGCCTTCACATGCCGCCCGCTCATCTGCGCGTTGCAATAAATTCTCCGGGCTTTGGAAAACCGTTGCGCCTGAAGTTTCCGGGCGGCTGCCACCCGTGCCCGAATCGCCTCGGAGGGCTCACTTTGAATGGTTTGCGACAGGTCTTTGTAGGAAACCGCCGGTACATCCAGATGAATATCGATACGATCAAACAACGGGCCTGATATTTTCGCCCGATACTGGCGAATCTGATGGTAAGAGCAATGGCATTCATGAATTTTGTCTCCAAAGTAGCCGCAGGGACACGGATTCATCGCAGCCAGCAGCATAAATCCCGCCGGATAGGTTATGGCTGTGGCGGCCCTGGAAATGGTCACAAGACGATCCTCCAACGGCTGACGAAGCACCTCAAGCACATGTTTTTTAAATTCCGGCAGCTCATCCAGAAACAACACGCCGTGATGCGCCAGGCTCACCTCTCCGGGCTTGGGCAAATGCCCGCCGCCGATCAAACCGGCATCGCTGACGGTATGATGGGGAGCACGAAACGGGCGTTCGGTCATCAGGGCTTGACCGATGGGAAGCCTGCCCGTCACCGAATAAATTTTGGTGACCTCTATGGCCTCCTCAAACGAAAGCGGGGGTAAAATAGAAGAAAACCGCTTGGCCAGCATGGTCTTGCCGGATCCGGGAGGTCCGATCATCAGCAAATTATGGCCCCCCGCAGCGGCAACTTCTATCGCTCTTTTGGCATTCTCCTGACCATAAACGTCCGCATAATCAGGGGTTTCCATACCATGGGCAAAACGCAACGAATCCGAATCAACCCGCTCCGGAGCTACCTGCAATACCCCTCTGAAAAACTCCACAACTTCCGAAAGCGTTTTGACGGCATAAACAAGGAGACCTTCTACCACGGCGGCTTCTTTAGCATTGCCCGCCGGAACGAGAACACCGCCATAGTTCGCCTCCTTGGCGGCAATGGCCATCGAAAGGGAGCCTTTAACCGGTTTTATCCGACCATCAAGGGAGAGTTCTCCCATAATTAAAAACCGGTGCATAATATCCTGGGAAACCAACCCCATGGCGGATAAAATGCCCAAGGCAATGGGAAGATCAAAACCGGTGCCTTCCTTCTTAATGTTCGCCGGCGCCAAATTAACCGTAATCCGGTCATCGGGAAAGGTGTATCCGGAATTGTGGATGGCTGATTTGACCCGTTCCTTGCTTTCCTTGACAGCGGCCTCGGGCAGCCCCACCGTGCTAAATGCAGGCAATCCTTTTGTAATATCCACCTCTACTTCCACCACATGCGCATCGATACCTATCACCGCACTGCTTAACACTTTCGCAATCACAGCGCCTCCACTTCATCCACAACTATTCGCTATCGGTTATTAGGTTAGACCCTCGGGGTGAGGATTGAACATTAAGCCAAACGCCGAGATGTGCCAAAACTGAACGTTTTGAAACCGGCAACTATAATCGATATAAATATTTCTTTTCGGACGGATCACTTGATGGCAGAGCTGTCGATTTTGATAGATGAGCACAGAGATGGTGTCAAGCCCTACTTTACTGTTGGAATTCAGAAAACTAAAGTATTTTACCGTCATGAATCTCGTTACCCGTTCATGCTGAAAAAACCGGCGTTGACCTTATTCGTGCAATATGCCACATAATCGACCATAGAACTATGCATATAGCACGAATATAAAACAAGGGCTCACCATGAGAAAAAATAAAATCAAACAACAACAAGATGTGATTCTGGACTCCGTTAATGAGGGGGTCTTTACCGTGGGGCTAGATTGGCGCATTACGGCGTTTAACCGCGCAGCGGAGCGTATCACGGGCATCGCCGGAAAGGAAGCGCTGGGAAAATCCTGTTGTGATGTGTTTCATGCCAGTCTTTGCGAAAGCGCGTGCCCGCTTAGGCGGTCTTTCAACACAGGGCAACCCGTCGTCAATGCCACCGCCCACATTATCAACAATCAGGGTCGCCGGGTGCCTATCCGCATTTCCACGGCCATCCTGAAAGATGAAACCGGTCAGGTAATCGGAGGTGTCGAGTCCTTTCAGGATCTTAGCCAGGTTGAACAACTGCAGAAGGCGTTGGAGAACCGGTATACCTTCGAGGATATCGTTGGTCGCAGTGCCGACATGATGCGCCTGTTCAAGGTTCTACCGCAGATCGCCGAAAGCGACAGTACGGTCCTGATCGAGGGCGCGAGCGGCACCGGTAAGGAATTGTTCGCGCGGGCCATTCATAATCTGTCATCGCGCCGTAAAAAAAGGTTTGTCGCGGTCAATTGCGCGGCCCTACCGGATGCGCTGCTCGAAAGTGAACTGTTCGGACACAAGGCAGGGGCATTTACCGATGCCAAACGGGACAAGGCCGGGCGTTTTGAGCTAGCCGATAACGGTACTATTTTTTTGGACGAAATCGGCGATATTTCACTGGCCATGCAAGTACGGCTTCTGCGCGTACTTCAGGATCACATCGTCGAGCCGCTGGGTGCCGTTCAGCCCAAGCCGGTCGATATTCGCGTCCTGGCCGCCACCAATAAAGATCTCGCCGAGCTGGTGAAAAGCTGCAAATTTCGAGAAGATCTCTATTACCGCATTCGCGTCATTCATCTGCTGCTGCCGAGCTTAAAGCAACGGCGAGAGGACATACCCCTTTTGATCGACCACCTGGTCGGCAAGTTCAATCGGCTGCAAGGCAAAAACATCGCCGGGGTCTCGGTCGATGTGCTTGCTCGCTTGATGGCGCATGACTGGCCCGGCAATGTCCGTGAATTGGAAAATGTGATTGAGCAGGCATTCGTGCTGTGCCGGAGCGGCATCATTGAGCGACACCACCTGCCGCCCGAATTTCAGTCGGTGCGGCCCCCCGTCGGCGATTCTTTCAGCGCACGGAATATTCAAGCCATGCAAAAGCACCTGATCGTTGAAACGTTACATTACCATAAAGGCAATCGGCAAAAAACCGCCAGGGACCTTGGCATCAATATTGCTACTTTATACCGTAAAATCAAATTATTTGATCTGGAAGTGCCTGAAACAGATGGCCGGGGAAAAAGAAGATAGTTGCATATTGCACTGTTACGAAAGAAGGGGGAAAGGGCTATTCCGTAGCGATCCACATCTCCGAAGAATCATCATACCCGCAGCCCTGCGGCCAACAGGCCTCTTTCCGGTCTTTCGCCAAAAGCGCAGTGGGCCGGTTGGCATGGTGCATGCTTCATGAGTAACGGGTATTTTTTAATTTTGTCTTTCATAAATTTTAACCCCGGAATTCAATTTGTTTCAGGAGGAGGACCACACCATATGGCGGAACAACCCATCAAGCTCGGCACAAAAAAAAGCATTTTCATGGACCAGGTCAAAGCCTTGTTGCCAAACGAAGGCAACCTGAGCTTATGCCTGACCTGCGGCGCCTGCTCCTCAGGCTGTCCCGCAACAGGGCTGGAAAACATGGATCCGCGCAAATTCTTGCGCATGGCGGCTCTGGGGTTGGACGAGGAGATTAAAAAATCGGACTGGGTGTGGATGTGTACGATGTGCCAACGCTGCATCTATGCCTGCCCGATGAAAATCGATATTCCGCAACTGATTTATAACGCCCGGGCCCTCTGGCCCCGGGAAGAACGGCCCAAGGGCATTCTGGGGTCCTGCGATATGGCGTTACGCAATGACAGTTGCAGCGCTATGGGAACCTCACCGGAAGATTTCACCTTTGTGGTTGAGGATGTTTTGACCGAATACCGGGAAGCCCAGCCCGAGTTTGCCGATATGCAGGCACCCATTGATAAGCAGGGCGCCGAGTTTTTCCTCAACCAGAACTCACGCGAACCGGTGACGGAACCGGACGAGATGGTTCCCCTGTGGAAAATATTGCATATAGTTGGTGCCGATTGGACCTATGGATCAAAAGGATGGGGCGGCGAAAATTATTGCATGTTTCTCGCCGATAGCGATGCCTGGAACCATATCACCCGCACGGCCGCCAAACAGGCTGATGATCTGGGGTGCCGAATCTTTCTCAATACCGAGTGAGGGCACGTAACCTTCTCAGTCCTGGCAGGACTGAAAAAATTCAATATTCCCCACCAATTCGAAGTTAAAAACATTTACGAATATTATGCCAAATGGATTCGCGAAGGCAGGCTCAAGGTCAATTCCGACTGGAATAAAGACTTGAAAATCAAATTCACCGTTCAGGACCCCTGCCAGATTGTCCGCAAAAGTTACGGCGATCCCATTGCCGAAGATTTGCGCTTCGTGGTCACATCGCTGGTGGGCGAGGAAAACTTCATCGATATGACCCCCAACCGCTCCAACAACTTCTGCTGCGGCGGCGGCGGCGGCTTTTTGCAATCCGGCTACAAGGAGGCACGGCTAGACTTCGGTCGTATCAAGGATGAACAGATTCAAGCAACAGGGGCGGATTATTGTATCGCGGGTTGCCATAACTGCCACGCTCAGATTCATGAGTTAAGTGAGCATTACGGCGCCGGCTACGGCGTGATTCACCTGTGGACGCTGATCTGTCTTTCGCTGGGAATTTTAGGCCCGAATGAACGGGAATATTTGAGAGACGATTTAAAAGAAGTGGCTGTTTTTCACCCGGAATCAGCCATGTGATGCCAAAGGGCGGCGTTGTGAAACCGGCTCGTGAATGGAGCCGGTTTCAGGCGCTTGTTCCACAAGCCGTTGTTAAGGATCAACGCATGCATTGTTCCACTCTCGACGAGTTAAAACAAAAAAGAACGGCGGCGCTGTTGAAATCGCAAAAAGCAATCCTTCAACAGGTCACGACATACCGGGAACTTAAAAAACGGGTGCATGAGATCAACAACGGCCCGTTGGATGTGGCCGATTATTACCGGACCGCAACCGAACTGGGCGCCTTGCTGCTCAAACTGTGCGCCTGCGAAAACCATACGATTTTCCACTATTTCGCGGAACATATTCATCCCGGAAAAGCGGGGGATGTCCGCTGTTTCCGCCTTGAATGCCGAGACCTTGCCGACCAGATTAAAGCCCTTGATATGGAGCGAGCTCAAAAGCACCGGCTGAAAAGGGTCAAATAAGCGCTATGGTGCTCTCTATGCTATACCCCACACCCATTTCGGCCCATCAAGCAGCGCTTGCCTCTATTCAATCCGTATTAAAGTCAACAGATTGTCGTTTTTCATGCCAATGCGGCGATAGGCGCTGAACCATGCTGAACATGGCTTGCAATTGATAACGGATAGTTGTATAGAGGACACACGTTATTGTTTCATCTAAGCTAAAGATATATATTTTTTTATTGTTTCGGGTTACGTTCAAACACCTTTTTACGCGTGGGCAGATACAGGTTTTTTCTGACAACGTTAATTATTGACCACTTTAGGGTTGTATGTGTTTATATTATTATCAGCACACGGTGGCAAAGCCGGTTCGATGCGCCGGTGTCGGCATGCATTCGGGAAAAACCGTTAACCTGACGATTCGGCCGGCTCCCGTCAACCACGGCATTCGGTTTATCCGAACCGACTTGGCGGATACACCCAGTGTGGCGGCGCATTTTAACATGGTGGTAGACACCAGCCTGGCAACGGTGATCGGATACGATGGGTTTATCGTTTCAACGATCGAACATCTCATGGCTGCTTTTTCGGGCCTTGGCATAGATAACGCGGTTGTGGAACTGGATTCTCATGAAATGCCGATTATGGACGGCAGCGCATCGCCATTCGTCGATGCCATTCGGCCCGTCGGCATTCAAGAACAAGATAGCCCTCGCTATTATTTCTCCGTCAAAGAACCGATCGCCTTGCAGGATGGCGAAAAATCGCTCACCATTTATCCTCACCACTCGTTTCAAGTTACCTGCGCCATTGAATATGATCATCCCTTGATTAAACACCAGCAGCTTTCGATGGATTTGAGCACGGATAGTTTTCCGGATGACGTCTCTGCGGCCAGAACATTTGGATTTATTCATGAGTACGAATACTTAAAACGCTACGGCTTTGCCAAGGGCGGATCCCTGGACAACGTCATCGTGTTGGACCAAACCGGCATCCTCAACGAGAATGGCCTTCGCTATCCGGATGAATTCGTCCGACATAAAATCCTTGACTGTATTGGCGATTTATATCTTCTGGGAATGCCTATATTAGGCCATGTGGTAGCCAATAAATCAGGCCATGCCTTGAATAATGCCTTTCTGAAAGAAATTTTTTCCCGCAAGCAGTCCTGGGAAACCCGCTCCCTGCAGGATGAAATTCAGCTCAAAGCAAAAGCGCTTGCCATTTAATAAAGAAACCGGTATGCACAAACATTTAGCCCATACGGGGTTGCATGGACGGTTACTTGCGACGCCTTGTTCGAATTTGGTTCTGCACTTTTTTACGTTAAAACGAGTCATTCTTTTCATACCATGACAATGCCCAAATCAATTACAGCGCTGATTGCCTGCTTATGCTTATTTATGCTTCAATCAACTTCTGTTGCCGCTGAAAAAGCAGTATTAAAGGACATTGTGGTCTCCAATACGCGGGATGATTTACTCCTCTATCTCAATACGGAGGGTGCCTTTCGTGAAAAAATCAAACACGCGATTCTGAGCGGCGTCCCGGTCACCTTTTCCTTTTTTATTACCCTGAATATCACCCGAACCCTCTGGCCGGACAAAACCATTGCGGACATCAAGGCCTCCCACACCATCAAGTATGACAGCCTTAAAAAGGAATTTATAGTAAAACGCTCCTGGGAGAAAGATGTGGCGCGTGTAACCGCTTCCTTTGAAGAAGCACAACCGTGGATGACTGAAATAGCCAGTCTTAAAATTATCCCGTTGAGCGCTCTTGAAAAAGGACGGCAGTATCAAATTCGCGCCAAAGCCAAGCTGAGTAAGTTAACCCTTCCTTTTTACCTGCATTATGTTTTATTTTTCGTCTCTCTTTGGGATTTTGAAACCGACTGGTATGCGATTGATTTTACTTATTAGGTCCGCTCGGCCTTGAAACACCGGGGTATGAGATTATTCATGTGACATGACCAAGACAACCAACGCCCACAGCCCCACATTTATCACCGATTTAGACCGCAAACGGCGAAAACGGGAAATCGTGTTGATCGGTGTCATCGTTCTCGTGGTAGGGGTTCTGACCTATGCTGAGAATCAAATCGTGCATTTTGGCGCGGACATTCCCGTTTCAAACACCATCCTGATGTTCATTTTGATCAATATCAATTTACTGCTGCTGCTGTTGTTGCTGTTTTTGGTGTTCCGGAACATCGTGAAACTGCTTTATGACAGAAAACGAAATGTCATGGGCGCCAAACTTCGTACGCGGCTTGTCCTGGCCTTTATCACCTTAAGCCTGTTGCCCGCTACGGTTCTGTTTTTTTTCTCCATTAATTTCATCAACACCAGCATCGAGTTCTGGTTCAGTGTCCCGGTAGAGCAAGCTCTGGAGAATTCGCTCGCCGTCGGCCAGAACATATACACGCGCGCTGAAGACCACAATTTGTTTTATTTAAAAAAGATATCTTCCCATATGGCTGAAAAACAGCTTTTTGCCGGAAACAACCATGCGCCGCTTATTCGATATCTTGCAAAAATCAGCGGGAATCTCCATCAGCAAGCCGTCGAGATATATACAACCAATTTTTCCCGTGTCGCCTACGCCGTTTGCGAGAATTTAAATCAAATGCCCTTGCGGATTGTTGCAACGGATTATTTTCAAAAACCATTCTCGGAAAAACATATTCACACCGTATTCGAAACCATCCCCAGCGGAGAGATGGTTCGAACCATCTGCACGATTCCTTTCGGAAGCCCTAAAGAAAACGCGCAGGGGTTTGCCGTGTTATCCACCATCGTTTCATCCGATCTATCGGAAAAAATGGCAGCCATTTCTCGAGGGTTCGAAGGGTATCAGCAAATGAAACTTCTCACACGGCCCATTGAAATCACTTATTATATGTCACTTTCCATCGTCGGTCTTCTTGTCGTGTTCTGCGCCGTATGGTTCGGATTTTATCTGGCCAAAACCATCAGCATCCCCATTAAGGAACTGGCTGAAGGAACGCGTAAGGTCGCCTATGGCGATCTGAATTTTACCATTGAAGCGGTTGGCGATGATGAGATCGGCAGTTTGGTGGACTCGTTCAATAAGATGACCGGCGACCTGAAGGACAACCGGGAAAAGCTGGAACAGTCCGCCCAAATCCTGCGAACACAAAATATGGAAATCGAGGAAAGACGCCGATATATGGAAATCATTCTTCGATTTGTATCCGCCGGCGTCATGACCCTGGATGCCGAGGGCATCATCACGACCATGAACCGGTCAGCTGAAAAAATGCTTCATATCGATGCAGACCGGGTTTTGAATAAAAACATACGGGAGCTGCTAAGCGCTGATCATCTCAGCTTTGCGCAAGAAGTTATGGACCGGGTGTCAAAATCCGGAGAAAGCGCCATCGAACTGCCGGCACGCATCACCATAGAGGGAAGACCAAAAAGCTTTTTGATTCAGGCCAATGCCTTAACACACGACACCGGCCGCCCGCTTGGCATCGTGGTCGTATTCGACGATCTCACGGCACTGGAAAAAGCGCAGCGAATGAACGCCTGGCGGGAAGTGGCCCGGCGAATCGCCCATGAAGTTAAAAATCCGCTGACACCCATCGCATTGTCCGCCCAGCGGTTGCAACGCCGGTATTCCGAGCAGCTGCAAGACCCCGTTTTTGAAGAATGCACACGAATGATTATTGAGCATGTGGCGTTGATTCAAAATCTTGTCAATGAGTTTTCAGCCTTTGCCAGATTTCCCGCAGCCCACCTTCTGCCCTGCGAACTGACACCGATTATCGAGGAAACCATCGCCCTATATCGCGAAGGACATGAATCGGTAGTTTTTGAAACGCTTTTTCCAGACAACATTCCCTTGTTAAACCTGGACCGGCAACAGATCAAGCAGGCCATGATCAACCTGATCGGCAATGCTGTTTCCGCCATCAGATCCAGAGGGATTATAACCATTTCCGTGGCTCACGACCCGATCCTTAGACGGGTTCGTATGGAAGTGGCCGACGACGGCCCCGGTATTCCCGACGAAGAAAAAGTCAGATTGTTTGAACCCTATTTCTCCACAAAAACCGCAGGGATGGGCTTGGGATTGACCATCGTCAATTCCATCATCGCAGATCATTCCGGAATGATCTATGTTCAGGACAACCAACCCAAAGGCGCCAAGTTCGTTGTTGAATTGCCGGTTTAAAAAGGAATCACGAATGCACCCTTCCGTTTTAATCGTAGATGATGAAAAAGCCATTCGACAATCGCTGAGTGGCATTCTTTCGGATGAAGGCTTTGAAGTTTCCGCTGCAGCCAACGGCTATGAAGCGCTGCAAATGATCGAGGCCGAAGCGCCCGATCTAGTGCTTCTCGATATCTGGATGCAGGGAATCGATGGCATTGAGACCTTGAAAGAAATAAAAAAGGACCATCCCCATATTCAGGTCATTCTCATCTCCGGGCACGGCAATGTGGAAACCGCCGTTAAGGCCACCAAGCTCGGGGCTTTTGATTTAATCGAAAAGCCCTTATCCGTGGACAAGGTCATCGTTACCATCAACAACGCATTGAACTATAGGCGATTGGAAGAAGAAAACCGGTATTTGCGAAAAAAAACGATCGAAAAGCACGCCATTACCGGGAACAGCCCGCCAATACAAACCCTGAGAAAACAAATCGCCCAGGCGGCACCAACCGATGCCTCGATCCTCATCACCGGAGAAAACGGCACCGGCAAGGAACTGGTGGCGCGAACCATTCACCAATTGAGCGCACGGGCGGACAAATCGCTCATCGATATCAATTGTGCCGCCATACCGGAGAATCTCATCGAAAGCGAACTGTTCGGCCATGAAAAAGGCTCTATTCCCGGCCAATCGGGCAAAAAAGTTGGAAAATTCGAATTGGCCGCGGAAGGTACCTTGTTTTTCGATGAAATCGGGGATATGAGCCTTTCAACCCAATCTAAAATTCTCCGCGTGCTTCAGGAGAAACAATTCCATCGCGTGGGCAGCGCACGAACCCTCTCCGTCAATGTCCGGGTCATTGCCGCGACCAATAAGAATCTCACCGAGGAAATCAAAAAAGGACTGTTTCGAGAAGAACTTTATTACCGCATCAATGTCATTCCAATCGAGGTGCCCCCTTTAAGGCAACGGTCGGAAGATATTCCCCTGCTGGCGGAGACATTTCTGAAGGAATGCGCCGGCCAGGGCCACATGAAACAGAAGAAAATGTCGCCGGAGGCGCTGGCATGGTTATGCAACGCGCCTTGGCCCGGAAACGTTCGAGAGCTTAAAAACCTGATAGAACGGTTGTCTATTATGGTCAAAAAAGACACGATACAGCTTTTCGATCTGCCGCTCTCCAATCATTCAAATACTCAGAGCGCTTCTACGAGCTTTCAGATGCCGGCACTTGCCACAGCCAATTTGGAAACAGCGAAAAAAGCCTTTGAAGAAGCCTATATCAGACAACAAATGGCATTGAATGGTAACGATTCAAAAAAGACAGCTGCTGCAATCGGCATTTCCTTGAAAGAGTTAAAGAAAATACTCGGCAAAAAGGGGTGATGTCTTGGGCCGCTTATGCAGCACGAAAAAAATACGGCCAATGCGTCATCCGGAAAAAGCATCTTTCGGCGGGCTGCGGGTTATCGCAGGCGACCGCCGGGGGAAAAAACTGTTTTCGGTCAGCGGGTTGGCTACACGACCCACTGCCAGCCGGGTTAGAGAAGCCGTATTTAACATGATCTCCGATACCGTGCCGAATGCGGTGGTGCTGGATCTTTACGCCGGAACCGGCATTTTGGGAATAGAAGCGCTCAGCCGCGGTGCCCGCTTTGCCTTGTTTGTGGATAACAGCCATGCCTCATTGGAGATTATTCGAAAAAATATCGCCGCTTGTCGGTTTCAAAGCAAGTCCGATGTTATGAATACCGATATCAAATCGGAGCTCATGCGCTTGCGCGCTTACAACGCTGCATTCAACCTTGTATTTATGGACCCGCCCTATCATAAAGGGCTCATCCAAACCACGCTCTGCGATCTTCATAACAGCAAAGCGCTGGCAACCCGCGCGCTGATTGTGGTGGAGCACGCGCTGACGGAACCGCCGCCCATCAATATGGTGTGCTTTCATCTCAAAGATCAGCGCAAGTATGGAAAAACGCTTGTTTCTTTTGTTGATTATACGATATGAGATATCTTACGCGCTTTCTGAAACAGCATCTTTCACTCGGTATGCTACGGGATAATGTGCCTTGCACCGAAGCCTATCCGGTTATTTGAATGGGCCGTTGTCAGATGAAGATGCCGGTTTTCCGCAACCCCATATGGAGGGATTCGTTTAGAAAACATGAAACGATTGGCCATTTATCCCGGATCCTTCGACCCCGTCACGAACGGTCACCTGGACATCATCGAGCGGGGCCTCAAATTATTTGATAAGATCATCGTGGCGATTTTATATAACCCTTCAAAAAAGCCTCTTTTTTCATTAGAAGAACGGGTGGAATTACTCAAAGAGAGCATGAAGGATTTACCCAATATCGAAGTGGATACCTTTTCCGGACTTTTAGTGGATTATGCAGCCCAGAAAAAAGCCCATGCCATTTTACGCGGTATGCGCGCGGTCTCTGATTTTGAATATGAATTTCAGCTGGCGTTGATGAATCGACGGCTGAACAGAAAGGTGGAAACGGTGTTCCTCATGACCGGCCTGCGATGGATCTTCACCAGTTCTTCCATTATCAAAGAAGCGGCCAGTTTCGGCGGCCAGGTTGATCATATGGTGCCGCCTTTCGTTTTTAAAAGGCTTCAAGAAAAATTCAAGCTGCCGTCTCACTCCGAATAACCATGGATTTATGGCAACTCCACATCTTCTGTAAGGTCGTTGAATCTGGCAGTTTCTCAAAAGCGGGGGACACCGTTCACCTGTCTCAACCGACCGTCAGCAGCCATATCAAAGACTTGGAAAATCACATCGGGTGCCGGCTGATCGATCGACTGCCAAAGAATGCGCTTCCCACCAAGGCCGGCGAACTGTTGCACTCCTACGCACAACGACTCCTTGCGCTTCGAGATGAAGCGGAAACCGCCCTTGCCGCTTTTCAAGGCACCATCAAAGGGCCGCTTCTCATCGGCGGCAGCACCATTCCGGGCGTGTTTATACTCCCCAAGGTAATTGGTGGATTTTCAAAAGAATTCCCAATGGTTCGGGTCTGCCTGGCACTGGGAGACACCCGAACCATCATTGAAGATACGCTCTCTGGCAAACTGGAAGTGGGTGTTGTGGGTGCAAAAACGGAAGATTCTGGGTTAATTCAGGATCCGTTGCTACAGGACGAGCTTCGACTCGTCGTTCCCTCGGGGCACCCCTGGTCCCAAAAAAAGCAGGTTTCATTGGCGATGGTCCAAAAAGAGCCTTTTATTTCTCGGGAGCCTGGTTCGGGGACATTAAAAACCATCGAGCTGAGTCTCGAAAAAAAAGGATATGATATAAACCGGTTCAACATCAGGGCACAGATGGGCAGTACCGAGGCCATTCGCCAAGCGGTTAAAAACAATATCGGCGTCTCGATTCTTTCCAGCCTGGCTGTCAACGACGATTTGGAAGCAGGCCGATTAACTGCGATTGAAATTAAGGGGGTTTCATTTAAGCGGCGGTTCTACCTGACTCGCGCCAAACATCGAACCCCGTCTCCCGCAAGCCGTGCATTTATTGATTTTTTGCTTTCATGGAAACAGGTTAACGGTTCATAAACCACCCTCTAACTAATGGGCACCCAAAAAATGAGTCTCTCCCTATCCCCTAATGCGCTAACCGTTCTTGAAAAACGATACCTGAAGAAGGATCGGGACGGCACGGTACAGGAAACACCGGAAGCGCTTTTTAAGCGAGTGGCAAACCATATTGCTTCAGCCGATACCATCTTTGATTCGAAAGGGGCCGTTGAAAAAACCGAAAAGAAGTTTCTCGGAATAATTGAAAACCTGTGGTTTTTGCCGAACTCCCCTACGCTGATGAACGCCGGCAGACGCTTAGGGCAGTTGGCCGCCTGTTTTGTGCTGCCCATTGAGGATGAAATGGAGAGCATCTTTGAATCATTAAAGCACACCGCCATGATTCATAAAAGCGGCGGCGGTACGGGTTTCTCCTTTTCCAGAATTCGCCCGGCAAACGATGTCGTCCTCTCAACGGCCGGCGTTTCCAGTGGTCCGCTTTCGTTCATATCGGTATTTGATATCGCCACGGAAACGGTTAAGCAGGGTGGCACCCGCCGTGGCGCCAACATGGGCGTGCTTCGCGTGGATCATCCGGATATCGAGGCGTTTATTAAGGCCAAAAATGATACCGACCGGTTAACCAATTTCAATATTTCAGTTGCAATTACAGATACTTTTATGGCGGCCTACGCCAATAACACCGATTATGACCTGATTAATCCGAGAACCGGAACCACCGTCAAACGGCTTCCTGCTTCGCAGGTATTTGATTCGATTATCTTATCCGCATGGCATACCGGCGAACCCGGCGTTATTTTTATCGACCGGATCAACCAAGTCAATCCGACGCCGCATCTGGGAAAAATCGAAGCAACCAATCCCTGCGGAGAGCAACCCCTGTTGCCCTATGAATCTTGTACACTGGGGTCGATCAATCTCGGAAAAATGGTGACCAAAAAAACCCTGAATTTTAACCGTCTGAAACAAACCGTGCATACGGCCGTTCACTTTCTGGACAATGTGATCGAAGTAAACCGATATCCGTTAAAGCAAATCGAGCAGAAGAGCAAACAAACTCGAAAAATCGGCCTGGGGGTAATGGGCTTTGCCGATATGCTCATCGAACTCGGTATTCCCTACGACTCCGAGGATGCGCTGAAGCAAGCTGAATCCGTAATGGCGTTTATTTCGAAGGAATCAAAGGCTGCCTCGGCAGCGCTTGCCGTAAAACGTGGGAATTTTCCCGCCTACAAGGCCAGCATCTTCGATGTGCCTGAAAGCCCTTATATGCGCAACGCCACCACCACCACGATCGCCCCCACCGGCACCATCAGCATTATTGCCGGCGCATCCAGCGGTATAGAGCCCCTTTTTGCCGTGGCCCACGCACGAAACGTGTTGGGGGGAAAAACGTTGTTTGATATTCATCCGTTATTCATTAAAATGGCGAAGGAAAGAGGCGTCTACTCTGAAGCGTTGGCCCGCGAACTCGCAGAGAAAGGATCCGTTCAGGATATCGATTCCGTGCCGGAAGACCTCAAACAAGTTTTCCGCACATCTCATGATGTCACCGCACCATGGCATATAAACATACAAGCCGCGTTTCAAAAATACACGGATAATGCCGTCTCCAAAACCGTTAATTTTCCCGCCCGGGCTACAATGGAAGATGTCAAAATAGCTTATATTGATGCGTTCAAGAGCGGATGCAAGGGGGTTACAATCTACCGGTACGGCAGCCGCGACAAACAGGTGCTGGTTATCGGCCAAGAAGAAAAAGAACCCCCTGGCATCGCGCCGCGGCCCCGCCCCCAGCGAACACGCGGGGTTACCGAGCGAATTCAAACCGGGTGCGGCAAACTCTATGTCACCATAAATGCCGATGAAGCCGGTATCTGCGAAGTCTTTGCACAAATGGGAAAAACCGGCGGATGCGCGTCCTCCCAAATCGAGGCGGTCGGGCGCCTGATATCCTTGGCGTTGCGCTCTGGCGTAAAGCTGGAAGCCATTATCAAACAATTGATCGGTATTCGCTGCCCATCGCCTTCCTGGCAAAACGGCAAAATGGTCTTATCCTGCCCGGATGCGATTTCTCAAGTGCTGAAAGGCGTCACGGATTTAAATATCGTAGAAGAAAACCAGTCTGTTATGGGCGTTTGCCCGGAGTGCAGCGGATCACTGTCCCACGAGGAGGGCTGCTTGATTTGCCATTCATGCGGTTTCTCAAAATGCTGCTAACGCGAAGAATCCTTTCGGCACCGACTGCAGCGCTCAACGCCATCCGTGTTCTCCCACCAGCTTAACAAACCGGCAACCGCCCAAATTTTTCTGGTGAATTCCATCCATCTCCCTGGTTAATTGTATCAGCTCCTGGGAATGATGCCCTCCCACGGGAACAACCATGCGGCCGCCCATGGCAAGCTGATTTACCAGCGTTTCCGGAATTTCCGGGGCACCGGCGGTTACCATGATCGCGTCAAACGGCGCCTCTTCTTTCCAACCCGTGGTGCCATCCGAATATCGCGTGATAATATTATGATAGCGAAGCTGATCAAAGAGTTTTCGCGCAGCCAAATAAAGCGAATTAATTCGTTCGATGGTATACACTTTAAACACGATCTGTGCCAACACGGCAGCCTGATACCCCGAACCGGTTCCGATCTCCAAAACGCGATCCTCTTTTTTCAGCGCCAGCGCCTGGGTCATCTCCGCCACAATAAACGGCTGTGAAATGGTTTGCTGCTCACCTATCGGAAGAGGATAATCACTATATGCCTGGTCCCTGAGCGCTTCGCTGACAAACAGATGGCGCGGTACCTTTCGCATGGCGGCCAAGGTAAGCGGATCCGAGATACCGCGCGCTTCAATCTGGCGGCGAACCATCTCTTCTCGCTGCCGTTCGTGCTTAAGTTCGTCATGGTCCATTTCAGTTCTATAATACCGTTTCCATGCAACCTTATCATCGAAGCGACGGCTATATAAAAACAAGCCAGACCGTTCCCCGGTAACGATGATTTTTGCTGATTAATTAAAAGGATGAACGCCTATATTTTATAAATCACCCGCTTTTCCGTTATAATGATGTCCACATGCTTGTCGTGTGGTTCCATGGGCACTTGCGACAGCACCTGATCATCAAAGGATAGCGCTACCTTACGCGTTGTGGCCGGCAGTTTGGGAATCAATCGATCGTAAAAACCGTCCCCCATGCCGATGCGACCGCCCTTTTCGTCAAACGCAACCCCTGGTATTAACGCAATATCGATTCGATCCATCGGAACCCGCTTGCATCTCACTGGATCCGGTATGGGCTTACCGGCCGCATTCACGGTAAGATCCGTATCCAGATGGTCCACCTTCAAAAGCATAATTTTTGACGGGGGGTCTTCCGGAACCGGTAAGACGACGATTTTATTCAGGGAACAGCTCTTTTCAATAATACGGCGGCTGGCGACTTCAAGCTTTCCATCCAGGTAAAGAAGAACAATCTTCGCCTCAAGAAAATTGGCAAAATCAAAAAGCCGATCTTCTATCTGTCGGTTTCTTTCCAACAGTTCGTCATCAGACAGCGTTGCCAACTGCTGCGCGACTTGGCGTCTGATTTCATATTTTTTCTCTTTGATTTCCTCCATAGGTCTCTCCCGCGTCTGAGATAGCGTGTATGAATAAAAAAGTCTATATGATTTCATAGCACAAGTCAACTTACAATAATCATTGACGAAAACTATTCCCGGTGGTAGCCTTTAGGTTGTTTTGCCGGTCAAACAACCAATTTCGTTGGGCACGATCACTTTCAACGGATCGGCATTATATTGCAACCGGCTTTTACCATATGGAACACATAATTAAATAAGTCTTTATAAAATCCTTTAATATAGGAACGGTTATGCTGGAAATCAAGTTATTGAGAGAAGATCTTCTGGGGATCGAAACAGCGCTGAAACATCGCGGCAACACCATCGACCTTGCCGGGTTCAAGCAACTCGATGAATCGCGCAAAAATCTGCTTCAAGAAATCGAGGCCTTGCGTCATCAACGCAACACGGTTTCAGAAACCATCGCAACTTTAAAAAAAGCCGGCAAAGATGCCTCGATCCTGATGAATGAAACCAAAGCGGTTTCCAATAAAATTAAAGAGCTGGAAAAAGCCATCTCCCAGACTGAAGAATCGCTGGACAAGATCTTATTGCAACTTCCTAATATACCGAATGAATCAGTGCCCATCGGAAAAGATGAAACCGAAAACACCTTGTTGCGAGTGGTGGGCCGTCCGCCCGTTTTTGACTTTGCCCCACAAGCACACTGGACCATCGGTGAAAAATTACATGTTCTCGATTTCGAACGCGCCGCCCGTATCACGGGTGCTCGCTTTCCCCTCTATTTGGGAGCGGGCGCACGCATGGAAAGAGCGCTGATCAATTTTATGCTTGATCTGCATACCACAGAACACGGATACAAGGAAATTCTTCCGCCATATATCGTCAATCGGACCACCATGACCCATACAGGCCAATTGCCGAAGTTTGAAGCGGATTTATTCAAACTCGACGGCTTGGATTATTTTCTTATTCCCACTGCGGAAGTACCGCTCACGAATATTCACCAGGGAGAGATTCTCGACCAGGAGATGTTGCCCATCTATTACACGGCCTTCACGCCTTGTTTTCGCTCAGAGGCCGGCTCTTATGGCAAGGACACCCGCGGGCTTATTCGGCAGCACCAGTTTAACAAAGTGGAACTGGTAAAGTTTGTGGAACCAGAGTCTTCCTATGCAGAGTTAGAAACGCTGCTGCTGAATGCGGAGGAAATTCTCAAGCGACTGAACCTGCCCTATCGCGTTATCACGCTGTGCACGGGGGATATGGGGTTTTCCGCTGCCAAAACGTACGATATCGAAGTGTGGATGCCAGCGCAAGACGTCTACCGGGAGATATCTTCCTGCAGCAATTTTGAAAGTTTTCAAGCAAGGCGTGCCAATATCCGATTTAGAACCAAGGGCCGAAAAGGCACCATGCTGGTTCATACGCTCAACGGCTCCGGCCTTGCCGTGGGCAGAACCGTGGCAGCCATCCTCGAAAACTATCAACAGGCCGACGGCTCCGTCGTCATCCCCACCGCTTTAAGGCCGTACATGGGGGGACTGGAGAGGATAACACTGTGAAACCAGAAAATTTCCCAATAGAAATTCAGCCCTATATCATTCCGCAACCCAAGGGCGAACTGATTTACCAATGCCTTGAATGCGGCCGGACCTACGGAATCGATGCGCTGCTTTACACATGTCCACACTGCCACCAAGTCCTGCTCATTAAAGATAACCGGTTTGATGAACTCAAAAAAATTGATGGCCGAATGTGGCAACGCATTTTCGACTATCGAAAGATGCTTACCCTGCCATCCCTAAAAGGGATTTATCGCTATCACGAATTTATCGGCCCGGTCATGCCCCTGGAAAGCATCGTCTATCTCGGTGAAGGTCACACACCCATGATTGAAGCCAATGATTTTATGCAACATAAAGCCGGAATCCGCTTTTTCTTTAAAAATGACGGCCAGAATCCAAGCGCTTCATTTAAAGACCGCGGCATGGCCAGCGCGTTAAGCTATATTCATTATCTGATTCAAACCGGGGCGGTTTCCGATGTACTGGCGGTATGCGCGTCCACCGGCGACACATCCGCCGCAGCTGCTCTGTATGCCGCTTATTTACAGCCGCATATCAAGTCCGCGGTTATTCTGCCTCATAGAAAGGTCACGCCACAGCAACTCTCTCAGCCGCTATGCAGCGGTGCGCGCGTTTTTGAGTTGCCCGGTGTATTCGATGATTGCATGAAGGTGGTCGAAGCGCTTTCCGAAAACTACCCCGTAGCGCTGCTGAATTCCAAAAATGCATGGCGAATCCTCGGGCAGGAATCGTATTCATACGAAATCGCGCAGGATTTCGAGTATGATCTTAAGAGCAAGGCCATTTTTGTTCCCATCGGCAATGCCGGGAACATCACCGCAGTGATGAGCGGTTTTTTAAAATTTTACGAAGCCGGCGTCATTACTGCATTACCAAAGATCATCGGGGTGCAGTCCCATCATGCGGATCCGGTTTTCCGTTATTATCAGGAGCAAGATGCCTCCAAGCGCAAATTTACACCCGTTACAGTAAAGCCGAGTGTCGCCCAGGCGGCCATGATTGGAAACCCCGTCTCCATGCCACGCGTTATTCATCTATCGAACACCTACAATCAGACGGCAGGCCGGCAAGCCGTGTTCGTTGTTCAAGTAACGGAGCAGGCCATCATGGACTGGCAGCTTCTAGCCAACCGCAATGGTCACATTGCTTGCACCCATGGCGGCGAGTCCCTGGCAGGGCTGGTGGCAGCCAAAGAACAGGGGCTGGTTGACGAACAAGATACCGCGGTGATCGATTCCACTGCGCACGCACTGAAATTCGCCGGTTTTTCCGACATGTATTTTCAAAATATCATTCCGCCGGAGTTCGGCATCACGCCGAATCCCGATCTGATCAACGCACCGGTATTGATTCATCCCAAAGATCTTGATGCCGTGCCCATGCCCGGAAAACCGCTTACCGGTGTTCTTTTTGATCGCTTTGTTTCTCGGGTCACCGAAGAAATCGCCACCACCCTTAACTTAAAAAAGGAAGGCGCTTAATGCGGCTGCCAGACCGGGTGTTAGCATTTTTTATTGCCGCCGGTTTTTGGATGATTACGGCGACACCGGCACAAACGGCGACCTTGCTATACAAAAGCTATGTGGTCCGAAAGGATCGGGGCCGCGATATCCTTTGCGACCCTTATATCGTGCAATCCAATGATTCCATCTTAAAACTCTTCAGAGCGCGCGGGGAGATCGCGCAGACGGATTTGCCAGAATTTTTGTTTATTTTCAGTCGATTAAATCCTCAGGTCCGCAATGTCGATCGAATTCAACCCGGTGAGCATGTTTTCATTCCCCTCAAAAAGCTTGCGCCGAACAGCCTTCCGGATCAACAAAGCGGCTTCGTCACCATTCCCTTTGTGAGCCTTGCGACCATTCCGAATGCCTTAAAAAAACATGCCAGAGAATACACAGTGAAGCCGGGCGATACCGTGATTGACCTTCTATCCAACACGTTCGGGAAATACGGAACCAAGGCACATCAGGATGGCCTTCGTCTTTTTGGGCGACTGAATCCCCGTATCGCAGACCCGAATCATATTGTTACCGGCCAATCGGTTTGGCTGCCAAACGCCGATCTTCTGAACCAACCCGTGTACGCTTCTCTTTTCGATGCTGCCGGAAATATGATTGCAGATCCATCGTTTCCTTCGGAACAACCAACACATTATCAAGCGGTCTCCGACACCCGCACACCCCTTCAACAGGTTGCCGATCTTCTTGAAGCGCAACTTATCGACAAGGGCACCTATTATTTCCCCAGGCCCGACAACAGCGATGTTACGCTCAATCTTGCACGATACCCGGTCCTTGAATTTTCGGATCATCGCCGTGTGATGTTTGCGCCTGCGGCAACAACATTGCCCGCCATGTCCGAAAGCGATATGGCCGCCGTAACCTCTTTCTGGAAAAACTTAACCGTTGTTACGCTTGATGCCGACGCCACACCGGAACAGCTTCTGAATGCTTATTTCAAAACAGGCACTGAAAAAGAAGATAAGGGGGAGATCTCGCTTCTTGACAATGGCGTCCACATTGCCATCAAGGCCCGCTGGTGGTTCGAGCCTCCGCAACTGAATACGGATCAACCGCTAACAACTGGTCGCAAGATCGGCATCCTTTCCTTGAATGAAAAGGCCCATACCATTCCGAACACCTTATTAACCTACCTGGAGAAACACGGAATTTGCCTCAAATCGATCACCAGTGCGTTACCGTGCAAAAATGACGGCGAGCACCAGGCGCCAACCCTTACTCAGGAAAAAATTATCGAAACCTCTCCTCCGGAACGGTTTGTTTCATCGCTTCTATCATCATTGAACATTTCATATTCGCCTCATGTTGCGATCAGTTTTCCATACAGCGGTATGCAAATTCCCGCTGTTTCCAATCTCATTGACACGGCAAACGGCAGATCCTTGCTCATTGATTTCGGCAGCCTTTACGGAGAGGCGGTCACGGCCATCGAAACGTCGGGCCTAAAGGTAATTCGATTATCGGCGGAGGATACCAGCCGGGATATTATAGAAAAACTGCTTACCGGCATCGGCCTTTCGTTTCAAACCGATCCCCACTTTAGCGCAACACCTGAACCGGCGGCCTTTGGTGCTGAATTTTCAATTCCCGGTTATCTCGTTTCTTTACCAGCATCATCTGAGGCGTTTTTTTCGATGGTGCCATTGGACCCCTTGCTGGTTCAATTTTTCATTGACAGGGGCCTTGATATATTTCAAATCGCATCGCCATTCACAGAAAGCCAACCGTACAGGACGGAGGAATAGAAAAGATGAAACCAACACCCTATTTGCTATTGACCGCGATCTGTTTAGGTTGCCTCATCGGGTGCAGCACACCGAGCGCAACGGTTGATAAAACTCGCCAGTTCGAGGCCCAGCGAAACCTGGGAGAAGCCTATTTAAAGGAAGGAGATTATACTTCTGCTTTAAGAGAGCTGTTAAATGCCGAAGCGCTGGAGCCCGATGACCCCTATCTTCATAATTCACTCGGAACCGTTTATGCCGCCAAGGGCAGATTGGATCTGGCGATCGACCATTACAAAAAGGCCCTTTCCCTCAAACCCGATTATGCGCCGGCCAGAAACAATCTCGGCACGGTCTATTTGCGTCGGAAAGAGTGGGACGCCGCCATTAATTGCTTAAAGGAGCTTACCGGAAATCTTTTGTACGCAACCCCGCACTTTCCGCTCTATAATATCGGCTGGGCCTACTATAATAAAAAAGACTATGCGCAGGCGGAAAACTATTATCAACAAGCCCTTGACTTTGAGCCCGATTTTTTCCGTGCGCTCTGGGGGATGGGTCTTGTTTCTCTGGCCACCGGGAAAATCGATGCGGCCCTGAGCTACCTTGAAAAATCGGTTCAAAACGAACCCCAATTTGCACAAGCCCACCTGGATCTCGGTAGAATCTACCAGCGCAAGGGGGAAAAAGATAAAGCCATAGCGGCCTTTCAGCGCGCCATGGACTTGTCTCCCAACAGCGAAATTGGAAAATCCGCCAAAACGGCGTTAACTTCCTTTAATTAAAAAGATAATCGCCAAGCAAAAGGCCGGGAAACCATAAATCATGGCTTCCCGGCCTTTTGTAGTTTGATTCATACGGTATCCCTATCGGAAGAACCCTTTTTTAGTATCTTCCCTCATAAGCGCTATAAGATTAATCTATTGTGCCATATACGCTAACACTATAGGTGTCTTTTCTTGCTTCTCCCGCCCAGTCAACCGTAAAGGTTATCTTTGCATTTTCAAGTGCTTTGGTATCGCCGGCATCCGCGTCTTCTATGTTATAAACAAATTCAATTTGGCTCAACTGCCCACTCATTGAAGAAGCGATAAAATTACTGTCCGTATAGGTCAAATCGGTTGTGCCCAAAATGCGGCCCTTATCAATTGAAACGCTCAGCTTGGTGCCGGCAGGCGGTATATTGCCATTCTCATCACAGACAAGTAACCTTATTTCCGCACTACTGCCATCAGCAACAGTAAACGAACTCACATTCGGTTGAACATGCAGTGGCCCGGTTAACAATATCGGAAAGTTCATAAAAATGAATTTGTTGCTGTCCCATCGGTTATTGCTGCCATTCCAGATACCATTGGATCCGGCGTCTATATAGGGCTCCTGAGGGTCTGAGGAGGATGGGCCATCATAAGTGTTGTTGTCATTGAAATCGTTAAAAGGATCGTCCAAGGTATCTGTAAAAGTTTCCCCCGCATCATAAACGCCGTTAGCGTTGCTGTCACTAAAATGTTCCTCTCCTCTTACATAGACCAACACGGAAGCCCTGCCGTCTCTGGGGTGTCCGATATTGATGCCGTAAGTATTGGCGATATAATTCTGTAGAGATGATTCCCATGCCAGGGGTTGGACATTCTCCGGCCCTGAAAATAAAGACGGAATTTGAGTTCTGGCGGTCACGGAGGCCACCCCCGTCGCATCTAACGTAACATTGGCGGTATCTACCGCCAGGCCGGCCTCACTGATAAAAGAAACGGTTGTTCCCTGCAATATGTTGTAGTTCCCGAATCGATCCGAAAGATAAACGGTAAACGCTGTTTCCAGCCCGTTATACCCTAATCCCGGGACATTCAATTTTGATGCAGCCACGCTGAAATGCTTGGCCGATGGAACGCCGCCACCAATCGATATAACGGAAGACTGCGCCGATATGGGGAGTTGATTCCCTTGCCCATCCGTAACATAAGTGGTTCCCCTAATGGTGACCGGTCCGGAAACGGCACCGCTGTGTAAAATCACCTGCGCAACGCCATCCGCACCTGTGGAAACATCGATTTGTTTCGGTGTCGCATCCGGCGGCGGATCGATATATTCGCCCCCATTGGGGCCTTGTAACACAAAAGAGACATTTGTGCCTTCTACGGGATCATCATTACTGTCTTTTACCACAAATTTCACAACGGCCGTTTCTATACCGCCCGACCCCTGTATGGCGAGAAGCTGCGGTGTTGCCGAAACAAACTGTAAGACTGCCGCCGGCGCCGGCAAAATAGTAATATTGGCCGTTTCGGACAAGCCTGCGGACTTGACGGTAACCGTTACAGTGCCCGGCTGACTCGCTGCATTAAACGTAGCGGAAGCATAGCCGCTGTTGGTTGTTGTCGTGGCCGAGGAAAAAGTTCCAAGCAACACATTCCCCGACGAAAAGCTCACGGTGGTGCCGTCTGAAACAGGCCCCCCATTATCATCCAATACACGAGCTTGTACAGTCGAGGTTCCCTTAACAAGGATTGCACTGGGATTGATCGTTAGGCTCATATCCGAAGGAGCAGCGCCGCTAAGTATGGTAATGACTATCGGCGCACTGGACAAATCACCCGCTGTTGCCGTAACGTTCACATCACCGGAAAATGTTCTTGCGCTGAACGTTGTTATCGCCGTCCCATTGCTGCCGGTGACAGCGCTTCTGGTCACAGAGGCTATCAGTGGATCATCAACGGTGAAAATCAAACTTTCGCCTGCAATGGTATTCCCGCTATCATCATACACAACCGCACTGATGCTGGTCGTTTCATTGAAATCAATAAAATTTGAACTGGCGGAAAGGCTTATTGTAAAGGGCGTTTGGGTGGGTGTTGGTGTGGACGAACCATCAGAGCCGCCGCCATCCGAGCTGCACCCGCCGGTCATCAAAATTATCGATAAGATTGGCAGCGCAACCAAAAATCGAACAATACAACTGCTACGCTTCATAAACTTGTCCCTTTCCATCTGTTGGCCATAATTTCAAAAGGTTTTATGCTAACCTGAATAACACCCTGATAGGGATGGTAATAATCAGCGTTGAGCCAGCTGAACAATCTGCGGCGTGATAAAAATCAGCAATTCGCCGTTATTGCCTGAACTTGAGGTGTTTTTAAACAAAAAGCTCACAACGGGGATGGAGGACAGTCCCGGATAACCGTCCGTGCCGCCGGAGGTGGATTGTTTGAGTATTCCGCCAATGACAATGGTATCACCATCGTTCACCAGAAGCTCGGTCTCGGCCTCGTTGGTGGACAGTGTGGGAATCCCGCCCTCAAACCCCTTAACATCGTTTTTCGTGATAAAAATGGTCATCGAAACCCGCTTGTCCGGCGTTACATGAGGCGTGACCTCAAGAAGCAGATCAACGTTTTTAAATTTAACCGAGCTTCCGCCCGAGTCATCCCTTTCAAAATAGGCAATTTCAAGGCCTTGTTTGATCTTTGCCTTTTTGTTGTCGAGCGTCACGATTTTAGGCGCGGAAATGATTTTGGCATTGCCCTTTACCTCGCTCGCGGACAACCTGGCATCCAAGATCAACGGCGTCCCGGCAATACGCGTAAAATTAAATCCGATAGCACCGGTACTGGCGACCGGGTAGTTCATGGCCACATCCCAGTCCACCAAACCTCCCAAAAAGTTCTTTTGAATATTATCGGCCTGGGCATTCCAACTGATTCCGAGCTCGTTTGAAAAGGAGCTGTTGACCTCTACGATTCTGGCCTCAATAATGACCTGGGGGGTTACATTATCCAGCTGTTTCACCATTCCCTTGGCTTGCTCTATTTTCGCCGCAACATCGGTGATGATAATTTGATTGCTTCGATCATCCACCGTGACATTTCCCCTGCCTTCTGTAATTATTTTTTGCAGGTGGGGCAACACCTCTTCCTTTGCCTTGGCATAATTAACCGAAATATATTCGGTAATCAATGGCTCCAGCGCGACTTGCTGCTCGATGGCCTTTTGCTGTGCCGCGATAGCAGCCTGTCGCTCATCTTCTTCTTTTTTAAGCGTGGCCAGCGTGGCGATTCTGATGATATCCCCATCCACAACCTGCCCCAGCTGGTTCATCTTTAGTATCAACGCCATCACCTGGTCCCAGGGAACCGGTTTCTCAAAGGACAGGGTCACCTTGCCGCTTACGTCCTTGTCAATGGCGAAATTTTTACCGCTCACCTCTTTCAATATTCGGAAAACATTTTTTAGGTCCGTCTCATAAAAATCGAGAGCGATCTTTTCGCCGCCAAATTGCTTTCCGGCAAAAATATTCGGCGCATACGCCTCTTCCGCTATCGTTTCAACCGAAACGGGGGGATTCGCCACTAACGCCGTTTTGGATGCGGATTCCCATTCGGGCAAGGTTTTTACATGTAATGACTGGGGAGGCACGGATGACGCCTCAAAATGAACGAGAATCAACCGGTCCTGCTGTTCAACCAAATAGGGAACGGCTTCGCGCAGTTCAATATCAAAGTAGGCACTTTCGGGCTTCCCGGGCTTTCGAACCGGAAGAATGCGATCGACTGCACTTTGGAATCGGTTGGTAATCAACGGACGTTCACGATACTCCGGCAACCGTGTATTATCCAAAGTAAGACGCAAAAGCCGATCACCGACTTTTTTCAAAGCGTATTGGGCCGGTTCCGTAGTTCCGATTAAAATGGTCGATTTTCCCGCTTCCTCGCTGGCAAAATCGATCCGATTCACCCAGGCCGGTTTGCCGGAAACGGGCTGGTACGGTCGAGCTACCGTTTGTTTCGGTGCCGAAATCGCAACCTCCCCATCCACCGGGGCGCGCTTTCCCTCATCACCAATGCGAATGATAAGCCCCGATTCCACCGGCCAGGCACCAAAGCGACTGAGATTCGGCGTTGTTGTATCCATAACAACTCGAATTTTTTCAGGATAAGCGTAATAGCGGACGTTTTTCACCCAGGGGCTCCCCACCGGAATCACCTGCTCTCCCTTAGATTGGCTTTTTAATCCAAACAACTCAAATACGATGCGCGGCGGATTTTCCAGCGTAAAGGATTTATAATTATGAATCGACCCGTCCGCGGCAACGGTTACTATCGTGCTTTTTTCGTCCGGAGCGGCTGATATTGAATTAAGGTTCGTGGCGATCGACGCCACATTCATCGGCGGCTCGCTCGCCGACCCCGGTTGTTCTGACAGGTGCGTTTCGCTCATTTGCGAAAGCGCTGGCGATGTTTCCCGCTCACCAGAATTGGGGAAAGAGACCATCAGGCCACCGTCTTCCCGACTGACCGTGTAATCCACATCCTCTGCCAATAAAATTTCAATTCGGCTCTGGCCTTCCGCAATGTCAGCCGCGTTGATGGCGGAAACCACGCCGCTTCCCGTTGCTTGTTTCGGCGTCCCGCCAGCCAACCCCGTGTCCTTGAAATAGAGCACCACGGCTAGCGGGTGCGGCTGTTTCACGGACATATAAGTCAGTGGCCCGTTTCCGGCAATTTTCACTTGAACGCCATTCTCACCATTTACCGTCCGAATGCCGGTTATGCTCTTTTCTTGCGACCCCGGCACTTCTTCTGACTGACCCGGCGCTGCCGCCTCCGGTTGTCGAGAGGGCGCATTCGCGGCACACCCTATCATCAGGGCAGCAAGCAGCATAAAAAGGAGGTGAAGGCCGCCCCATCTGTTCGATTTTTTGACATGGTGATTCATACTATTCTTCTCCAGCCGGTTTTTGCAATTTCAATTCTTGTCGCGAAACCGTAATCTTTCCGAAAATATCCTCGACCTCTTCTTCAATAAAGGCGCTTTGCTTTTCAATCTCAACAACCCGCCCCCCATTGATGCCAACATAGGTTCCGGTGGTGACAATATAGCCTTTTCCCGTGGCATCCACGAGCAGCGCACGATTACCGCTTTCAGCCCGAATAACCCCCATCAATTTTAGTTGACTCACATCGATTTTCTCCAGGGGAGTAAGCGGTCTTCTTCGCTTATATTTTGTTTCCGTCGAAGCAATTACACTCGGCGTTTCTTTGAACAGCGGCTCAAATGGATCTATTTTTCCTGCCGGATCATACCGCGGACTGGCACCCACAATTTTATCCGAAAGTGATATTTCCGGTGAGGATTCCGATGAAGGGGTATCCTGCTTTTCTTCCGGCGAGACCATCGGACGTCGGCTGGAAGCTGTCGAATCTTCTTTTGGTTCGAGGGTGGAATCAGCGACCTTCTTTTCAGTTGCCAACGGGACCGCATCCGCTTTCTCAACCGCAGCGCCCCCTGCTTTTTCCGGTTTCTCGGGAAGCGTTTTTTCAGTAATTCGTTTTTTTACAACAACGGGTTTGGTCTGCGGCGACTCTGCTTCCCCACACCCCAGAACCAGAAATAAAAGAAAAAGTGCACTCGCAATCGTCCAGTTGAATGGATTGGATTTAAACATAACGGTTATCTTCATCCTCTGCAATTACCTTCGTCTTCTTTTTCCCTTTTGCGGCTCCGCGGACGGCTTTATTTCCGGCTCTACAAAACGGTATGTAACAGCCGTGCAGCTTGTTGTCAGTTTATCTTTCCCCGCCTTATCGGCTTCCATTGCAACATTTTGAACGGTTACAATACGATCGAGCCTGGCGACATTATCGAAGAAAGCAGCCACGTTATGAAATCCCCCGACCACCTTGACGGATACGGGAATCTCGGCATAAAAATCTTTCCGAATCTCTTTCTGCGGCTGGAACAATAAAAACTCCAGTCCGGCATTCTGACCCGATCGGCTGATTCCCGTAAGCAATGACGGAATTTCCGTTTTTTCGGGAAGCACTTTTCTGGCAATCATAAAATCAGCTTCCGCTTTTTTCTTTTCTTCACGATATTTCGCCAGTTGTTTTGCCTTCTGTTGAGCCGTCGCCACCTGCTGTCTAAGGGTGTCCCGCCGTTGTGTTAATCCGTTTATTTTTTCTATTTTCGGCATGTATGAAAAATAGTAAAAAGCGCCGATCAGTATCAAAAAGCTGGCGCAACAAATTAGGCTTCGCTGAAGCTTGCTCAGCATTCCGATTTTTTCAAAAATCGGCGTCATGACCTGAACGGATTTGGATTGTTTTTTCATGATACCTTGGCCTTTGGATTAACCGGACTTTCAGGGAGTGCTTTGTTACAGGTAATCTCGAACTTTTTCAGGTTCATGGTTTTACTAACCGTTTCTTTGGTTAAATTACCCAAAATAACCGTCGAAAAAAATTTCGATTGTTCCAACTTCCTCATAAAATCCGCAACGGTCGTATTGTCCAGGGCAATCCCCTTGATGCTGATCGTTGGGCCATTTACGGAAAAGCTGGTGAACCACATTCGTTTTTCAATCACCAGCGTCGTCATGGCCTCCAGAAGCTCTACCTGTTCCCTGCGGTTGGCCTTGAGATCGCCGATTACTTTCATTTTTTGGGCGAGATCCTCAAGCTCTTTTTTGATGCGATCCACTTCCTGAGCAGCTGTCATGGCAACCTTAAGAGCTTGATCCAAAGACGCGACTTCTCGCTCCAAATCGTTAATCCGATCACTCCAGAACGAATTGCCATAGTACAGAAGCCCGGCTGCAAACGCGAGCAGCAACATAAAAATAGATACCTGACGGCGAACATTTTCCTTTTTTCGGGCCAAACGAAATGGAAGCAGATTTATTTTTATCATTTGTCGTCAACTCTTCTCAATGCCAGCCCCATGGCAATGGCTGCCTGGGGTGCTATTTGTTCTAAATATGACGCGTCAAAACCTTCATCATCTATATTCAGGTTTCCAAACGGTTTAATGGTTTCAACGTCGGCACCGGTCTCTGCAATCAAGCGCTCCCGGATAGCATTCATTTTAGACCCGCCACCACTGAGAATAATCCGTCCAATACGGTCATCCGGAAAGGAAGAATAATAAAAATCAAGAGCACGCCGAATTTCATCGATCCACTCCTCGGATACGTCCGAAATAATTGCAGCCAGATTCTCTGCGGAAAGACGCCCCGAGGAATCATCCCGTTTTATTCTCTCGGCTTCTTCTATGCTGCAATCGCACTGGAAGGCAATTTTTTGGTTTATCAGGTTGCAACCGAAGGAAATATCTCTCATAAACAGTGACGTAAAGCCCTTTAAAATGTTAAGCGAGGTTTTGCTCGCGCCGATATCGATCAGCGCGGTGGCCGGGACGTCGGATTCATCCGTTTCGTCCGCCATAAGGTGCACGTAGCTTGATTCATATACATTCTGAAGCGCAAAAGCATCCACATCAATAATGGCCGGCTCAAGACCGGCCATCTGAACCAAATTGATGTAATCGCTGATAAGCTCCTTTTTGGCCGCCACCAACAGCACATTCATCTGATCCGGATTGTGCTCGCTTTCCCCTAAAACCTGAAAATCCAGATTCACATCGTTAACATCGAATGGAATATATTGTTCGGCTTCAAAATGAATCGTCTCCAACAACTGCTCTTCGCTGATTTTCTGAAGATTGATTTTTTTGATAATAATTGAATACCCGCCGATTGAAAGCGCTACTTTCTTTTCTCTTATATTGTATGTTTTGAATAACTGGCGAATCGCATCCGCCACGGCCTGGGGATCATTGATAGCGCCCTCTTCGATTAGACCGGGTGGAAGCTCCGTCATACCGAATTTTTTTAATGTTCGGGCATTTTTGGAAGATTTGATTTCGGCAACTTTAATGGATTGGGAACCGATATCCAGGCCAACGAGATGGTCTTTTCTTTTAAACACCATGTTCAGCTCTCATTCACCAAACGTATATTCATGTGAAAAGCAACGGCAACAAAGGGTTGCCAGGTAAACGCTCTCGGCAAATCACGCCGCGACTGAAACAAAGGCCTGACATGCCGCGGACTTTCCCTTTTTTAAAAAACCATTTTCAAAGATTCCCCCGTTGTGAATAAGAGGCACCACGGGGCGCCTTAACATGGGGCCGAATAACGACACAACAATATCTTCAAGCCAGCCTTAAATCCCTCCGGAGTAAAGAGAAATGGATAATTCGAATTTCTCCGGTCTCACCTCGTCCGGAAGACACCGCTTGCCCGGCACGAAGCAATCAGACTCTCTTTATAGCAACAATCGCTCTATACACAACCTTCTTATATAATAGTACTGTAGATAAAAAAAGGCTTGAATTAACCGGTCAACACCGAAAGTCTTACATTACGTTTTCAACATAAAAAACAAAATGTCAACCAAAATTTTTATTTTTCTTCACAATTAAGGGTACATAACCGACCCCCTGATGCGTTAACATGTCTAACAACATCTCTCCCGATCCCCCCAAATAATCGTTTATCAATATAAAATCAACAAGATATCTGTGAGAAAAGGCGGGAAAGCAGTGTCACAAATAGAATGAATACTTCATTGAAAAAAAATTGATATCAACAACTTGGGGGATTGTTTTGAACGCAATGCATTATGCCGTTGCGCAAACCTTGCATAAGGCCCGTAATGGTCCCACGGGGCCACCGCTTTGTTGAGCGCATAGCCCGTAGACAGGTTAAACAATAATAGTTTTAATTAAAATAAAGGTTTAGCTTGACTTTTCCGCGCGTTTTTTCTAAAAACATTCACAAGAGGTCATTTAGACAAGCACCCTGTCCCGCCATGAGAATAATAGTTTTTCCGTTTGTTCTTTTGTGCGCGTACCCCGTTACTTCGGAAAAAAAATAGATGCGCGATCCGTCATCGGAAGACAAGGGCAAACCCTATCGCCTTGTAAAATACTTTACCTTCTCAAGCCTTGTGGTTATTTTCATTGGCGCCCTTATTCTCTCCGTGCTTTTTACACACGGATTTAGAACCGTTTATCGAAATAAAAGTGAAGATTATGCTCGACTTCTAATAGAGAATCTGAACCATCAAGTTTTCTACCAGTTCAATATTCCCGTTGCGTGGCGATTTGAAAAAATTCAACTTCGAAATAAAGAGCAATTCGAACTAATGGACAATGTGGTTCGCAACACCCTTCACAGCTTTAATGTTGATATGGTTAATATTTACAACATGAGCAACGTCATTTCATACAGCTTTGATACTTCTCTTGTCGGGCGTGAAAACGCGGGTGGAACCGGATACCAGCAGGCGGTAGAAGGGCTTTTCAGCTCCAAGCTGGTTCAACGCGGCAGCTTTTTTGAAATATTGATCGGTGCACCCAAGGAGGTAAAAATGGTCACCTTTGCCCCTTTGCGCGCTGAATCCCCAACCCTTATTTTCCTCAAAGGAAAGGGCTTTGTTTTCTCGCCGCTTCGCATGCAACAGCCTGAAAATGAGCACCCCGGCCCCATCCTCGGTGTTTTTGAAATCGTACAGAATCTTTCCGATGACTACAAAACCATCTTCAGGTTTCAAAAAATGGTTGTTATCGCCTGCACGACCGTGATGGGATTGCTATTTCTCGTGCTCCGCTTTGTCGTAAAGCGAGGCGAAGGCATCCTTGAATCCCGTGCTCAAGAGCGGCTCCGGTTAAAGGAACAACTGAGCCGCGCCGCCCGCCTGTCGGCCCTGGGCGAGCTGACCGCCGGTATCTCTCATGAAATCCGTAACCCGTTGGGCATCATTCGAAGCTCTGCGGAATTGTTAAAGAAAAAAATGGCGAAATTTGACCCGGCGAACCAAATACCGAACATCATCGTCGAAGAAGCCAATCGCCTAAACGCCATTATTACCGACTTTCTCAATTACGCAAAACCCAATCCACCGAATCTGACATCCATTCGAATAGAATCGGTAATTGAAAAAAACATCTCGTTTCTCTCCGCCCAACTCAAGGACAAACAAATTCATATTCAACGCCAATACGCAGATCAACTACCTGAAATCTTAGCTGATTCATCCATGCTTTACCAGGCGTTTCTTAACATCTTGATTAATGCCATGCAAGCAATGACGGAAGGCGGAACCATTGACGTCTCCGTCGAAACCGTCAACAACACCGGCGTTCAAATAGCCATTCGGGACGAGGGGCAAGGCATACCCGAATCGGCCATGGAGAACATTTGGGACCCCTTCTTTACTACCAAGGATACTGGAACCGGCTTAGGGCTCGGCATTGTAAAAAATATCATAGAGTCCCATGGTGGCGACATCATAATTGAAAATCGTCCCGTAAAAGGAGCTCAGGTTACCATCACCCTTCCACTCAAACAAGGTGAAAGCTAATGGAAACCATTTTAATCGTCGATGATGAAAAAAACTATCCGCTTATTTTAAGTGCCGTTTTGGAGGATGAAGGGTTTGAAGCCCTCACCGCAAACAGCGGCGCTGAAGCGCTAACCATTCTTAACCAGGCGGAAATCGATTTGGTTTTAACCGATATGAAAATGCCGGCAATGGACGGAATAGAATTACTGGAACACATCAAGGCGAAAGATCCGGAATTGCCCGTCATTATGATGACGGCTCATGGAACAGTGGATAAGGCTGTCGAAGCGATGCAAAAGGGCGCGTACAGTTACATTCTCAAGCCCTTTGATAATGACCGGTTAATCCTTTACGTCAATAAGGCCATTGAAATGTTCCGGGTGGTAAAGGAAAACCGTCTCCTGAGAAATCAGGTGGAATCCCTTTACCGGTTCGATAACATTATCGGAAAAAGCCGCGCCATGCAGGACTTGTTCGAAACCATTCGAAAAGTGGCGCCTGCCAATGCCACCGTGCTGATAGAGGGAGAAAACGGCACCGGCAAGGAACTAGTGGCCAAAGCCATCCATTATAACGGGCCTCGTCGAGACAAACCATTTGTAGCGGTTAATTGCAGTGCGTTGGCCGAAACCTTGCTTGAAAGTGAGCTCTTCGGGCATGAAAAAGGGGCGTTTACAGGCGCCATTGCTTTGAAAAAAGGACGCTTTGAGCTGGCGGATGGGGGCACCTTGTTTTTGGATGAAATCGGCGAAATGTCCCTTAACCTTCAAGTGAAGCTTCTTCGCGTGCTTCAGGAGCGAATGTTTGAACGGGTAGGGGGCACCAAATCCCTAACCGTTGATGTCCGCATTATTGCAGCCACAAACAAGCAGCTGAAAAAAGAAGTTGAAAGCGGCCGTTTTCGAGAAGATCTATATTACCGGTTAAATGTGCTGCATTTTTTAATTCCCGCGTTGAAAGATCGAAAAGAGGATATTCGGTTGTTGGTAGAGCACTTTATCCGCAAATACGCGAACGAAAGGAAAAGCGGTGTGCCCGTAACCGGCACGCACCAGGATGTCGAACGTCTTTTTTACGACTATTCCTGGCCCGGCAACGTCCGAGAGTTGGAAAATGTGATTGAACGCGCCATGATCATGTGTCCCGGGGAAAAAATATCCGTCGCCGATCTACCGAAAAATTTCACCAGCCAGGCGGGAAGCGCCTGGCAGATTGACGCCGTTCCCATCACGGCCAATCTGAATGACACGCTGGCAATGGTGGAAAAAATGATGATCGAGCGCGCCCTGAATGCAACCGGAAATGTTCAGACCCGAGCAGCGGAGTTGCTCGGCATCGGAAAAAGCGGTCTGAATCAAAAAATTAAAAAATTTAAGCTGGATGTCGGCCATTAAAAGATTATCCCGCCAATTCGTTTGTCGCAAGTTCCGTATAAATCGAATTCGGGTGTTTCTCGGAAAGTTGGCTTAATACCTTCACCTGTAAATCTTTTTTCCCCAAAAGGCCATATAATCGCCCAAGGGTAAAAAGGGCCTCATCGTCCATCAGCATGTCGGGCTTCCCGGATAGTTTTTCAAATAATTGAACCGCCTTTTCATATTCCTTCTGCGCCTCATAGGCATAACCAAGCCCGAAGGCGGCCATGTTTTTCAGTAATGGCGAGGAGTTGAAATCGTTCATAGCCTGCAAATACAAGGCCGCGGCGCCGTCAAATTTTCCGGCCCGAAAAGAATAATGAGCCGCTGACAGTCGTGCAAATTTTCCGCAATCCTTTCCGGCATAATTGTCTATAACCATTTGAATATCCGGCTGAACCAATTCGTAAGCCTTTTGCGGCCCCTTCTCCGTAACCGCCTTGTCATACTGATGCATCAACCGTGTCAGCAACAAGGATCCTCGGTTTTCCGATTTATTCGAAAAATAATTAATCACCGAGAACAGCACCAGAACGCCCAATAATACGCCAGCACCCAGCAATATTTTGGTTTTGTGCATCAATGCCTGTTTAAGCAGCCTTGAAGAAAACGAGATAAACTCATCCGGTTCCTTAAGGCTTTTCCGTGACACCCGCAAGCCGCCCATTTATTTCCGCCCCCATTATTTAACCGTCTAAAAGGTGGTTATCATCAACCCCGCGTCTCCTTCAGCCTTTCGAGCAAATCGAATCAGGGCCAGACTAAAGAGCTGTGAATCCAGCCCGTATCCCCATCGGCATGTTGGACTTGAAGCCACTTTCCCTCGCGTTTTAACACCTTGAAAGGAATTCCTTTTTCAACCTTAAAAAGCGTTTCGTTTTTGGTGTCGGGTCCGGACCGTACATTGCAATTATTTTGTTTTACGATCACGGCCGGAATTTTGTCCACGAGCGACTTGTGTATCCAGCCCTCATCCCCTTCAAAATCCCGGAACCGGTACCAATCGCCTTTTTTTTCTACAATATCAAGCGGGTGATATTTCTCTACCTTCCACAATAAATCTTTGGACTGTCCCGGCCCAGATCGAATATTGGCTTCCGGCACACTCACGGCGAATGGCTCCGCTAACACCGGTTGCGCCATGGATATTATCCATATCGTCATACCGACCGCTGCTGACATTATAACAAATCGTCTGCCTATCATGGATCGTCTCCCCATCGTTGCTTGCTGTTAAACACTGAAAAAAGTTTCATCCGGCAATCGAACACAGGTCAGCTCATTGTTGTAAACTGCCCCGGTATCTATACCGATTTTATTTTTCTGCACCAACGGTTCTTGAAACGGCGTATGCCCAAACACCACCCGTTTGCCAAAATCTCCCTTTGATTGAATAAAACGATCCCTGATCCACAACAGATCACCAGCTACCTGCCTTTCCAGGGGAACCCCCACTCTTAAGCCCGCATGAACGAATATATAATCGGTTGTCTCGTGAAATAAAACAAGGGAACGAAAAAAGTCAAGATGTTCCTCCGGTATCGGCCCACCCTCGCCCCGCCAATGCTTCAGATAGCTATCAAGCGTCGGCTGCCCGCCATCCTGAAGATAATTTAGGCGATCGGCTCCGGACAGATATTTTTCCAGCATCTCTTCATGATTGCCTTTAAGGAAGATAATTCGAGAATATTTCTTCCTTAACGTTACCAAATATTCAACCACTTCAAAAGCATTCGGACCCCGGTCGATGTAGTCACCGAGAAAAATCAACTTGTCAAGGTTCCAGTCCACATCTATCTTTCCCATCAGCGCCACGAGCTTATCATAACACCCGTGAATATCTCCCACGGCAAAGATTCTTTCCCTGTCCTCGCCGCTGCGCTGCCTGGGGTTCCCTACCATAGAACACCCGAAAAACGATTCATGCGCTATCCTCTGAAGACGCCGGCTGCACAAGGATCTTCCGGGCCAACCCCCTTCCGAGACTATAGCGCTTTTGATCCAGGGCAATGACAATCTGCCCGCTTTTATAGTTTGTAATTATTTCGGCAATATCGCCTCGCCGCAACCCCATGGCCGTTAAACGCATTTGAACCGTACCGCCGCCGAGGATATCCGTTATCACCACGCGTTCTCCCGGCTGAGCCGATTCAAGGGCAGTGGTAATCGTTCGGTCCGCTTGGCAATCACGACATATCCCATATATTTCCATTTTGTGCTGAAGCATATGAAAGCCACGGCTTGCCGCAATTTCCAGTTGCAGGTCTTCGAGCACCGAATTGGCAAACTCTATGATTTTGCCACATTTGATGCAGATCATATGGTCATGATGGTCCCCTAAATGCCGGTGCTCGTATCGAGTGGGCGCTTTTTCAAATGTGTTTTTTTGGGCAAACCCATATCGGCACATCATGAGCAATGTGCTTCGTACAAAATCACGTTGAAACTGGTGACCGTTTTGCTTGAGCAGATCTTGAAGTTCATCCACGGTCACATGTTGTTCCGTCTGGAGGAATACCGCCAATATTTTGAAACGATCTTCAAATCGGTCAACATCTTCCTGTTGAAACAGTTTTTTAAACTGCTCTTGTTCCTGACGGTGAAGCGGTTTCATATATAGACCCTATGGCCGATAGCCCTTCCCTCGAAGGCCGCACATCCCATTGAAGTTACAATAGAAATCGGTTCCGTTGGTAAAACACATAACGGGGGTGCGCCTCTCTGTCCATCGTCCGGCTTTTTTGTTTGCTGCCGCTACGCGGCTGTAATTCATTTAGGACCGGGAATATTATAGGTGGTGCAGGAGCCGCCTGAACAGGTTCGCGTTTGGGCACTGGGGACACTTGCGGCGCCATCGCCGCCGCCGGTCATGGCATAATTGGTAGCACTCATCACGCGCTCGGGAGCCGTGCTGCCGCATTTCGGGCAGGTTACGGTTTCATTCCCTTCCACGCGCATAACCAGCTTTTCAAAAAATTCCATACAGTTAATACATTTATATTCATATATCGGCATGCTCTTACTCCAAAAAAAATTTGCGCTGGCACACTTCTCCATTCTAAACGCTCAAATGACAGCACTTTACATCCTTACACACGGTAAAACAACCCCTATTCGGCATATTCGTTCTTTACCGGAAGAATCATTATAAACCCGGCCCCCCCTCCGTCATGATCCGTATAAAAAAGCTCACCGCTGTGTTTACGTACAATTTCATAACACAGATAAAGCCCTAACCCCGTGCCCTTGCCTGGCGCCTTGGTCGTAAAAAAAGGGTTAAAAATATCTTTCCGAATAGACGGGGGAATACCGGGCCCGGAATCAAGACATTTAAACAGTACGTTTCGGTTTTCCCGGTCGTAGGCCGTCACCAGCTCAACGACCGTATCCCTGCCCGCCATGGCCTGGAATGCATTTTGAACGATATTTAACACCACTTGGCCAAGACCGGCAAAGTTGCCTTGAATTTCCGGCAAATCCTCGGCGTACCGTTCCAGTAAAGTAAAGGTTCTATACTTGTATTGATTATAAAGCACGCGCAAGGCATCCCGAATCACCTCATTGAGTTCAACCGCTTCCGAATAGGTATCCGTTTGGCGTGATAAGCTCAAAAGACTCGTCACGATATTCCTGGCTCGTCGAAGTTCCTTGTCTGCAAACTTTAGATCCTCAATCGTTTCCTTTCGCGCACCACTCATTACGTCGTCGTTCAAATCCTCAATGGAGCTCTGAACCAAGCTGACGGTGCTGGTGAGGGGATTATTGAGCTCATGCGCAACGCCGGCCACCAGCTGGCCAATAGCGGCCAGGCTCTCGGATCGAATCAATTTTTCTTGCGTCCGCTCTTTTTCTTCCAGCGCCTGCTGCAAGGCCTGTGTCCTGGCAACCACCTTTTCTTCAAGTTTCCGGTTTAATTCGTCAACCCGTTGATAGGACCTGGCATTTTCAATTGCCAGGGCGCTTTGGCCGGAAAGGGTCTCCAACAGATCGATATCCTCCCGACTAAAAGGCTCCCCGGAGTATTTGGGGCCTAACAAAAAATAGCCGTTTAATTGATTCTTAAAAATAAGCGGCACTGCCAGTTCCACCTGATTTTCCGTCATGTCCCTGAAAACGGCAGCCATACCCTTTTCGCTCAGTCTCCGGTACAACTTTTGTTTTTCAACCGGATTTTGTTCTTTGAATAAACACCGGAGCAGGGGATGGCTTTGATCCAATAATTGGATGCACGACTGGGGATCCTCCGGATAGCTGAAACAAATCGGGGCCCTACCATCCGCAGGAGTGACCACCAGCCGGCAGGCACGAACCCGCATCGTATCGACCACAGTTTGAATCAGCGTGTTCCCGATGGCATCCATATTCAGAACGGACACGATCGTTTTACTGATACGCTTGAGCGCTTGCTGATAATCGTACTTTTTCCTGAAAAAAAACCGGTCGATCAGATGCTGTATCTGTAATTTTAATGGCCCGAAAACTATCGCCACCAAGAGAAAGAAAAAAAAGGGGAACGCAACGGAGTTGAACACATCTGCTCGGCTGAACAGCTTGGTCATCAGTGTCACAATAAGCGCATATAAGCAGGTCAGGCTCGCCGTTAAAACGGAGTAAACCAACCCCCTGTTGATAAAAGTGTCCGTATGCAACAGGTTATGCTTAGAAAGGCCGTAGGCAAACAATGCCATGGGGATAAACGCAAAATTGCCCGGCGGATAAACGCAAACACCGTGAATGGGAAAAAAATTCAGCCCGTTTAAAACGCCAAGCCCGCCAAACCCGGCAAACACAAACCAAAGCTGCTTTTTCCGAAACGCCTCCGGCTCTTTTCGAACTACCCGGTAAACCAGCATGGACACATACGCGGTCGCCGCAACCCCGATAATGCCGAACAAAGGGTAAAGCGGCCCCGCTTTTGCAAAAAAGCCGAACGCATACCGTGCCATATCAGAAATATACCAAGGCGTTAACGCCAGGCACATAAACAGAAACGCTATCCCGTGCGCAGCGGGAATTAAGAACCGCGGGGGTTTTTCCCCAAGGTAGGAATGAAAAAAATCAAGATAAAGCGGCACCAAAAAAGCGACAAAGAGATGATCCATCCGGCTGATCCACAGCGCCGCGATCCGGTTGCCGGTATTAAACGCATACAGGATATCCAGATACAGCAAGCTGGACAGAAGGCAGATCCATATGAATAATTTATTGGTTCTGTTCCTCGGAGCCTTAAAGTTTATCAAAAGGCCCAGCCCGAAAAATCCCGACAACGACAAAAGCGGCGGCAAACTAAAATAAAGATCCATGGGCCCGGTCCTTTACTTGAGTGCAACTGGGGCTTTTTAAGTAGATCCTTTCGTGAGCATTTCCCGGGCGTGGGAGAGGGTCGCCGCAGTGATGGTAACCCCTCCGAGCATTCTGGCGATTTCTTGCATTCTCGCCGGCTCATCCAGGGGCAAAATCGTGGTGTGTGTACGGCCTTTGGACACCTGCTTGGCAATGTAATAATGATGGTTTCCGAACCTGGCAATCTGCGGCAAATGCGTAATGCAGAGAACCTGATGATACTTGGCCAGTTTCACCATTTTTTCCCCCACCATCTCCGCCACATCCCCGCCGATGCCGGCATCGACCTCATCAAAAACAACGAGTCCGACCGATTCGCTTTGCGCCGATATCGCCATCAACGCCAGCATTACACGAGAGAGTTCCCCACCCGATGCAATTTTGGACAACGGTTTTAAGGCCTCGCCCACATTCGGTGCGATCATGAAGGTCGCCCGATCCATGCCGCTTTCATCCATTAAGGCCTCGCCGAGCTTCAGGTACGCGTCCACATTCTTTCCGGCCGGCACCTGCGTTAGGGAAACCTCAAATGTCGTATCCCTCATTTTCAAATCGGCCAGCTCTTTTTCCACCTGAACGGCAAACCCGACAGCCGCTTGCGTCCGTTTTTCAGAAAGCGACCTTGCTAAGGTGGCGGTCCGAGCGTACTTTTCATCCAGTTGGACGCGGATGGCGGCTATGTCCTCTGTAAGGGTTTCCATACCGGCCAACTCCGCCTCAATCGCTTCTCTGTGAGAAAAAACCGCGCCCAGATTTCCCCCATATTTTCTTTTGAGTTTATTCAGCACATCGATTCGTGCTTCCACATTCTCAAGCAAACGCTCATCCATCTGCAATCGATCAGCATATGCCCTCAAGGCGGCAACGGCATCCTCTATTTGAAACTGGGTGTCGGTCAGCGTGGTGATCATGGGGGTAAGGTCCGAATCGATCCGGCCCGCGCTGGAAAGCGCTTTTAAGACGCCCGCCAGTTGCTCGACTACGGCACCCTGTTCGCCGTAGAGGGCTTGAATGCTGCCGTGCACTGCCTGATACAGCGCCTCGGCATGTTTTAACCGGGCACGCTCTTTTTCAAGCACGGTATCCTCTTCCGGGGCCGGTGCGATTTTATCGATCTCATTTTTTTGAAATTCAAGCAACGCCGCCTGCTCCTGACTGTGATTTTGAGAACGTTGCAGGGCCTTAAGCTTTTCCATCAACGGCAACATTTCCCGATAACAACTCGTCATCTGCTCTCTAAGCGGCACCAGTCCGCCGAACCGATCCAGTATCAGAAGATGCGTTTCTTCCCTTAAAAGGCCCTGATGAGCGTGCTGCCCGGATACGCATGCTAAATTTTCCGCAACTGCCGCAAGCAGTTGTGCGGTTGCCAGCCGCCCATTAATGTAAATTCGATGCTTATCGTGCCGGGAGATGATTCGGCGAATCAACAACCCCTCGGAAAATTCCAGGTTATACTCGGCCATAACCCTTGCCGTCGGTGTTTCGGGCTTAATGCGGAACAGGGCTTCCAGTTCCGCGCTATCAGCGCCGGTACGAACCAGTTCCGTGGACGCTCGGCCACCCAACAATAGATTGACGGCGTTGATGATGATGGATTTTCCGGCACCCGTTTCACCGGTTAAAATTGTCAATCCTTCGGAAAAACGGATCGTCAAATCATCAATAATTGCAATGTTGCGTATGGTAAGTTCCTGAAGCATGGCCTTAGTCAGACTCGAGCATGATGATGGGGATGGGGGTTTTCGATTACCGCTTTATGGCATACTGAACCGGGTTTGTAAAGCAAAGGGTGAAAACCGTTCCCCCAACATTCGCGAACACAATCGCGAAATCTCTTGACAAGTAGCCCTTTCCTTTATAATCTCGTTACCTTTGGGCATATAGGTCGTGTTAAGCCTATCACATAAAATAAACGATTGGAAAGGAGACAAAACATGTCAAATTTGATTCCCCCGCATGGTGGAAAAGGCCTTACTTGCTGCCTTCTTGAAGGCGCGGAACTCGCGGCTGAAAAGAAAAAGGCCGAAGGCCTGAAACAAGTAGCGATCTCTCCCCGGGTCAAGGGTGACCTGATCATGATCGGTATCGGTGGGTTCAGCCCGCTTACGGGGTTTATGACCCGCGCCGACTGGAAAGGGGTTTGCGAAAACTTTCTGCTGCAAGACGGCACCTTCTGGCCCGTTCCGGTGACGCTTGATGCCTCCAAGGCGGAAGCCGATGCGATCAAAGAAGGCGATGAAATCGCGTTGTATGATCCGGAAGGAAAAGAAATCATGGGCACCATGAAAGTGACCGAAAAATGGGCCATGAGCGCGGACGACAAAAAATGGGAATGTGAAAAAGTCTTCATGGGCGAAGGCACCAAAACCGCTGAGGATTTCTGGAAGATCGCCAAAGAAGACCATCCCGGCGTACAGATGGTGATGAATCAGAAAGATGTTTGCCTGGCCGGAACCGTAAAGGTGTTGAGCGAAGGCGAATATCCCGTTAAGTATAAAGGAATCTATCAGCGGCCAGCTGAATCCCGAAAGATTTTCGAAGACAGAGGCTGGAAAGAGGTTGCCGCGCTTCAGTTGAGAAACCCGATGCATCGCTCCCATGAGTATCTGGCCAAAATCGCTGTTGAAGTCTGTGACGGCGTATTCATTCACTCTCTGGTCGGAAACCTGAAACCGGGCGACATTCCCGCAGAAGTTCGCGTTAAGTGTATTGATGTGCTCGTAAAAAATTACTTTGTGGAAGACAAGGTCGTTCAGGGCGGTTATCCGCTGGACATGCGCTATGCCGGACCGCGTGAAGGCCTGTTGCATGCCACCTTCCGCCAGAACTACGGATGCTCCCGCATGATTATCGGCCGGGATCACGCCGGCGTGGGCGATTTCTACGGGATGTTCGAAGCACAGACCATTTTTGATAAAATCCCGACCCCTGCCGAGCCCGGCAAGGCGTTGCTGTGCACCCCGCTGAAGATTGACTGGACTTTCTATTGTGTCAAATGTGACGGAATGGCCTCTCTTAGAACCTGCCCACACGGAAAAGAAGATCGCGTGCTTCTGTCCGGCACCATGCTGCGCAAGGGCTTATCCGAAGGCACCCCCATTGCGGATCACTTCGGCCGTGAAGAAGTTCTCGACATTCTTCGCGAGTACTATGCCGGCCTGACGGAAAAAGTAGCCATTAAAACACATGCGGCCGCTACCGGCCAAAAATAATCGCGTTTATATCATTCGTTAAAAGAAAGGGGCTTTTTACAAAGCCCCTTTCTTTTTTCTTTTATGGCCCACAATCAAAAAGGGGCGATGCACAGCATCGCCCCTTTTTGATTAACTTAAAAACCCGCGCGAATTATTTTCTGCCGGCGTATTCCATATAGGTCATGGCCACGGTTCGGTAAACCAGGTGCGCCAATTTAGAAAACGGCGTATAGGCGAACAGACTCCAGACAAAAATCAGATGCAAAAAATACACGATTGCGGACAGATCGTAAAGACCGCCTAGTCGGAGCATTTCCGTGAGCATACCGGTGACGCCCAACCCCAGCACCAGTCCCACCAGCGACCAGTCCCAATAGCTGTTAACGCTTTTCGTGTTTGCAAGGCGGTTTTTCAGCAGCAAAAAGCCGCCGATCACGAGTGCGATACCCGCCACGTTCGCCAGCCACTTGATGGGATTGATCTGGCTGTAAGGCCCATCAATGTGAAAGATCCATTCGGCCGCAAAAAAGCAACCCGTAACGATAAACAGGCCGATAAAGCCAAAGAGCACCATCATGTGAGCCGTTGAACGCTCTACATTTTCCGTACACTCGTTAAATTTTTTATGGGTTGCGATCGTTGGCAGAATACGAAGGAAGGCTTGCCCGAACCCTTTCGGATCGATGGTTTCTTTATCCGTTTTTCCTTCCGCCAGGGCATTGGCATGAATATCCGCCAAAAACCGCTTAAGGCCAAGGGCAAAAACAACGATCGCCGCCATAAAGGTGGGCACCATAATGATATCCACCAGCAAATTGCCGATATAATCGGCCTGCCAGAGATGATCGCCAGTAGGCGCAAAATTGAGCCAATCCACGCCGAACATCTTAAGAATCAACCCGACCACGAGAATAATCACCGCCGGTATAGCCAGCAGAATCGGCAGCTTTTTAGGATCCTGTACCGCTTTGGCGATCACCTTCGGCGTTGCATAGTCCGAAACAGCATATGCCCGCACGGCCGCCAGCACATCACCCGGTTTAGCCCCTCGGGGGCAACGCGTGGTGCAATCCCCACAATTATGGCACAGCCAAATGTCCGCATTACCGATCAGTTTGTCCTTTAATCCCCAGGCTGTGGCGATCATTTCTTTTCTGGGAAACGGCTTGTTTTCCGGCGAAATGGGGCACGCCACGGAGCAGGTCGCACACTGAAAACATTTTTTCACGTCCGCCCCGCCCAGCCGGATCACATCCTGAATAAAACTGATATCAGGATCCGCAAGGTATCTCTCCGCCATTGTGTTACCTCCTTATCATACCGAAGCCAGAAAACCGGCTTCGGATATCCGCTTAGAATTAGAAGCCCTTAAAGGGGTTCGGTCCCAGTCCTTCGATCACTTCAACAAAATCATTGATGATCTTCGGAATTTTGTCGTATTCATCAATGGCCAGGTTAAACTGGGCCACCCGCTCATTTTCAAGCGCCAAGCTTGCCAGCGCATCCCCGATTTTCTTCATTCGAATATCCGCCAGCTCACTGCCCTTGATAAAATGGCACTGATAATCATCCCCATGTTTGCATCCCAGAAGGAACACGCCATCCATCCCCTGACTTAAGGCGTCCTTGATCCAGATCACATTCATGGACCCCAGGCAGCGAATCGGAATAAGCCGAACATCGGCGGAATAGCTCAGTCCGTTCATTGCGGCAATGTCCAGGGCGGGCAACGCGTCGTTTTCACAGACAAGGCCGAGAATACGCATCGGGGGTTCACTGTAATCATCCTCGGAAGGAACGCCGACGGCCTTTACCATGGAACCGATACTATCGATGTTGTAATCGGCAAACCCGATAATCCGTTCCGGGCAAGCACCCATACAGGTGCCGCATCGTCGACATCGGGCCGGATTCGGTTTGGGCGTTCCCTTTTCATCATCATCCAGAGCGCCGAAAGGGCACTCTTCCGTACAACGCTTGCACTGCGTGCATCGTTGAAAAAAGAAGTCCGGAAAGGTCATGTCCCCGGATCTGGGATGAACAGCCACCCCGCGGTTGACAGATTCAATGCACTGAATCGCTTTTAAAGCGGCGCCGGCCGCATCTTCCATGGACTCTTCCACGGTCATGCTGCGACGAATACAACCCGCGGCATAAATACCAGTCCGTTGCGTTTCATAGGGAAAGCAGACATAGTTGGAGTCGACATATCCGTTAAAAAGGCCGATATCCCGGAAGCCGGGGCCTTGCCGATAAGCCAGGTTTACAACGGGATCATCCACGGTCACCGGCACCATGCCGGTGGCAAGGACCACGAGATCCGCCTTGACCTGAATCTTTTCGCCCAACAGCGTGTTGTCCGCTTCCACAACCAAGCCGGCACCGTTTTGCGCAACGTTGATCACTTCCCCCTTGGTCATAAAAATTCCCGGATCCTGCTGAATGCTTTTGTAGAAATTTTCGGAAAGACCGGGGGTCCGCATATGCTGATAGAAAATATAGGCTTTTCCGTCCGGATAATCGGTTCGGACATATTTGGCCTGTTTCAGCGCCACCATGCTGGTAACCGAACCACAATAATCAAAATCTTTGTCGTCACCTTGCCCCGGGCTCTGAATAAACACCACGGATTTGGCTTCTTTTCCATCGGACGGCCTAATCAATTTTCCTTTGGCGGCTATTTCTTCAAACTGGGTGTTGGTGATGACATTCGGGTTGGATCCGAAGCCCAGATGCGCCAGCTCATCTGCCTTCGGCAGCCAGGGCCGCCAGCCGGCAGCCAGCACCACAGCGCCAAATTTTTCGCCGTTGGGGTCGAATTTCAGAATGTCGACCTTTCCCTGATTGTATTCCAAATATTTTTTATGAAGATTTTCAGCATCAAGTTCTTTGCCGCTCTCATCCACTCTCATTTCAGCCGGGAGCGGAAACGGCACGTCGAACTCGATCTTTTCATTCGGATTTTTCAATGTAACGGTAAAATTTCCGGGTTCGCCGGCGATACGGGCAACCACGGTGTTGGTTCGCACCGTGATGTTGGCATTGGACTGAACCTCGGCAACCTTGGCGGCTACAACCGGTGGAATCAGTTTATCAAAGGGCGCCGCCACCGGCAGCTGGCTGCGCCAGCCCTTGGCTTTTCCGCCCAGTGTGGCCTCTTTTTCCACGATTGTGACTTCATAGCCCGTTTTGGCCGCATCCAGCGCCGCCGCAATGCCGGCCATACCGCCACCGATAACCAATATCTTTTTCGACAGGCTTTCGACCTGATACGGTTCCGGCAGTTTGCATTTGGCCACCCGGGCAATCCCCATCTTCACATAATCTTCAGCCATCATCTGGACCCGATCGAATTTGTCGCTGTCCTGTTTTTCTTCTTCGGTCAGGGCTGGGAATGCTGATCGGGGATGGCTCCATACCACGCCTTCCCGAAGGTTCACCCGGTCTACAATGCAGCCGTCGAACCGGAATACGTCAAAATTGACCCGGCGAGAACAAGCACCGATGACCAGACCGTTGACGCCTTCAGCAATGTCTTTTTTCAACAACGCCACACCGTCCGTACCGCAAAGCATCTCGTGGGTTTTGCAGCTGAGCCCTTCTTCTTCTGCTACGCCGCATAGCGCCTCCACATTCAGAGATTCGCCGATGCCGCACCCTTTGCAGATATATACACCACTCTTTATATTCATGGATTTCCTCCTACTTCCTCACCAGGGTTTGAATCGCCTTCAGCGCCATTCCGGTTGCATTCTGGTTGGACGACACCACATCCGCCGGTTTATTGGCGCAGCCTGCCGCAAACATACCGCCTTTATCGAAGTCGTTAATGATAAACCCGTCTTCGGTGTAGGTCAGATCGGCCGGCAATTTGGCGACGGATGCCGTGGGCTGCATTCCCGTGGCTAACACAACCATGTCCACCGTCTGCCGGATCTTCTCTCCGGTAACCGCATTTTCAGCCACCACTGTAATCTGTTTGGTGCTTGAATCCTCACCGACTTCCGCAACCTTGCCCTTGATGAAAAAGACATTCTTGTCGGCTTTGATTTGCTGATAGAATTTTTCGTATCGTTGCCCCGGTGCGCGCAGATCGATGTAAAAAATGTATATCTTGGCATCCGGATATTGGGCCCGAATATAGGTGGCCTGCTTCAAAGAGGCCATACAGCAGATATAGGAGCAATAGGGAAGATGGTTCTCATCCCGGGAACCGGCACATTGCACAAACGCAACGCTTTCAGGCGCCTTATTGTCCGAAGGCCGGGAAATAACCCCTTTGCTCGGTCCATTGGGAGCCGCCATGCGCTCCATCATCATGTTCGTGATAATATTGGAATACATGCCGAATCCCAGATTGTCGATGCGAGAGGCATCATAGGGCTGCCAGCCCGTGGCCCAAACGACCGCGCCCACCTTCAGATCAATCGTTTTTTCAGTCATGTCCAAATCAACGGCATCATACTTACAGGCGGCTTTACAGCGCCTGCCATCCTCGGTGCCGACAATCTGGGGGGAAATGACGTATCGGGACGGAAACGCCATTTCAAAGGGAAGATAGGCACCCTTGACTTTTTTCATGCCGAAGTCAAAATCGCTGGAAATTTCCGTTTCACAGGCGGCCGCACAATCCCCGCAGGCCGTACAATTTTCATTGACATACCGAGGATTCAATTTAATGCGAACATCGTAATTGCCCGGGGCTCCCGAGACTTTTTCCACTTCCGCCAAGGTGAACACTTTCACCCTGGGGTTGTCTTTAATCCTTCTAAAATTGATTTCAAGGCCACAGGTCGGAGGACATAGCTTGGGAAAATACTGATTCAGCTGCGCCACTCTTCCACCCAGGTAAGGATTCTTTTCGACCAAAAACACTTCGTACCCCACTTCAGCGGCTTCCAGGGCGGTGGTCAACCCGCTGATTCCGCCGCCAACAACCAAGATACTGCCACTTGCAGGGGCTCCTTTGTTTTCTGTCATGCTATCCCTCCGTACATAAATATCGGTATTCGATTCGTTGGGTTATTTTCCATTCGGATCTTGCGTTTTCGATTGGTGCGGACCTGTTCCGCTCCTTCAGGCAATATCCTTTGCAAACCTGATCAAAGTCAAAGCTGGACACTCTAAACCACTGCAGGTCCGTTGGTTTCAGAATTTCCAGTTTTACCCTTCATAAGGCCATAAGGATATCGCCCAAAGCCGGTGCCTGATTCGCGCTTCGGTCCGCCGATTATTAATAAGATGCCCCCAGGGCGTCCCATGGACGCCTGGAGGCATGGTCTTGCATTTCGTTATCGGCCGGATAGCGCCGAAACGTCATTCATTAGGAAACAATCTTGATGTAATCTTTCTTGAATACATCCCAGGCTTTTGCTTTGGGATCATATTTGGAGTTCACAAAGCAGAACCAGTTCTGATCATCCTGTCCGGGATAATCGGCCTGATAGTAGAAGCCCGGATAACGGGTTTCTTTCCGGAACTGAATGTGACGCAGATGCGATTCAACCGTCCAGATACGATGATAAATTTCCCAAGCTCTCATGAGTTCATGCAGATCGCCGGCAGCCATTTTTTCGCAATCTTCGCGCATGGTCTGCAGCAGATCCATTACCACCTCAAGCGATTTGCTGGAGGTCTGATAATACGTGGCCGTACCGGCGCCGTATTCATGGGTGGCTTTCATGAGACGATACATCATGCCGTTGGGTTTGATGTAGTTGGGGTTGATATCAACCGCGGTGGTATAGTTGCAATTGTCCAAGAAGACACGAACCGGTTTGTAAACCAGGTCCACCAATGCTTCCTTGCTCTCGGCCAGGGTCGGTTTGAAATCCGCATGGTCAACTGCGTAACGGACCATCTGCTTGGCAGCGATGCGGCCTTCGGCATGGGAACCGGAAGAGAACTTGTGACCGGAGCAACCGACGCCGTCACCGGAGGTGAAGAGGCCGTTAACCGTGGTCATTCTGTTATAGACCTTGCCGTTATCGGCTTTGATCTTGTAAGCATCCGGCACCCAGTCAAGATCCGGACCGGAGGTCCACAGACCGCAGCAGCCGGAGTGAGATCCCAGCAGGTACGGTTCGGTCGGCATAATTTCGGAATTCTTCTTTTCGGGCTCACAATCCTGCGCACACCACAAGTTGGCTTGGCCGCAGGTCATGTCCAAGAAATCTTCCCAGGCTTCGGACTCAAGATGCTTGAGTTCTTTCTTGTCCAGGGTCGCGCCCAGTGTCGCCAGCGCCGTGACGGTATCCATCAGTATCGGGCCGCGGCCTTCTTTCATTTCAAACAGCATCAGGTGGTTCCGCAGACAGGTCGGGGTAATGGCGGCGGTTCCATAAGGTGCATATTTCTGCAACTCGGCTTTCGCAGCATCGCTGGCGTTGAAGTTTTCACCCAAGCCGTTGAGCAATTTGGCTTTGAAGAGCAAGAACCAAGCGCCGACCGGGCCATAACCGTCTTTGAAACGAGCCGGCGTGAATCGGTTCTCCATCATTGAAAGTTCCGCACCGACCTTCATGCACATGGTGTAGGTGGAGCCCGCATTCCATACCGGATACCAAGCACGACCTTTTCCTTCACCTACCGAACGCGGCTGATAAATGTTTACCGCGCCGCCGCAGGCGACCATCATGGTTTTGCATTTAATGATATAAACTTTGTTTTCGCGAACAGAGAAACCAACCGCGCCAGCAATCGTGTTGGGCTTATTGGCATCCAGCAGCAGCTCAACGATAAAGACGCGCTCCAGAATGTTTTCTTCGCCCAGGGCTTTCTTGGCGGCTTCAGCGACAACGCGTTTGTAAGATTCGCCGTTGATCATGATCTGCCATTTGCCGGTACGAACCGGTTTGGCACCGCTTTTCAAGGTACCCATTGCCTGGCCTTTTTTACCATCCAGGTTTTTTCCCTCTTTGGATAATTTCCAGATCGGAAGGCCCCATTCTTCAAACAAATGGACGGAATCATCCACATAACAGCCCAAGTCAAAAATCAGGTCTTCACGAACCAAACCCATCAGGTCGTTACGAACCATGCGGACATAATCATCCGGCGAATTTTCGCCGACATAGGTATTGATGGCGGAAAGCCCCTGCGCAACGGCGCCGCTTCGTTCCATGGCGGCCTTGTCACACAGCAATACGGTTTGACCATCCTTCATCCATTTTTTAATTTCAAACGCCGTACCGCAAGCAGCCATACCACCGCCAACGATAAGGATGTCAACTTCGCGCTCAACGACTTCAGGGTCTCTTACCGCTTTGATTTCGCCCGTCGGTTTATTCGGTAATGCCATATTATTTCCTCCTTCAAATTAGAAAGATAGCTTTTTCAAATTCGCTTCTAAAAGGATCTTGCCAATGGTCTTCGACCGTTCTTATGCTTTGGGTACCGGCAAAACAACGCCGTCCGCTTCCTGTGTCGAAAGCAGCGGGCTGTTAAGATCCTTACCTTTTAGGTCCGCATACGCATTGGCGGCGCCTTCGGGGGTAGTCCGAATGGGGAATTTAAAGCGTTTGATGAGGCCGTTTCTAAATTTGCATGTCCACATCACATCTTCGGTTCCAAGCATCGGCATGATGCTACTTCCCAGGGGTACGAAATCGGCATAGCCGCGAACTTCAATCGCCTGGGTCGGACAAATCTTTACGCAGGAAAAGCATTCCCAGCACTGATCCGGTTCTTGGTTATAGGCCTTCATGGCGTTGGGATCCAACACCATCAGGTCGTTGGGGCAAATATACATACATGCTGTTTTATCGCCGCCTTTGCAACCATCACATTTTTCCTGAATTACATAACTTGGCATTTAACATACCTCCTCAATTAAGTTCATGGGTTCCAAATTGAACATCCCTAAAAAAAGACTCACCTCGTTAAGTCTTAAGCGTTTCGACACCTCCCTTCATCTTTTGCCCTTAAGCGTCTTATGGTGGGCTATTTTATCTTTTTTTCCTCTTAATACAGTCCATTGACTGATTTATCCTGAATGCCGAAGCGGCTCATTCGCGCCGCCCCCTTGTGCCATTCCTATGAATATATCCTTTAAAAGCAACAAGATAGATTCTATTCGTACAAGAATATTCGAATATCACCCACGCCAATAGTTGTCAAGAATTTTTGGCGGGCAATTAATTATAATTATGTGAGCTGAATCAAGATTCTATTCATTAATTGCAAGATCTGGCGGGAAAAACCCGTTTTGAGCACTATATATAGTGGCGTTCGGGGGCATCGCCATTAAAAGGGTTGACGCGCACAAAAAGCGTTTCTATTTAAAGGATGACTGGTTCACCGATGATGATGGCGTCGTCCTCGCGCACCGGCGAACTACAACCATGACACTATCACAAGGAAGCGATTGAACCATGGATGACCCTATCTTTCCCATTTCCAAAAACGACCGGTTTACCTTTTCATGCAACCACCGGGTTGCCTGTTTTAACGACTGTTGCCAGGATTTGAATCAATACCTGACCCCCTACGATATTCTGCGGGCCAAGCAGCACTTGGGTTTGCCTTCCTCTGAATTTTTATCCCGATACACGTGCAGTCACACAGGACAGGCGTCCGGTTTGCCCGTGATTACATTGAAGACGAGCCCCGGCGCCGGCGTTACATGCCCATTCGTGAAGAAAGAAGGGTGTCTGATATACAACAACCGGCCAGCCTCCTGTCGCCTGTATCCCCTGGCCAGAGCGCTTTCCCGCGATCGAAAAAGCGGGCAGGTAACCGAGCAGTATTTCCTTATAAAAGAAGACCATTGCGGGGGATTCGGTTCGGGAAAATCTTGGACGGTTACCGAATGGCTCGATGATCAGGGCCTTCACATCTACAATGAGATGAATGACAAGATGATGGAAATCATCCATCTGAAAAATTGCCTGATGCCCGGCCCCCTGGATACCAAGTCGGCCCATTTATGTCACATGGCGTTATATGATCTAGATTCTTTTCGGCATCAAATAGTTGAAAAGGGGATTCTCGGTGATAATCTCCCCGCTTCTGATATTCTGGAACCGGTTCGCTCGGATGACACAGCATTGCTGAACTTTGCCATGACCTGGATTCAACAGGTTCTTTTCTCAAAAGGCGGAAGGGAATAACAATGCAACTATCCGGCAAAGTCGCTCTGGTTTTAGGGGCGATCAAGGGGATCGGAAAGGGGATCGCACTGGCACTGGCAACAGACAGCGCCAAGGTGGCTGTTACCTACCACGACTGGCAAGAACATCTGCCGCAACTAGAATCAGATCTTTGCGCCACCCGGGAAGAGCACCTTATTATTAGGGCGAATCTGTTGGAAACCGAAACCATCGCTGAAGTCATTCAACGCGTTTTAAATCGATTCGGTCGGCTTGATATTCTGATCAATAATATTGAACGGGGCGGATGGCCGGTGGTTCACGGATCTTATGTGCAAGAGCAATGGGATCTGGAACTTGCCACCACCTTACGCGCCAAAAGGTGGGTGTTTGATGCCGCGCTGCCGCACTTAAAGGCGTCGGGAGACGGCTGCGTCATCAATTTTTCCTCCATCGCCGGTATTGTCGGCCGCAGCGGCCCGGCCCGGTATATTTTTAACGATGGGTACGCCGCAGCAAACCGGGGCGTTTCGCTATTAACCGAAACATGGGCCCGCATGGGGGCGCCGGAGGTTCGGGTTAACGAAATTATGCTCGGTTTTATGGAAACGCGTCATGCCGGGCATACCCGGGGATGGGGTCTTTTGACCGATGTCCAAAAACAGGCGCTGCTGGATCACACCCTGCTAGCACGCACCGGTTCCATTTCGGATGTCATCAAGGCGGTGATGTTTATGATCAAGGAGGCCCCCTTCATGACAGGTAGCGTATTGCGAATAGACGGTGGCTATCCGCTGGGCGGAGAGAAAATGGGCCCAATGCCCGACGGGGTGGTCTAAGCGTTAATTTTTGTGTTCAGGCTATTTTTTAAGTTTGATATCGGGAGACGATTGCCCCCAAATAAATAGCGTTATCCATGAAAACCCCAGCAGCAGCAACGCCGAATCGCTGCGGCGAACATGTTTTAATAGGGTTGCTTCAACCTTATACCGCTTTAGGAAGCTGCTGCCGAATACAAACTCCCGAAATTTATCCACGTTATAAGCAGCCATGAAGGCCATTTTCGCTTTGGGATTTTCCATGCCGGCCGTTCCCCAGGGATTGACCTGAAACCGTTGCTTCAATTCCGCCCATCGGGCCGTCATGCGATGGTAGGGGTCGGCCTGTTGGTCTGTTACCCAGGCATCTATCGTCCAGGGCGTTGTTTCATTAGGTCCCAAACAAAACGCCGGTGGCCTTAAAAAGCAGACCCTTTGCGGTTTTTGATACCCTTCTCCGTAAATCACGCCGAATTCAAGGGGAAAACTTCGGCAGGCATCCGGGCGATCCGGATAAACCGCGCATCCCGAGTCAAGAAGAAAGGGGCAGGTTTTTTCTTCATTATCAGACATTCTCAGCAATACGTCCGGAAAATAGTTCCCCTCGCGCATGACCACATCCACATGCTGTTCGATAAACGCATCAGAGGAAATCCCCCTGTTTTTTTTTAGACGGAGCACATCATAGGGATACAGAAACAGATTCAGGTTTCGGCAACACCGATTGAAACAACCGATCCCGGGATGGCATCGAAAAGAAAACGTGTCCTTCGGCCCGAGCCGCCGGCCGGGCAATGCATCTATTTCCTCGAAATCGATTCGCTTCACGGAGGGGAGTCCTTCCTGGTAATCCGATGTTGCGCCATCAGCATGTCTGCGACGGTCATTTTTATCTTGTGTGTCATTCCAGTAATCAAGCGCGCCTCCTGTTCCAGGATAGCCATTTCCCGATAGAACGGGGTTCGGTCAAATCGAAAATAAGGCTTTCCCTGAGCACAGGCGTCAAATTGCCGGCACCCTTGCCCCCGCAAAATGCCGCCATTGGGCGAGTGTAGCTCGTGAGCGATGCCGTGCAGCCGGCATATCATAGGGCGATACGCATAGGCTATGCACCGTTGGTTTCGGTTAAGCGGGCACATGATGCGAATTTTTCGGCCTGCCTTATCCGCCGCGAGGGTTTTATCAACAACCGCCACCGCTTGAGTGAGCACGCTCTCTCGTATCTCCTGAGCAAGGGTTTCCACGCCCTGCGCTAAAAAGGCATATTCAATCAGCGTGTGGTGGTAAAACCGGGTTTCACAACAGTTTTCCGCGCAGCCGTCACAATGAAACCCATATGCGCGCGCGGCCTCATCGTATTTTTGTTCCATACGTAAAAACAGGCCGCCAAGCCGGCCGAGAATCGCTGCAAGCGCTTTTTGTGTCCGTAAATCGGCATCAGGAAAAAAATGCATTCACGCTCCGGTCATACCTGAGGGGTGGGAAAAAATATTTTTTCATAAAGGTCCAGCGCATACCGATCCGTCATGCTGGCGATAAAATCACAAACCACGCGCTCTTTGGGCTGAAAATCCAACGGGCGTTTATCCATTTCCATCTTGGCGAGTTCTTCGCGAAGGCATGATTCTTCTTCGAGAAAATAATAATAAAGGTCCGATAATATCTTTTTGGCCTTCACGAACTGATTATGGACGCGTGGGGATCGATAGACCTCCGTGTATAGAAATTCTCTTAACCGGCACATTTCCGTATATATCGCGTCACTCATGGTGAGCGTGACGCTCCCGTTGGGCCCCTGGCTCGAATAAATCAGATCATGAATCATGGTGGTGGCACGCTCGGAATGGTTTCGGCCAAGCGTGGTCACGATGGAAGTCGGAATCTGCTCCCGCCGGATCACGCCACTTCGTATCGCATCATCCAGGTCATGGTTTAAATACGCAATGATGTCGGATACCCGAACAATCCGACCCTCCAGAGTGACCGCCATCTCACCGGGTTTGCTCGAAATAATCGAGCCATAGCCTTTGGCGTGCTTTAATATGCCGTCGCGAACCTCATAGGTTAGGTTCAGCCCCTCGCCTTTATTTTCCAGTTTGTCGACCACCCGCAGGCTTTGTTTCTGGTGAGAAAAGTGGCGGGAATAAATCTCCTGCAAAACGGTTTCGCCGCTGTGCCCGAAGGGGGTGTGCCCCAAATCATGACCGAGGGAGATAGCTTCTACCAGGTCCTCGTTTAACCGGAGCGCCCTGGCTATTGTTCGAGCGGTTTCAGAGACTTCCAGTGTATGCGTCAACCGGGTTCGGTAGTGATCACCCAAGCCCAATGGCGCCAGGAAGACCTGCGTTTTTTGCTTTAACCGTCTAAACGCATTCGAATAAACAATTCTATCCCGGTCCTGCTGAAAAACGGTTCGAATGGGACAAAGAGGCTCTTTTTTTACGCGGCCCCGCGATTGAGCGCTTAGGCATCCGCAGGGAGAGACAAAGCTTTTTTCCCTTTTTTCAAATTCTTCTCGTATCGACATGGAATATATGCATCAACACAAAGACGATGTCCTTCGGAAACAACCGCTTTGCAAAGGGCTCCAGATAATTTTAGGCCTTTCATTCTTTTCATAAATCGTTATACTTGTAAAGGAATAATCGAACTGGACATTTCCCTGAAACAAGCGAAAAACAGTGAGGGTTGCTCTAATTTTTATTTTATAATTTCAGAAACATGAAAGATTAAAGGATGGGGGGTCATCATCTCACACTCGGAAGGCTTTCCGACTTTCTCACCGGCGAGACGCTGGACGACACGCTCGACGAGAGGGACCGGCAGCAGCTGGCAACGTTCCTCGTTGAGCAAAAAGGATATCAAAAAAGCGACATTCTGCCGCGTCAACGCATCCTTGTTTCTGCCGGAGCGTGTCGGGCGCACATTCCGCTCGATTTTACGATACATCTTTCCTCGATTATCGGCATGATCATAAAATATGGGCCGGGCTCCATTGTCACCCGACGCCGATCGACATTATCCCTGTCCCGAATCTGCGCGCCTTACCAAGTGCCGATCGTAGTTGTCACCAATGGTAAATCCGCGGAAATTCTTGACGGCGAGTCCGGAAACATTCTATCCGAAGGCCTTGAAACCATACCCTCCAGGCGCCAGCTTGAAAAAACGTTAAGCGCGGCAACGATGACCAAGATCGACGAAAAACGGTTTGAAATGGAATCTCGAATTCTCTATGCGTTTGAAGTCGACGGTGCCTGCCCATGCGATGATACCATCTGCAGATTACAGGGAGACCCGTGAGTCATGTGGCGAACCGTTTCTGAAAACCCGCATCATGAACTTTTTATGAGAAAAGCGCTGGTTGAAGCGCAAACCGCTCTTCTGGCCGGAGAGTTTCCGGTTGGCTGTGTGTTGGTCTGTGAGGATCGGGTGGTTGCTTCAGGCGCGCGAAAAGGCACCGCCTCACATGCGCCCAATGAAACCGATCACGCGGAAATATTGGCACTTAACCGCCTGAGCCGACGAAAGCCGGCTATCGACACAAGGCGTATCACGGCCTACTGCACACTTGAACCCTGCCTGATGTGCTACGGCGCACTTCTTATCTCGGGCATCTCCCATATCGTTTATGCATACGAGGATGCGATGGGCGGCGGCACGCGATGTGATTTGGACGCCATGCCCCCTTTGTATCGGAAAGCCGCCATCTCGCTGATTCCCCATGTGCTGCGCCATGAAAGCCTGTTGTTGTTTAAAGCCTATTTTGAAAACCCTGCCAACGGTTATCTGAAAAACACCTTTCTGGCCGAGTATACCCTTGCCCAACCGTCTGCTATTCCCGCCGCTGTTACACCGAATACGTAACGCCATCGATACCGCCCCGCGTTATCCCCAGGGCAATCGCATGTAACCCATAGCCCGCTTCAGCCTTGAGAAAAATCGGATTCCAGCTGCGGCAAACTCACGCGGAACGCGTTCAAACAGTGCCGCAGCTTCCATCCGATCCCCCTCAAGGCTTTCGCTCCCAGCTGTTCATTTCTACATAGATTGCCCTGGCGTTATCCCGAATATCGGTTGACTTTTTGTTACGGTTCAATTAATTTTTCTCTTCGTTATGACGTTATTGTCATAACGAGATGCCCCTGATTCCGCTGCGCGGGAAACTCTAATGGCAACGGAGGCAACTCACGGGCATGGCCGGCTTTATAAAAAATTGTTGTTCGATGAACATTCATTGGAAAAAAACAGGAGGGTGTGGGCATGGCGGCAGGAGAGATGATTATCAACGGCGCGTCGTATCGGGTTAGCGCGAATCAGACCATTCTCGATGTGGCAACGGAAAACGGTATTCGGATTCCGACCTTGTGCCATTTGAAAGGCGCTTCTTCCACCGGCACCTGCGGCATCTGTGTGGTGGCGGTTGAGGACCGCGCGGAGCTGGTACCCGCATGTACGACGCCTGCCGCCAATAACATGGTCGTCCTGACGGAATCGAAACGGGTGGTGGCGGCAAGAAAACAGACTTTATCCAGATTACTCTCCTCCGGCAATCACAACTGTGCCATCGGCTCATCTGCGGAGAAGGACTGGGCGGCGTTCCAGGTGAGCACGTTTTCAAATGAGGGCGAGGAGGCCCTTTGTCCTGCCTGGGGAGACTGTCGGCTTCAGGACTTGGCCTATCAATACCAGGTGGCGGGTGGCATCGGCAGAAAAGGCGATCCGCTTTCCTTTCCCCGACCGGTAACGAATATTCCCATGATTGTGCGCGATTTTTCCCGATGCATTCGCTGTGGTCGCTGCGTCAAGGCGTGCAATGAAATTCAGGTGAATGGCGCTATCCGGTTTGATTTTCCAGACATAGATACGGACGGCGCCTTTTCAGGAGAATACCCTGCTGTCGATGAGAACTGTGTGTATTGCGGGGAGTGTGTTCAGGCTTGCCCGGTCGGCGCCCTGGTGGATAAAAAAGCCCGTTATCAACTTCGAACGCTCGAAACCCAAACCATCCGCACCACCTGCCCGTATTGCGGAGTGGGCTGCCAGCAGTTACTCCATGTCCGTGAGGGGAAAATCGTGAAAGTCACCGGTGTCGAGGACGCGCAGCCGAACAAGGGCCGACTGTGTGTCAAGGGGCGTTTCGGATATGATTTCATTTATTCACCCGAACGCCTCACCGATCCACTGATCAAGGACAACGGCGTGTTTCGAAAGGCCTCCTGGGATGAAGCCCTCGATCTGGTTGCCAACACCATTAAAAAGATCATCGCGGAAGACGGTCCGTCGGCTGTGGCCGGCGTTAGCTGTGCCAGAAGCATCAACGAAGATTCCTATCAAATGCAAAAATTGTTTCGATCGGTGTTCAAGACCAATAATATCGATCATTGCGCCCGTACCTGACATGCCCCCACAGTCGCCGGTCTGGCGACATCTTTCGGTTCGGGTGCCATGACCAATTCCTTTGATGAATTTCAAAAAGCCCGAATGTTCCTGGTGATTGGGTCAAACATGACCGAGGCGCATCCGGTGGCCGCGACCTTTCTTAAAAATGCGGTTCGATCCGGTGCCAAACTGATTCTAGTCGATCCGAGAAAGCACCGGTTGGCGGACTACGCCGACATTCACGTACCAATCAAGGTCGGCAGCGACATCGCCTTTTTAAACGGGGTGATGCATGTCCTGATAGCAGAGGATCTTTACGATAAAGCCTTTGTCGCAGCGCACACACAAGGGTTTGAACCACTAAGGGAAAAGGTCCTGGAATTTCCGCCCGAACGTGCTGCGAATATCGCTGGTATTGATCCGGCGGTCATTTATGAGGTGGCCCGTTTGCTTGCGAAAGTCAAACCGGCCATGCTGTGTTACACCCTTGGCATCACCGAGCACACCTGCGGCAGAAACAATGTCATGTCCACGGCCAATCTTCAGATGCTTCTGGGGAATATGGGCATGGCCTGCGGCGGCGTGAATCCCCTTCGCGGGCAAAACAATGTTCAGGGAGCCTGCGACATGGGCGCATTGCCCAATGTCTATCCGGGCTATCAACCGGTGACAGACCCCAAAGCAAAGGAAAAATTTGAACGCGCATGGGGGGTTGAAAATCTTTCAAACACCATCGGCCTCATGATGCCAAAAATGATGGACGGGTTGGTGTCGGGTGCGGTCCGGGGGTTTTACATCTTCGGGGAAAATCTTGCCTGCACCGAGCCGGACATTAAAAAGGTCGAGCATGAACTCGCGTCGGCCGAGTTCCTCGTGGTGCAGGATATCTTTCTGAACGAAACCACGAAATTTGCGGATGTGGTGCTGCCTGCGGCGGCCTGGAGTGAAAATGACGGCACCTTTGCCAGCAGTGAACGCCGGGTAAGCCGGGTGAGAACCGCCAGCCAACCGCCCGGAAACGCAAAGCCGAACTGGTGGATTTTTAGAGAAATCGCCAAAAGAATGGGGCATGAGTGGGCATCCGAAAGCGCCAGGGAAATTTGGGATAATGAGGTCTCGGTTCTTGCACCCCCGCTTTCGGGTATCAAATATTATCGTATCGAGCACGACGGCCTTCAGTGGCCCTGTCCCGATGAAGCCCACCCGGGAACCCGGTTTTTGCACAAGGATGGTAATTTCACTGCTGGAAAGGGAGCCTTCATCCCGGTAGACTGGACGCCGGCGGCAGAAGTTCCGGATGCCGAATACCCCATGGTACTGAGTACCGGCCGGCGCCTGTATCATTATCATACCCGTACGCAGACGGGGAGGTGCGAGGGACTCAATGATCTTCTGTCGGAGGAAACCGCCGATATTTCCCCCATGGACGCCGAAAAATACCGGATTGCCCAGGGTGAAAGAATTCGGGTTCGCTCCAGAAGGGGGGCGGTAGAGGTCAAAGCCCGCGTCACCCAAGAAGTTCAGGCCGGTCTTGTCTGGATGGCTTTTCATTTTCGTGAGAACAACGCAAACTGGCTGACCAATCCCGCCTTTGATCCGGTCACCCTGACGGCCGAATACAAGGCTTGTGCCGTAAGGCTTGAAAAAATCGATTAAGCCGCTCATCTCTTGATTAGGAATTCCCAACGCCCTCTTTACCGATGATAGCGCTGCGGTCTTGTTATTTATCCGCGATCGGTTTATGTTGTGGGTAATTGCGACATATAAATCCGGGTATGCGGAACAATAGATTTAACCTTGTCAACACATGCTCATTCGTATGGCTTGCCGATATGACCCGAAAACCAACAACATTTTACACCCGCTCCAATGTCTGGATTCAAGATGCCGAAGGCAACATCGTCTTTGGATTGGGTCGCTGCAAAATCCTGCGCGCCATCCAACGCCACGGTTCCATTCATGCTGCAGCCAAGGAGCTGAAGATCGGGTACCGGGCCATTTGGGCCAGAATAAAGGCCACGGAAGATCGGCTCGGGGAAAAGCTGCTGATAAAAACCATCGGCGGCGCTACCGGTGGTGGTTCCCGGTTGACGCCTCTAGCGGAGACGCTATTGTCCGAATTTGACAAGGTCCAAAAACATATCGAAAAAGAAACCGACCGCCAGCTTGAAAAGCATCTGGGGGCTTATTTGCCCTTGAATAGGAACGGATGACCGTTGACGCTTCTTTGAGCGCAGGTTAACCGATACGATCATCGGAAGTTATCTTCCACATTTTTCTTGAATTTTTCCCTTGAATCTCTTAGTGATTTCGGATATGGGTTTCTGCTGTTTAATAGCATTCCCTTTTTTGTTCATGGGCACTGAATGAATTGGGACGGGTTTCCGGTGCAAATCAAGAACGCCGGGGGGCCCTTAATAATAACGACGGTCGGAGGTGATAGCATAGCTATAAAACGCACCAACAAGGACAACAGGTCAAGCGATTCCGGTGTCAGCATAAACAGGGAAATACGCGCGAGGGAGGTTCGGGTTATCGACCCGGACGGCAATCAAATCGGCATCATTCCAACCCATCAGGCCCTTGCTGCGGCAGGTGATTTCGGTTTGGATTTGGTTGAAGTGTCCCCGAACGCAAACCCACCGGTTTGTAAGATCATGGATTATGGCCGATATAAATATGAACAGACCAAAAAGCTTCAGGAAGCCAAAAAGAAGCAAAGCAGCTTCCAGCTTAAAGAAATAAAAGTGCGCCCTAAAACGGGTGAGCATGATTTAGAAACAAAAATTGGTCATATTATCAAGTTCATCGGGAAAAAGGATCGGGTCAAGGTAACCGTCGTTTTCAGGGGCCGAGAAATCACCCTTGCCCAACTCGGCCGGGAATTGCTGAAAAAAATTGTCGAAGCGACTGAAGACGTGGCCGTCGTTGAGCAAGAACCTAAATTTGAAGGCAAAACGATGATAATGGTTTTATCACCGAAATCATAACACCATACCGAATCAATGACCGATTCTTCCCTATACCCTAAGGGAGGAATAGCACCTATAAAAATGAGTCGTTAGCTGTGGCGTGGGCGTTTTTAAGCGGTTGCTCGCGCCACCTGTTTTTTATCCGGGGAGATCTTCTCCGGCCGAATATTCATGATAACCACCCGCTATTGCGGCGGAATAATTTTAAAGATTAATCTCCGGGAGAGGATATCTCATGCCAAAAATTAAAACCAACAGGGCCGCCGCGAAGCGGTTTAAAATGACCGGTACGGGAAAGGTCGTATTTAAAAAATCCCACCATAGCCATATTCTGACGAAGAAAAGCACCAAGCGCAAACGGTCCTTGCGGCTTGGTCAGATTGTGGACAAAACGAATATGCGGGAAATAAGACAACTTCTGCCAAACGGATAACCGAGAGTTTTTTAAGGAGACATCATATGCGAGTCAAAAGAGGCTTTAAAGCCAGAAGACGAAGAAACAAAATATTGACCCTTGCCAAGGGGTTTCGTGGCGGCCACAGCAAACTCTTCAGGACCGCTGCTGATACCGTGGATAGAGCGCTCAACTATTCCTATCGGGACCGCCGAACCCGAAAACGTGATTTTCGCCGTTTATGGATCGCCCGCATTAATGCGGCCTCTCGCATGAGTAATTTGTCCTACAGCAAATTCATACACGGTTTAAAATTGGCCCATATCGATTTGGATCGGAAAGTACTTGCCGAATTGGCCATTTCCGACCCCCAGGGATTTGCTCATATTGCCGGTCTGGCGGCCCAACGGCTTCAGTAGGGCTAACCGGGAACCGATTCAATAGAAATTCGTTGGGTTCGGCCAAAAAGATAGCAGCATACGGATAGAGCAGAGTAACCAGTGGACAAATCGATTGATCAGATTCACGATGAAGGGCTGAGAGAAATTACCGCCGCAACCGATAGGGACGGCGTCGAAGCGGTCATTGTTCGATATTTGGGACGAAAGGGTATTGTCACCCAGTTTCTTCGAAACATATCCTCTCTTCCCGTTGAAGAACGGCCGAACGCCGGTAAACGGGCCAATGAGGTCAAGATCAGCTTGGATCAAGCGTCCGCAAGCGCGATGAAGGCCTTTGAAACCAAGCCCTTCCATATTGTGGACAGAATAGATGTTTCTCTTCCCGGCAGAGGGGTTACCTTAGGCTCGTTGCACCCCCTGACACAAGTCACACAACAAATCTGCGACATTTTCACGGGATTGGGGTTTGCGGTGGCTGAGGGCCCGGAAGTGGAACTTGATTATTATAATTTTGAAGCGCTCAATATACCTAAAAATCATCCGGCCCGAGATATGCAGGACACCTTTTATGTCTCTGATAACATTGTTCTGCGTACACACACCTCGCCGATTCAGATTCGAACCATGAAAAAACATAAGCCCCCGTTGCGTATCATCGCACCAGGGAAAGTCTATCGGTGCGACTCCGATTTGACGCACACCCCGATGTTCCACCAGATCGAGGGGCTGATGGTGGGCGAAAACATTTCTTTTGGCGATCTTAAGGGCATCCTTACCTACTTCATTCATAAGTTCTTTGATGACCAAACCGCATTAAAGTTCCGGCCCAGTTTTTTCCCTTTTACCGAACCGAGCGCCGAAGTGGATATTCTCTGTGTCATGTGCCGCGGAAGAGGGTGCCGCGTCTGTTCTCAAACCGGATGGCTTGAAGTGCTTGGCGCCGGAATGGTGCATCCAGCCGTGTTTGAAAATGTGGGCTATGATACGAGCAAAATCACTGGTTTTGCCTTTGGCATGGGTATTGAGCGGTTGACAATGCTCAAATACGGTGTTGATGATATTCGGTTGTTTTTCGAAAATGACCTCAGACTCCTCCGTCAATTCTGACGGGCGCCGAAAAAATTCAGAGGGTGCCTCTCCATGAAGGTTAGTTTACGCTGGCTAAAAGAATACGTTCCTATTCAAATGGCGGTTAAGGAGCTCGCAGATGCGTTAACCATGACCGGGTTGGAGGTTGAATCGATTACGGATCGATTTGCCTGTCTTCAGTCGGTTCTTGTCGGAAGAATCTTGACGGTCGCGCCCCACCCTAACGCCGATAGACTGTCAATTTGCAATGTCGACACGTCTGGTGCCCGACACATAGTTGTTTGCGGCGCACCAAATGCCGCACCCGGTATTCTCGTTCCCGTCGCCCTTCCGGGAACGGTGTTACCGAATGGAATGGAAATCAACTCATCAGTCATCCGCGGCCAGCGCTCAGACGGTATGCTGTGTGGTGAATCCGAGCTGGGGCTCGGACCAGACAGCGGCGGATTGATGATCCTCAATGAAAAAACGCCCGTGGGCCAACCCCTTCCCCTTGCACTTGGGCTTTCCGACGTGGTGTTTGAAATTGGTCTTACGCCCAATCGGCCTGACTGTTTGAGCATGATCGGTATCGCCCGCGAAGTTGCCGCCATTCAAAAGCTTCAGGTTCGATATCCGGAAACGATCATTTCTGATCGTGGCGCGGAAATGTTAAATTTGACCTCTGTTACGATCGAGGCGCCTGCGCATTGCCCGCGATATGCCGCCCGACTGATCCAAGACATTCAGGTCGCTCCTTCTCCTTTTTGGCTTCAGGACCGCCTACTTTCCATTGGCCTGCGCCCCATCAACAATATTGTGGATATCACCAACTTTGTCATGATGGAAACCGGACAACCATTGCATGCCTTTGATTTCGATCTGCTGGCTGAAAACAGAATCGTGGTTCGGACAGCCTCGGATGGAGAAACCTTTGTCACCCTGGACGGAAAAGAGCGACGGCTTACTTCAGAGATGCTGATGATCTGCGATGGAAAAAAACCGGTGGCCCTAGCCGGAGTCATGGGCGGGCTCAATTCGGAAATCGTGCCCAACACCACCCGCGTTCTTCTGGAGAGCGCCTGTTTTTCGCCCCAAAGCATACGAAAAACAGCGAAACTACTTGGGCTCGCCACCGACGCGTCTCATCGCTTCGAGCGGGGTGTCGATCCTCATGGGACGATTAATGCGATGAATCGCGCAGCGCAACTCATGGTGGACATTACCGGCGGCTGTATGGTCAGCGGCTATATCGATGACCATCCGGGACCCAACAAGGCGCCGACGATAACACTCAGCGTAGCGGCCACCAATCGGCTGTTGGGCACCGCTTTTAATCCACATGAGATTCTCGATTTTCTTTCCCTGGTGGAAATTGCAGCCAAGACAAAGCCAGAAACCGCCTCGGATCTTATTCAGGCGACACCCCCATCCTACCGAGTCGACATTAGTCGGCCCGAAGATTTGATCGAGGAAGTCGCCCGGCTTTCAGGTTACAACAAAATCCCCACAACATTACCGGCAATGCCTGCAGAAACGGTTTTGCTGCATAGTGGAACCGGCTTGAGATCTGCCATTCGAACGATTCTGACCGGTATCGGTTTTTTTGAGGCCATCAATTACAGCTTCATTCATCCGGATGCTTGCGACCGGCTTCAGCTAAAAACCGATGACACCAGAAGAAACATCGTCCGAATTTTAAATCCTTTAAGTGAAGATCAGGCGGTCATGAGAAGCTCCTTGATTCCCGGGCTTTTAGAAACGATGCGTCGAAATAACAGTAAACAAATTAGAGAGTTGAAGCTTTTTGAAATCGGACAGACCTTTACCGCCGCCGCTGAAGAGGATCTTCCCGAAGAAACCGAAATAGCGGCTGCATTATGGACCGGACTGCGATCCGCACCCGTCTGGCATGAGGCGCCGGCAAACAGCGACTTTTACGACATAAAGGGGGCTTTGGAAAGCCTGCTCTCAGGGCTCGGCATCAAAGATGCCTGCTTCACACGGCTGGCCGATGATGATTGCACATATACCAAACCCGGGTATACGGCCGGCGTGTATATCGGAGATTTGCTTATCGGCCTTGTCGGAGAGGTGCACCCACAAACCCTTCGCCATTTTGATTTAAGACAGACCGCTTATATTTTTGAGCTGGACATTGCCAAAATATCCCGGTTCATTCCGACGGAAAAAACATTTGCCGCCCTATCCAAATTCCCGGCCACCTCCCGGGATGTCACGCTTATTATCGATAAGGAAATCGAAACACAGCGTATTCTTGAAAAAACAAAAGCCGGGAAGGATGCGCTGCTTGAAAGCGTTCACCTGTTTGACGTTTTTGAAGGAAAGCCAATCCCCGAGGGCAAAAAGAGTGTTTCGTTCAGAATCACTTATCGCTCAACAACGGAGACGCTGGCGGATGAATTAATTAATAACCGTCATCAGAAAATATCCGAACAGTTGATTCGGGAGTTTAAGGCTGACTTGCCTGCCTGACAACCCGTGGCTTGTCCGGATGTTTTTGTTTATGCGGGCTATATCCATGGAAAACAGCAATGACCCCGAGGGGGTTATTCCCGACAAGTTTTATTTTAAAATCGGCGAGGTCAGTTCCGTTGTTGGGCTTCCCACCCATGTTCTTCGGTTCTGGGAATCCGAATTCAAGCAGATTCGGCCCAAAAGAACTGCATCCGGCCAACGCCTTTACAGAAAAAAAGATGTTTTGCTGATTCTGAAAATTAAAGATCTGTTGTATAATAAAAAGTTTACCATCGCGGGAGCCAAGCGTTGTATTCAATCGGATTCGGAAACCCCGAACAATCTGTTTTCCAGAACCCTTCTTGACGAAATTCGAACCGAGTTGATTTCCATTCGAGACTTTCTCGACTAGCGACGAATTTGTACCCTCGTGGCCGTTTGCCGCCTCTAAAACACAACCGAACCGAATTAAGCGCTTTTTTCACCAAGGATAAATCTCTTTAGAAACAAGAGACTATCCTAAAATGTGATTGAAAACGTCCTTGAATGCGTGCTATAAAAAAGGTTCTCTTAACCATCCTGGCAACATAAAGACCTATGGAATCCAAACCACTGAGGAAATCAAAAAAAAATCATTTGGAATTGCCGTTAGAACATTATAGCGGCATTTTGTCCCGGTATTTCCCTGAAAAAGGGGAAGAAGAAAATAAAATTCTCTTCGAAGCTCTCGCCTATGCCTACAAACACCATGCCGGTTATTTTAGAAAATCCGGAGAGCCCTATCTGAATCATCCGGTTGCCGTTGCTGAAAGCCTGATTCGAGATTTAAGTATCAAAGATCCGTTATTGATATCTGCCGCCCTGCTGCACGATGTCGTGGAAGATGTGGCCTCCGTCACCATCAGAGATATTGAATCCATTTTCGGCACCACTGTGGCCAACTTGGTAGATGGGTGTACCAAGCTGCAATTGCAACAAAAAGACCGTGCCGTACAAAGCGATCTGACGCATAGTAAAATTTTTCTCAGTGCCAGCCGTCAACTCGGCGTACTTCTTATCAAATTGGCCGACCGGTTGCATAATATGCAAACCCTTTCAAGTCTTCCGGAATCCAAACGAAGACGGATTGCGCTTGAAACCCTTCGGGTCTATGCGCCCATTGCTGCAAAACTGAATCTTTACGCCATCAAGCGAAATTTATATAATTTGGCATTATCTTATCTTTTTCCAAGAAAAAGCAAAAAAATACATAATATCACCAAAGAGCTTTTTCTTTCCGAAGAAGTAAAAAACATTCATGAAACATTGTGCCATATTCTCTCTTTATCTCCGCATGAATATTCACTTCGTCCGCGCACCAAGGGTCTATGCAGTTTTTATTCCCATCTAAGACAGACCATCGATATTAATAACGCTGAAAACATGGTGGATTTCACTATTGTTCTGCACACGGATGATCCCATTGCATGCTACGTTATTCTGGGTGAAATTAATCGGCATTTAAAACCGATTCCAAAATCGATTCGAGATTATATCGCCAACCAAAAACCCAATGGTTATCAAAGTTTGCATGTCAGAATCAACCAGGGTGGTCGAGATTATTTGATTAAAATTCGAACACGTGAAATGGATCTGCTGTCCAACTCCGGATTACGTTACCAGTGGAATGCCATTCACTTACAAGAATCCTACTGGGGGGAAATCAGCGATCTGTTGCGAAATATAGGCGAATACGGCGGCGCCAGCTCCCAGCGGAAAAATTTAATTCAGATGGCCTATTCCGCTGAAGTTTTCGTATATACGCCCAAAGGAGATATCCATTATTTACCCCGTGGAAGCATTGTGCTTGATTTTGCCTATAAAATTCACTCGGACCTGGGAGATTATTGCGATGGCGCGGAAATCTCCGGTCGCCGCGTCAGCCCCACCACGCGACTTAACGACGGGGATACGGTTAAAATAATCCAATCCGAAGAGCTTCTTGATGTCGACTCGGATTTAGAAAAACTGTGCATGACACCAAAAGCACGAAGCGCGGTCAATAAGCTTCTGCAAAAACGGCGGCAGTCCGCAGCTAAAAAAATCGGGAGGGAAATTCTGTTTCAGGAGATAATTCGCCATGGGCTTTCGCCGGAACTTCTAAAAGAAGAAACCATGTCCCTTATCCTGAATATTCATCATATCAAAGATTTTTCACAAATGTACGTTCGCATCGGCCAGGATATTCTGTCGAGCAAGTTGATCCTTTATTATTTTGATCAATTCTCGGATATAAAACCCGAATTCCGCAGCCGGAAAGAGGCGACTGAAACCCGAAATACATTAATTGTATCAGACATTGAAAAAGCGGTGCATAAATTTTCTAAATGCTGCAAGCCGTTTCCGGGCCAATCCGGTGTGGTGGCGTCACTGAGTGAGCGGGGGGTGGCCTTTCATTTGGAATCGTGCAGAAATCTAATGGACGCCAACAGCTCGGGCTCTCAGCAGATTCTGAATGTTACCTGGGATCTGGAAACGAAATGGCCGTTTCCGATGGTATTCAACCTTCGCGCCAAGGGGATTTCCCTTCAGGAATTTATCCGGCTCATCTCACCAATCACCTTTCAATTTCAACTTCATAGACTTGAGAAGGGTCCGGCCAGAAGAACAGGACCTTCCGTCTTTGTTACTATCTCCATTCAAAGCTTTAAAGAGGCTGTCTCTTTTTTTCAATGTTTCGCACCAGGATCGGTCTCTGTACGTTCCTTTAGCCGAAAGGATCAAACAGAAAGCTTTTCCGCCTGATTTTCAACGGTTAAATATAATCCATCATCGCCACCCCGTTTCTTCTTCGCACGGCGTCCAAAAGACCCACGGTTTCAGTCATCCTATTATTGCCCCAATAAGTGCAGTCGCTCCTGATCGTTAAAGATTCGAATGCGTCCGAATTCACCGTCAAAACCCGGAATAATCGTTAACTTACGGCGCCGCATTCGATCAATGGCTTCCGCCAACAGCGGAATTCCCATACTGTCTATGTGTTCGATGGATAACCCGGTAAGAACATCGAATTCACAGCCGAGTTTTTCGGTTATATTTTTGTATTGCCGTGTTACTCTTTTCGTGTCGGGTCCGACCCCGTATATTTCTGAGAGGATATCGATTAGAGGGACTATCTTCACATACGGAATTGTCTTTGCCGGCGTTATGCCGTTCGGCCTGTCGGAAAGAGCTTCCACGCGATAGAGCACACCGAGGGTTAGCGGTTTTTCCACAAACGGAACATACGCCGTTAGTGGCATCCGTTTCCGACGGGTAACAGGATATATTGCATTTTCGGTGACCATCGAGATGATATTTTCCCCCCTCCGGATAGAATTCAAATGTACCGAGAAACTGGTCCGGATCTCCTGAGGCGATGGCTGAGCGAATACCCTCATAGGAAAGCGTCGTCTCAAGCAGATTGGCCTCACGTCCCAGTTTTTGGGGCGAATGCGCATCCGAATTAGACACCAACGTCAATCGGTCCAGTCCGGAAATCCGCCGGTTCATGGCCGGATCCGAGCTGAGGCCGGTTTCCACCGCAATAATATGCGGGGTCAACTCCTCAAAGCATTCCTCCATACTATCAAAACCGGATTTTGATCCGAAAAGGGAAAACCAGGGGGTCCAAATGTGTGCGGGAATGAAAAAAGAAGAATCTGAAATATCAAGCGATAGCTCAAGAAGATGTTTGGCATCAAGGCCCAATATAGGCCTTCCGTCCGCCCTAACATTTCCGATCGCCCCCAACCGTGCATTAAACCGCTCGGCTGCCGCGAGATTTGGAAGAAAAACTAAATTGTGATTTTTTCGTGTCCGTCCGTTCTTTTTATATATATTGCTAATTTCACAGGAAAGAATAAATCTTACCGGTTTTCGGCAGGCGATCGGCACCTGGTTATCGGCCATTCTCGCGGCTGCCTCATTGAGTTTGAATAAACCGGGTTCAGCCGGCACAAGCTTTTCCTTTATTTCCAAAAACCACCCAGGGTGAGTGAAATCGCCGGTTCCCACCACGGTGATGCCTTTCAGTTGGGCGTAAATATAAAGATGTTCAAAATCAAGATTTCGAGCCGTTGCCATCGAAAATCGGGAATGAATATGCAAATCTGCGATGAATCTCATTCGATGAGACACCCATCCTTATTGGCAACGTTGGCGTATTCGCCTTCAGGCAGAAAACCTTTTATATGTGCAGGAACTATATTATCAACAGGTAATCCGATATGTCCCTTTGGTCTTTCGAGGGTTTAACAAATGTTTAAAACAAGTGAGTTATAAACGAAAATGAACACTTTGTCCTTTTCCAATGAATTCCCGTGAAATTTCAACATGCGTTTTAAACCCCTATCTGATAGCGATTATAATATAAATTCAAATAAATAATAAATTATAAACACTGTGAACACCCCTTATTATGATTAGTGTTCTTTATTAAAAAGAAACTAATATAACAACCATCAAAAAGGGAATGTCAATATCGCAGAGGTATCAATGATACTATTCAGCATTAAACTCATAAAAAACATATCATATTAGTTTGTTAAGTCCATTTTTCATCAAAATATTTTCGACAAAATTCCCTTGTGTTTACCTTTTTAAAAAGTTATATGTTCAGGCTAATAATTCATTTTTTTCAAGACCTTTCAGCATATCATAAAAAACGGGATATAAAGCCGGCCTATGGGGTTATTGTCATCAAGTGTTTCCATCACGCGCTATAGAGTGGACGGCCAACCGGCTGACCCGATCATCGAAGCCGTTGAGAGCGGATTAAAACAAAATACCATCTATGAGATCGATAATGAAGAAACCGACAAGGCGGTTGGATGGACCGCGTTTGATACGCCATACCGACCAATGTTTGAAGGATCGTCATTTATCATCGGACCTCACTTTGTTTTTTCATTGAGAATCGATAAAAAAAGTATTTCCGCCAAGATTGTCAATAAACACCATGCGATCGAGATGGCGAAAAAATTAGCAGAAAGTAGGCGGGAATATTTATCAAAGGAGGAAAAAAAGCTGATCAAGGATGCGGTGGTTCATGCACTGCACCGAAGAATTCCCGCCACGCCGAATCTCTATGATGTCCTATGGAAATATGAAGCGCGCGAGCTTTGGTTTTTTTCAAATCAGAAAGCGGCGAACGAGGCGTTGGAAAGCCTTTTTTCAAAATCCTTCAAACTGAACCTGATTCGTCTTTTTCCATATACCGCGGCCACGCTGACCGCCGGTCTTTCCGATTCTCAAGTCGACAGCCTATCGACGTTATCACCAGTCGGGTTTACGGAGTAGAGCCATGCTGGATGTTGCCGTTGCATATAACCGATATAAATTTTTGGGATTTGAGTTTCTGACCTGGGTATGGTTTTGTATTGAAAATAACCCATCAGAGCTGATAACGCTTCAGAAAGACTTGGTTTCTATTAATATTGGCAATCACATGGTGTTGGAAAACAGGCAAAGCAATGCCATGGAAACCATCAGCATCAAAGGAGACGATGCCGGTCTTGAAGAAGGTCGGCTGGCGCTGCAAAAAGGAGCGATGGTGACGGAAATCAATTTATTGCAGAAATCAGGCGACCAGCGATGGCAGTTTACGATAAAAGGGGAGAGTTTAAGCCTTTGTAATCTGAAAATACCGGAAACGGGTCCCGTGGAATCCCGGGAGGATATAGAAGGGGTCGTACTTGAAAGATCCTATCTTTATGACAAAGCGGTGGATTTGGTAACCCTTCTTTTCAATGAGTTTATCAAACGCCGCATATCGGACAAATGGCACCATCAAGAAATGCCGAAAATAAAAAAATGGATAACTGCGGAAGGATGAGAAATGAGATTTTCCGTTCATAAAAGCGACATACTCGATGTGCTGTCTAAAGTGCAGGGACTGACTGGCCGGAAAAGCAGTCTCGCCATCACGGAAACCGTTTTGATTAAAACCGTTGATTCGGGAATTACCTTGATGGCGACAGACCTTGAATCCGGATTTGAAGGGACCTATCCGGCGGAAATTGAAACACAAGGCGTCATCGCGATTAACGCCCGGAAATTTTATGAGATCGTAAGGGATTATCCGAACGATAATCTGATCTTAAAGGAAGTGGACAACCGGTGGATTGAAATCGGTGATGAAAAAGTGTTCTATCATATCGTTGGTATGAATCCGGATGATTTCCCGGACGCTCCCGAAATCGAAGAGATTGCCTTTTTTGAAATGGACTCTCGTACCCTTAAGAAAATGATTGAAAAGGCATTGATGATCGGCGGCGGATCTTCCGATGATAAGCGAGCGCATATTATCGGTGTTTCGTTTGAGCGGAAAATCACCGGTGATGAAAAAAAGATCAGAATGGTTTCCACGGACGGCAGCCGCCTGGCCATGGTGGATTGCCGGTTTGATGCCGGATTTGAATTGCCGGAAGGACCTTCGATTTTAATTCCCAAAAAAGCGCTCAATGAAGTCAATAAATTTTTGGAACCGATCGGTGATGTCAAGATCGGCATCAAGGATAACAATTTAGTGATTAAAAAAGATGCGGAGACCATTATCGTTCGATTGTTGGAAGGTGATTTTCCGCAATATTCGGAAATAATAGAAAAAGAGGACGGCCATATTATCGCGCTTGAAAAGGGTAAATTTCTCATGACGCTTAAACGCATGTCGATTCTCTCTTCGGAAGATTATAAGGCGGCCATATTTGATTTTTCAAAGAAAAAACTTTCCATTTCAGCTGCTAACCCGGAGTTAGGAGAGTCCAAGGAGGATATGGATATAGACTTTGAGGGGGATAATATGAAAATCGCCTTTAACCCCAGATTCTTTATCGATACATTAAATGTAATAGACGGCGGTACGGTGATTTTGTTTCTGTCCGGTGAAGACAGACCCTGTCTTGTTTTTGACCGAGATGATGATAGTTTTTTAAGTGCAATTATGCCGATGAGAGTGTGATGGAAAATATATACGATGAGAGTAGTATCGATGTACTCGAAGGTCTTGAGCCGGTTCGCTTAAGGCCGTCGATGTATATCGGGAATGTGGATGTCGCCGGTCTTCACCACTTGGTCTATGAGGTGGTGGATAACAGCATTGATGAGGCCATGGCCGGCTATTGTGATACGATACACGTGGTGATTCATACCGACGGAAGTGTGAGTGTCGAAGATAACGGGCGTGGTATTCCGGTGGGGATTCATAAAACCGAGAAAGTGCCCGCCGTGGAAGTGGTGCTGACAAAATTGCATGCGGGCGGTAAATTCGACAACGATTCTTACAAGGTGTCCGGTGGACTTCACGGTGTGGGGGTTTCGGTAGTCAATGCCCTTTCCGAAATACTTGATATAGAAATTTATCAGGGCGGAAAAATTTATCATCAGACCTACGCCCGAGGGGCAAAGACCTGCGAATTGTCGGTCACCGGCACTACGGATAAAAGGGGCACCCGGGTTCGGTTTCAGCCGGATGCAACGATTTTCAATTCCGTGGAATTCAATTATGATACCATCTGTAGAAGAATCAGAGAACTGGCTTTTTTGAACAAGGGTATCAACATCACGGTCGAGGATGAAAGAATTGATGAAAGAAAGGAATTTCATTTCGACGGCGGGATCGTTTCTTTCGTTGAATATCTTAATCGCCATCATTCGCCGGTACACGAACCCGTGTTTATTGAGGGGGAGAGAAACGACGTTCAAATAGAAGTTGCGTTGCAATATAATAATACCTATGCGGAGAAAATTTTTTCTTTTGCTAATAATATCAATACCACGGAAGGCGGTTTTCACCTGATCGGTTTTAAATCCGCTTTGACGCGAACCATTAATCAATATGCCATCAGCGGAGGCGTTCCCAAAAATCTTCAGGCTAAAATCAGCGGCGATGATGTTCGGGAAGGACTTACGGCCGTTATCAGTGTTCGAATCAAAAATCCTCAGTTTGAAGGACAAACCAAAACCAAACTCGGTAACAGTGAGGTTAAGGGATTGGTGGAGTCTCTCGTCAATGAGAAACTCGCCATGTTTCTTGAAGAAAACCCGGCTGTTGGCAAACGGATAATGGCCAAGGCCGTGGATGCGGCAAGGGCCAGGGATGCGGCCAAACGCGCCCGGGACTTGGCCCGAAAACAGGGAACCTTTGTCGATGCCAGCTTGCCCGGCAAACTAGCCGAATGTCAGGAAACAGATCCCAGAAAAAGAGAGCTTTTTCTGGTAGAAGGGGATTCCGCCGGCGGTAGCGCCAAACAAGGAAGAGATCGACGCTTTCAGGCTATTTTGCCGCTCAAGGGTAAAATTTTAAATGTTGAAAAAGCCAGATTCGACAAAATTTTAAGCAGCGAAGAAATTAAAAATATTTTGACCGCCCTGGGAACCGGCGCCGGCAGCGAGGAATATGATATCGATAAAATACGATATCAAAAAGTGATCATCATGACGGACGCCGATGTGGACGGTTCCCACATCAGAACCCTGCTCTTGACGTTTTTTTATCGTCAAATGACGGAAATCGTGGATAAAGGATTTTTATATATCGCGCAGCCGCCGTTGCTCAAGGTCGGCAAGGGCAAAAATGAAATATATCTCAAAGATGAGAGCGAGTTAAATGATCATATTTTAAGGCGCATCAGCGACAGGAAAACGATTCGGCCCTCCGGCGAAAAAACCGTGCTTGAAGATCACCCCCTGTATCTTTTTGTTTGTAATCTTTCAGAATATTTCAGCACACTTGAAAGACTTAACCGGCGGGGTGTCTCAGAAGATATTATTGAACTTCTTTTACGCGAAGGCGTAGCCGACAAGGCGTTTCTGCAGGACCGGAACAAAATGGAGGGGCTTTGCGAACGGTTGATTACACTCGGGTATGAGGCGAGCCCGATTAAATGGAATGAAAAAAGAGAGGTGTTTGAAATCATCTTAACCGCACCGGCCAATAAAGATGTAATGGAAGCCAACTACGGTGGTGAAAGAAAAGTAACGAAAATCGGCAGAGGTCTTATCCTGTCCAAAAACTATCAAAAAGCATTGTTTCTCAATGAAAAGTTGATCCCCCATGATTTTCCGCCGTTTGACATTCATAATAAAGAAAACCCCGAGGACAAAAAGTCCGTAACCAGCAAAAAGGAATTATTGCACCATATTCTGGAAGAATCCAAAAAAGGCCTTTCGATTCAAAGATATAAGGGCCTTGGCGAGATGAATCCGGATCAATTATGGCAGACCACAATGGATCCATCCTGCCGAAATCTGCTGCAGGTGAAAGTCGAGGATGCCGTGGAAGCGGATGCCATCTTCACCATATTGATGGGGGACGAGGTGGAACCCAGACGGGAATTTATTCAGAACCATGCCCTGGAAGTGAGCATGCTGGATATATAAGAACGCTAAAACGCAATACTGTTCGGCGTTCTCGGAAAAGGGATAACATCGCGAATGTTATTAATACCGGTGACGAGCATCATCAACCGCTCAAATCCAAGACCGAATCCGCTGTGTTCAACACTGCCAAACCGCCTGGAATCAAGGTACCACTCGTAATTTTGCTTTGATAAATGGGTCTCATCCATTCTGGCTTCCAATACGTCCAGGCGCTCTTCGCGTTGACTGCCACCGATGATCTCGCCGATCCCCGGAACCAGCACATCCATGGCGGCAACCGTTTGTCCGTCGTCATTGACCCGCATATAAAACGGTTTGATGTGTTTGGGGTAATTATAAACAATTACTGGCCGTTTGAAATGCTGTTCGGTCAGATAGCGCTCATGTTCCGTCTGAAGATCCGTTCCGAAGCGCACGGGGTAATCAAAAGAAAGATCTGATTTTTCGAGAATATGAATGGCTTCTTGGTACGGCAGCCGAATAAAATCATGTTCTATAATATTCTTCAATGAGGACAGGAGCGTTTTATCGACAAACTCCGCGAACAGACCGATATCTTCCCGACAGGTATCCAGGGCAAAGGCAATTAGATATTTTATCATTTCTTCGGCCAGATTCATATCCCCGGTTAAATCGCAAAAAGCCATCTCCGGCTCAATCATCCAAAATTCGGCCGCATGGCGCCGGGTGTTTGAGTTCTCAGCTCGAAACGTGGGCCCGAAGGTATAAACATCACCGAGAGCCAGGGCAAACATTTCGGCGTTCAACTGGCCCGAAACAGTCAAATTCGATTCGGTGCCGAAAAAATCTTTTGAATAATCCGTTCGCCCGTCTATTTTGGGAATGTTGTCCGTGTTAAGGGTGGTGACCTGAAACATTTCTCCGGCACCCTCGCAGTCCGACGCCGTAATGATGGGCGTGTGAAGGTAATGAAATCCCCGGTCTCTGAAAAAGCGATGAATAGCCCAGGAAAGATCGGCGCGAATGCGAAAGGTGGCGCCGTATTTGTTGGTTCTGGGTCTTAGATGCGCGATGCCGCGTAAAAATTCGTCGGAATGCCGTTTTTTTTGCAACGGATACGACTCCGAAGCCACACCCAGTATATCAATTCGATTCGCTGTTAATTCCCATTGTTGACCTTTTCCCTGAGAGGGCAACAGAGAGCCGGTGACCGATAAAGCAGACCCGACGGTAAGCGTTCGAACGTCCTCATAGTTGGGTAAGGTGGGCGGGGCGATGAGTTGTAAATTTTTCAGGCATGAACCGTCGTTTATTTCGATAAAAGAAAATGCTTTGGCATCTCTTCGGGTTCGCATCCAGCCCTTTACCAAGATCTCATCCATGGGCGCTGTTGCGGTTAAGGCCTGTTTCACCCTTGTTCTTTTCATTTGATTTTTCTCCGGTCTAAGAAATACGGCATCCGCTATAGTTTGATGGTGATATGATACAGCGCGTCTTCGCGCTGAAGCAAAATAACCAAAGATGGTTTTAAATGATATCGAGCAATCGCCTTTTTAAAGTCCTCAATCGAATGAATGGTGATATCATCTATTTTTCTGATGATGTCCCCCGGCCTTGCGCCGATATGCGCCAGATAAGAACGATTGGAAATCTCCGTAATCATAACGCCGTCCATGTTCCGGCGGGCAGACGATTTCCCGCCGGTTCGAGAGAGATTCTCGACCTTTATACCGAGCAGTTCATACGCATGGGCTAATGCTTCAGCCAAAGGAAACAGAGCGGCCCGGACTTGAACGCTTTTTATTTTGCCGTCTCGTATCAATTTTACCGGAATCTGATCCCCCTCCCCATAGGCATGCAACGCCGATTGAAAGTCCCCGGAAGAAGACAGTTTCCTTTGTCCCAGGGCAATAAGGACATCCCCGACGTTAATCCCCGCGGAATCGGCTGGACCTTTTGACGCAACACTGCGGACCATGACACCCGACACCTCGGAGAGGTGCAGGTACTGGGCTATTTTTTCATCCACCGGCTGAACCATCACACCAATCCAGGATTGAATCACTTCGCCGTGTTTAATTAAATCAAAAACGATTCGCCTGGCCCTGTTAATGGGTAGGGCAAATCCGATGCCTTGTGCCTTGGCATAAATCGCCGTGTTGATGCCGATCAGTGCGCCGTTGATGTTCAGCAGCGGGCCGCCGCTGTTGCCGGGGTTGATGGATGCGTCTGTTTGAATAAAATTGTGAAATTCGCTGTTTTCTACGCGGAGGCTTCTATCAAGGGCACTGATCACACCCGTGGTGACCGTATTGGAAAAACCAAACGGGTTTCCGATAGCGATGACGGTTTCTCCGATCATCAGATCGTCCGAATTCCCCATTTTAACATCCGGCAGCGGCGTATCGGATATAATTTTTAGAACCGCCAGATCCGAATCCGAATCGGCGCCGACAATTTGGGCTTCAAACTCCCGCTCATCCTTAAGAATCACTTTAATGGCGCCAGTCTCTGCAATCACATGGGCATTGGTAAGTACAAACCCGCGTTCGCCATCAATGATAACCCCCGACCCCAGGCTGGATCGTTGATATTTTTGTTCCATTTCCGGATCGAAAAAATCCTTGAAAAAGGAATCGAAAAAGGGATTGGCGCGGTATCCCGAAAAAGGATTGGTGCGAGCCCGAACCTCGTATTCCGTACTGATGTTGACAACCGCGGGGCTTACCCGTTTAACGGCGCGGACCACCGGCGTTTCCCGCGCATCTTCAACGGCACTTGCCCGTTGAGCGAATAGCGATAGTTGAAACAGAATCAAGAATAAAAGAATCCGTACGAAAACGCGGGTGTGCGGGACGCGGCATGATCGCGAGTTTTTTAACGGGGCCATTTTCTTTTCACCAGATTTAGGCTATGAATCGAACGTATTAATAAAACCAAGTCGCGATACAGCGGGTGTCACATCCATTTTCGGACGGACATTCGCGTATCGTAATCGATACATACGGATGAAAAAGAATATATCATGGGCATCAAGACCATTCAAGATATGCTGCCGTTGGTGGAACAACCCAGCCGATATCTCGGCACGGAGATAAACAGCATTCATAAGGACCCCCGAAAGGTTAAACTTAATTTTTTATTCGCATTTCCGGATCGTTATGAGATCGGCACCTCCCATTTCGGTATTCAAATTCTATATCATTCGCTCAATAGTGATAAAGAGATGCTTGCTGAGCGCGTTTTTGCACCGGCCATCGACATGGCTGCTCAAATGCGGGCATATAACATCCCACTGAGCGCCCTAGAGTCCGGCCGGCCGGCAAGGGAATTTGATATCATTGGGTTTTCCCTTCTCTATGAGCTTAACTATACCAATATTTTGTATATGCTCGATCTTGCCGGCATACCCTTTCGGGCGAATCAGCGCGGAAAAAGTGATCCACTTATCATTGGCGGCGGCCCTTGCACCAGCAATCCGGAACCATTGGCGGATTTTTTTGACGCGATGCTGATCGGTGATGGAGAAACCGCCCTGCCGGAGATGGCAAAAAGCTGGATTCAATGGCGGGAAAGTGGAGAGACGAATCGAGAATCACTTTTTTTAAGATGGTCCAAAATTACAGGCGTTTATATCCCGGCATATTACACACCGACCTTTGATTCGGACGGCTTTCAGCACATGTTGCCGACGCGGGCGGATATACCGCCCGTGCGACGAGCCATTATCGGCGATCTGGATTCCGCAGCATTTCCGGAAGCACCGATATTGCCTTTCGGCCGACCGGTTCATGACCGCCTGCGGTTGGAGGTGAGCCGCGGCTGCACCCGTGGCTGCCGATTTTGCCAGGCGGGCATGATCTACAGGCCTGTAAGGGAAAGGGCCATGGGCACACTGTTGCGTTTATCCGAAAACGCGTTGGCCAATACGGGATATGAAGACCTTTCCTTGTTGTCTTTGAGTACCAGTGATTACGGTTGTATCGGGCCGCTTTTGGCGAACCTGATGGCTCGGGGAGAGGCCGATCGCGTGGCGGTTTCTCTACCCTCTTTTCGTGCCGGCACCCTGAACACGGAAATGATGGCCCTGGTAAAAAAAGTGCGGAAAACCGGGTTTACAATCGCTGCCGAAGCCGGGAGCCAACGGCTTCGGAATGTCATCAATAAAAACATTCAGCAAGAAGATATTATCCAAACGGTTCAAGATGCGTTTAAGCTGGGCTGGCAGGTCATCAAGCTTTATTTTATGATTGGCTTGCCGACGGAGAGGGCGTCAGATCTTGAGGCAATGGTTGCATTGATCAACGAACTTCGAAAAATTCCGGGTGCCGCGGGTCGAAAAGGAAAAATTAATATCAGTGTCAATACGTTTATCCCCAAATCGCACACGCCGTTCCAATGGGCCGCGCAACTATCGATTGACGAGTCCGAACAGCGATTTTCGTGGCTGCAGGATCGAATGAAAAGACACCGGATTCAATTCAAATGGCAAGCACCGGAAGCCAGTTTTTTAGAGGGGCTTTGGGCGCGCGGCGACCGACGCCTATCGGAATTGCTGGAAGCGGCCTATCAGCAGGGATGCCTTTTTGATGGATGGTCGGACCAGTTTCGATATGATCGATGGCAAAGAGCGCTTGAGCAAACAGGACTGAATGCGGATTTTTACATCACGCGGAACCGGAATCCTTTGGAGCCGCTCCCTTGGGATCATATTGATATGCGGATAAACAAGGCCTATTTGATCGGAGAGCTGGAAAAATCGTTGACGGGCGCTGAAACACCGGACTGTCGTTACGGCAATTGCCAAGGCTGTGGCGTGTGTGATTTTGAGCAAATTGAACCCAAGGTTTTTTCAGGTTGCCCAAGTGACAGCGAGCCGGCGCGGCCGGCAACCGAAAAAAAAGAGATTCCGATCATTTATCAAAAGCTTTATCTTCGTTATAAAAAGATAGGTGAGGCGCGGTTTTTGGGACACCTGGAACTGGTGAACATGCTGTTAAGGGCGATTCGAAGGGCCGGCATACCACTGAAATATACCGAGGGGTTTCATCCCATGCCCAAGGTTTCTTTTGATGATCCCCCGCCGCTGGGAATGGCCAGCGAGGATGAAAGCTTTACCATCATTGTGCCAAGCCACATATCCACCGGCGTGGTGATGGAAAAGATTAACGCCCATCTTGCAAACGGGCTCTCTGTTTTTGATGTGCAATTGATCCCGATGAAAACCAAACCATCGGGTATTCGGAAAACAACCTATACCATAATGTTGACCGATGGGCTTTTTGACCCGGCACGGTTGGCGCGATTTGAGGAACAACCGTCGGTGGTGGTTTCGCGAACCAATGCCAAGGGAAAAGTTAAAACGATCGACTTAAAGCAGGCGATAGGCCAAATTCATATTCAGGCCCCTGAAAGACTGACCCTCACGCTTCAAAAAGACGGCGGCGGCAGCGCGCGGCCGGCGGATGTTCTCGCTAGCGTGTTTGAGTTGTCCGATGAAACCATAAAGCGGGCGCTTGTCACAAAAACAGGAACCGCTGATATTTAAATAAGGGGGAAGACCATGTACAGAAAGTTGGTCATTAATGTCACAGAGCCGGAAACCCGTGTGGCGCTGTTGGAAGACGGTACCATGGTCGAGCTTATGATCGAACGCCGGGAAGACGCCAATATCGCCGGAAATGTCTATAAAGGCAAGGTGTGCCGGGTACTTCCGGGCATGCAAGCGGCCTTTTTGGATATCGGGCTAAATCAATCGGCTTTTATTCATGTCAATGATTTGAATACGAACAACTACAAAGAAACTCAGGATATTTTTTCAGAGCCGAAGGATGCGGCGGTAATGTTGCCTGAAGTCGGCGCGAGCAGCGGGGACGAACCTGTATTGAGCGCGTACCAATCCATTGAGGACATCATCAGAGAGGGCGAAGAAATTCTGGTTCAAGTGGCCAAGAGCCCGCTTGGATCCAAAGGCGCTCGAGTTACCTCACACATTTCGCTTCCCGGTCGATTTCTTGTATTGATGCCGGGTTCAGATCGCATCGGTGTGTCCAGGCGCATCGAGGACGAGCATGAGCGGGAGCGGTTAAAAGAGCAGGTATTGTCTCTTAGCCAGGGGCAAATGGGCTATATTGTGCGAACCGCCACAGAGGGGATTGGCGCTGAAAAACTGGCCTACGAAATGGGCTTTTTAAAAAATCTATGGGAAAATATTCAGATAAAATTTAAGACGAGCACCGCTCCGGCGTTGCTTCATAAGGAGCTAAGTGTCAGCCTCAGGGCGGTGCGAGATCTTTTAACGCACGAGGCCGACAAGGTCATTATCGATAGTTGCTCGGAATACGAAACGGTTCTGGCTTTTCTGGAAGGGATCATGCCGAGTTTAAAAAGCTCTGTTGAACTCTACGAGGGACACGAGGCCATATTTGACGCCTTTAACCTGATGGGTGACATTTCCAGAGCGCTCAACAGAAAGGTGTGGTTGAAATCGGGCGGGTATATCGTTTTGGAGCATACCGAGGCCTTGATGGCCATAGACGTCAATACAGGAAGATATGTCGGAAAACATAATTTAGAGGAGACGATTCTCAAAACCAATCTGGAAGCGGTCAAGGAAATAGCTTATCAGATAAGGCTTCGGGATATCGGGGGGATTATCATTATTGATTTTATTGATATGGAGAAGAAGGCAAACCAGGAAAAGGTCTTTAATGCACTCAAAGGCGAAATGAAAAAGGATAAAAGCAAAACCCATATTCTTCCTATTTCCGAGATGGGCCTGGTTCAGATGACCCGGAAACGAATTCGGGAGCCGTTGCCGAGAGTGCTTTGCGAGCCCTGTTATTATTGCGAAGGACAGGGTTATCTGCTGTCCAAAAGGACGATTTGTTATAACATTTACCGGGATATCATTCGTGAAGGCAGAGATAGTATGGGGGGGCGGATTGCGCTTCGCGTTAATCCGCTAATCGCCGACCTGCTTCACGGTGAGGAAAATTATTTAATTGGTTCCTTAGAAAGAACCGTTGGAAAACAAATAGTGATCTATCCGGATGAGAAATTTCATCTGGAACAATACGATATTCTGGAAATTCTGAAACAATAACGGAGTGTTTTTAATTTTTGTTCCAGCTGGTTATGTGCGTATTTGATGGGGGTGAAATTGATAACGCAATGGGGGTTGCAATTTAGGAGGCAACGAGCGATCGGCCTGTTTTCGAATAAAAAGTATATTGACTTGGAAAAAAAATTATGTTTCATTTACAAGATTAATTTTTGGCTCGATGACGGAAAACCCTGGGTAGAAAGCAACATATTGTAATGAAAGAGGGATTATATGAAGAGAACATATCAACCAAGCAAACTGAAAAAAGCGCGTAATCATGGGTTCTTAAAAAGAATGTCCACCAAAGGGGGGCAAAGGATAATCAAACGCAGACGTGCCAAGGGGAGAAAGAGACTGGCGCTGTAGGTAGGCATATTCCGGTGATGATCGAGGGAACCGGGGGTAATAATTGACTCGAAACAGCTTTTCCAAGGCGGACCGAATTTTAAAACGGCACGAGTATATCCGGTTGTCTGCTTCGGGGAAGCGGATATATACAACTAATTTTATTGCGATTTATGCGTCTGGCGAGAGCGACCGAACGCGTCTGGGGATCACGGTCACTAAAAAAATCGGATGTGCGGTCGTCCGAAATAAAATTAAGCGGCGCGTGCGAGAATACTTTCGAACGAACAAAGATTCTTTTCAGGGTGTATTGGATATCAACATTATCGCAAAAAAGGGCGCCGATGCGCTATCGCCGGAGGCAAGTTTAAGCGCGCTCGGGCATTTATTCAGCAAAGTATCCTTGCGAAGATGATCAATCCAAGCCGTCTAGATCAAAGGGTGGCCTTGTGGCTGATCCGATCATACCAATTATTCATTTCACCGTTGATCGGTCCCGCATGCAGATTCTACCCGTCTTGTTCAAGTTACGCTTATCAGGCGATTGAGCGATACGGTTTTTTGAGAGGGGCGTGGCTTGCCGGGAAAAGAGTGCTTAAATGCCACCCGTTCCACCCGGGAGGCGTTGATCCTGTGCCATAGCGGTAAAGAAACAACATTGAATATCGATCCCTTTCAAATCAAAACATCCGTACGGTGAAAGTGTTTTTATCGCGACTTCGGCTCAACCGGATTCTGTTGTTACACAGGCCGGTTATCCTGCCTCAAACAGTTACCCCCCAGCCGCTATTCCCATAACGGAACTGACGTATGGTATATTTTCATCATAATAGGCGCAGGTACCGATAGGAGAACAATATGGAACAGTTCCGAATGTTTATAGCTATTACACTTTCCCTGCTTGTGTTTCTTGCATGGAATTATTTTTTCTCTGAAAAAAGAGACCCCGTTGCCGGGGGAAAAGACTCGGTGCTTCAGGATGTGGCTAAAGAGACACGGCCGGATTCGAAAACGGCAACATCATCCGTTGCCGAGAAAACCGTCATGGCACCGGCCATGGCCGTGGAGAAGCAGGTCCCCGCAAAAACGATTTCTGTAGGAAGCCCGCTTTATACGGTGGAAATTGATACAAGAGGCGCGATTTTTAAGAGTTTTCGTCTAAAGCAATATAAGGAAACGGTGGCTGCCGACGCGATGGATAAGGAATTAATATCCAAAACAAATCAAAATGGTACCATTCATATGGGGCTTAACGGAAACACGATTCCTGGACTTCAAGGGGCTGTTTTTTCCGTGGACAAAACACCGGATCAGTTCGTCGTAAAAGATCAAACGGTCAGCATTCCCTTTGTATGGGTGTCACCGGAGGGTGTGATAGTCGAAAAGCGGTACACCTTTAATCCGAACTCTTATCTGATTGGCCTTGATATAACAATTCAAAACAACTCCGAGGTGTCTTTTAACAGCCGTCTGGCGGTCTCTCTTGAAAATCATCGGCCGCCGGAAAGTTCGCAATATGGTTTTGAAGGGCCGGCTGCGTTTATCAATGGGAAGCTACAACAGATCGAAACAGACAGTATAAAGGATAAAAATTTATACCACGGCGACATCAAATGGTTTACGCTTCAGGACAGATACTTTATGACGAGCATTATTCCGAAGCAAAACGGAGAAGCGGGTTTGCAGCTTTTATTGAAAGGGGAAGAAACCCTCTCTATCGGTTGGATTGGTAAAGAAGCCATCATCGCACCTCATGACGTAAAAAATGCGTCCTTTGATCTTTACCTCGGACCCAACAAGATTTCAATTCTGAAGACATTTGGAACCGGATTGGAGAAAGCCATCGATTTTGGCTGGTTTGATTTTATTGCGCGGCCCTGTTTATGGATCATGAACAAAATTTATACCATTATACCGAACTATGGGTTCGCAATCATAATTCTTACCATTCTGATTAAAATCATTCTCTGGCCACTGGGTCAAAAAAGTTATAGCTCGATGAATCAAATGAAACGGATGCAACCGCTGATGGCCGAAATTCGTGAAAAATATAAAGACGATAAAAAGCGGATTAACGAGGAAATGATGAGGCTCTACAAGACGTATAAGGTGAACCCCATGGGGGGGTGCTTGCCGATGATTGCACAAATACCTGTATTCTTTGCTTTTTATAGAATGTTGTACGAAGCGGTGGAGTTAAGACACGCCCCGTTTTTGGGTTGGATTAATGATTTGTCCGCACCGGATCGACTCTTTCACTTTAACATTACGATTCCTTTTATGGAGCCGCCGTATGGTATTCCGGTACTAACTATTATCATGGGCGCCACCATGTTTATTCAACAAAAGATGCAGCCGCCCATGGGAGATCCTGCCCAAGCGAAAATGATGATGTTTATGCCGATTATTTTTACCGTTATTTTTATCAACTTTTCGTCGGGACTGGTACTCTACTGGCTGGTGAACAACATTCTTTCAATTGCGCAACAGTACGTTGTCAGCAAAAAAAATGCTTAATGACGGAGGGGTTAGATGATGGCCGAAAAAGTGATAGAAGGAAAAAATGTTGAACAGGCCCTCAAAATAGCAGCGGAAAAATACAAACTGCCAATTGGAAAAATTAGATATGAGGTCATATCCTATGGGTCAACCGGTATTTTCGGTCTGGTTGGGGCCAAAAAAGCCAAAATAAAAATTTCTCTGCCGGAAGAAAAGCGATCGCGAAAAGAAGCAGAGAAAAGTCCGGTTACAGAGGCTGAAACACCGCCGGTTTCGATTCAACAACCTGTGAAAAGGGAGATTCAAGAAGAGCGGACAACCTCCATTGAGCAGGAAACGCTATCCGAAGAAATTAAAACGACCATTAACAGCCGGAGCAACCAAAGCTCCGAAGAGGCGATAGAAGCGGGAAAAGCCGCGTTGCAAAAGATTTTAGACATGATCACCACCGAGGCGAGCATCGAGGTGGAAGAGAGTGATGAAAGGGTTTTGTTTAATGTGATTGGCGGAAAATCCGCGGTTGTTATCGGAAAAAGAGGACAAACACTAGAAGCGATTCAATACATTATTGAAAAAATTATCAACCGTAGCAGCGAAAAAAGAATTCGGCTTCAAATCGATGTGCAGGGATATTTAAAAAACAGAAAAGCCAATCTTGAAGAAATGGCGGCCCGACTTGCAGAAAAGGCGGTTCGTGTCGGAAAACCCGTGACGGTTGGGGAGATGAACGTTCATGATCGCAAGATTGTACATATGGCGCTTAAAGATCACAAGGATGTAAGAACTCAAAGCATGGGTAGCGGATTTTACCGCAAATTAATGATATTTCCAAAGAAAAATGGCGGGAAGAAGCGAGAGGAACAAACTGTCGAGGCACAATAAAAGGGAAACCTCGCCCGGTCTCATTCACCACAAATCGAACTGGTTTTATTCCTTAAAGAGGCTTTTTTAATTTGCACCCATTGTTCGCATCCCGTCGTTAGCCCACCCTCTTTTCCCATAATGTTTGCGTCGCCCGGCATTACGATGAAAGTCATCGGTCCCATGGACAGCGGCCGGAAATGAGGCCTACATGAAAAACGATAAACAGGGAAAGCGGGCCGGCAGTTTTGCGAAAAGCGGTAACACGCCTGTACGATTGCATATTAAAAGAAAACTAGGAGCGGGTGAAACTTTTTGAGACGATTTGCTGAAGATAAGCAGAGATGGAAAATAAGGGTATAGAAATGGATACCATTGCCGCGATGGCCACCCCGATCGGGGCCGGGGGTGTCGGTATTATTAGAATTTCAGGTCCTGCTGCCAGGGAAATCGGCGAAAAAATCTTTCGGCATCGGCACGCGACTCGGTATGAAAGGCGTGAAAACGGAAATCAAGGGGGCGCTGCGCACTTTACGCCCAGAAGACTTCAAATTGGCCTTATCGTGAATCCGAAAAGCGGTTTTATTTTAGACGAAGCGCTTTTCGCTTATATGCCGGCGCCACATTCTTATACCTGCGAAGATGTGGTTGAAATTCAAGCGCACGGCGGTGCGGTTGGACTCAATAGCATCTTAAATTTGGTGATAAAAGAAGGCGCCCGGCTTGCAGAGCCTGGTGAATTCACAAAGAGAGCTTTTTTAAACGGACGAATAGACTTGACGCAAGCAGAGGCTATTATCGATGTGATCAATGCAAAAACGGAAAGATCGCTTCAACTGGCCTCAGAGCAGCTAAACGGTTCTCTAAGAGAAATTGTTGAAAATGTTCGTGGCGGGGTCACCCAGTTGCTCACCGAGTTGGAGGCCGCTATAGATTTTCCAGATGATTGCGAAGACATAAGTTATGGTGCGTGCGGCGAGCATTTAAAGAAAGTCGTTATCACGCCGCTGGAAATCCTTTTGAAAAATTATGAGCAGGGGCATCTCATTAGAGAGGGCATTCGGATCATTATTATGGGGCGACCGAATGTCGGAAAATCAAGTTTAATGAACCGCCTGCTTAAAAAGGATCGCGCCATTGTTACCGAGGTTCCCGGAACGACTCGTGATAGCCTTGAGGAAACGCTTAACATAAACGGTGTGCCGGTCGTGCTTGTGGATACCGCAGGTGTGCGCGAATCGGTGGATCCCGTTGAATCGGTCGGAATTCTAAGAGCGGAGCGACTAGCCGGAGAGGCCGATCTTGTTCTCTTTATGATTGATGCCGGCGCGGGCGTGACGGATGAGGATATTGCCGTTTATCATAAAATAGCGAAAAAATCCGGGCTTCTGGTGATTAATAAGATTGATCTGGAAGAGAAGGATCGACCGGTTGAAATACCGGGGAGGTGGTTTTTAAAAGAAGATATTATCAGAATATCGGTGCGTTATGAAAAAGGAATCGACCGTCTCAAGGAAAGAATATATCACTATGTGATCGGAAAAGAAGGGCTTGAAGAAAGTCGAATTGTTCCAAACCTGAGACAAAAGAGCTTGATTGAAAAGGGGCTTCACGCCGCATGTCGTGCGCGAAAAGGACTTGCGGGGGAATTACCCCCCGAACTTTTGGCCATTGATCTAAAAGAAACGCAGAGCGCCCTTAATCAGGTTGTTGGAAAAGAACCAAGATATGATATTTTGGAGCATATTTTTGGACGGTTTTGCATTGGCAAGTAAACTATAAAAAAAGCAGCGAGTAATTGTTGCTGTCGGAATGTTTCACGTGAAACAACCGTCTCCGAGCGAAGAGGTTGGGGCTGAGGAGACAATAGAATGGAGGGGTGGTGGCGATGTCTTTGGACTTTGGTCCTTTTTTTGAACGATACGAAGTTTTGGCAAAAGCAGCAGACCTGGTTTTTGAGCAGGTACAAGCGCAGTTTCCAAAGGAAATCGAGTGTAAGCTTGAGTGCGCGGATTGTTGCCATGCCATGTTTGATGTAACATTGGTAGAGGCGTTGTACTTGAATTATTATTTTAACAAACTGTTTTCCGGCCGGGAGCGCGAAGATATTCTCGAGAAGGCAAACCGGGCGGACCGAAAAGCCTATAAGCTGAAGCGGGAGGCCTTTCGACAACTTCAGGAAGGAAAGACCGAAACACAAATCATTTTAGAGATGGCGGGGGAACGGGTACGTTGTCCGCTGCTCAATGAAAAGAACCGCTGTGACCTCTATTCCCATCGACCGATAACATGCCGTTTCTATGGCGTGCCGACGGAAATTGCCGGAGTGTCTCATACCTGCGGAAAATCAGGGTTTATAAAGGGTAAAACCTATCCAACCGTTCACCTTGAAAAAATGCAACGAAATCTATTTGCGTTGTCTCATGAATTGGCGGTGACCATTAAGTCTCGCTATACAGCGATAGGCGAGTTGCTGGTGCCGGTATCTATGGTGTTGTTGACGGACTATAATGAGGAGTATCTAGGACTTAAACCGTTACAAAACCCGGACCAAGAGGGGGCCGACAATGAAGGAAGAAAAGACAAATAAGCTTTCTCCCGAAGAAGAAGAGAGAAAAAAAGCTATTTTTGACAGCATGTCTTCAAGGGGGCAGAAGCGGGTCTTGAGAATCGGCTATGAGGAATGGGACCCTTTTCAGATTCCGAAAGATCCCATCGATATCCGCGGAGATAAAAATAAGAGAACAACGCATATGCTGGTTCGGGAATTTCTGCAAACGGCAGCCAGTGAAAAATATGGGAATGATTACGCCCGAGGCGTGCTGGATCTGTGCTTGGGTATTATCAACAATGATGAGCGCTATGTCGGAATGTATGAATTTTCCTGCTGGTATCAGTCGTTGCAAAAAAAAGATGAAACCGAAGGGGCATAGCGGGTTCAAGATGAGCGTGTCTGCCCCCTATATTTTTTTTAGTACGATAGCGGTTCGCGCCGGCAAATATAAGCTAAGATGGGCGGAGGCATTAGAGCCTTTATCCGATTGGGACAAGGTGTGATGGGTTTGATCGGCGAGACGACGATTGTGCCCACCAAACCGGTTGGCGTCACTGTCCAAAACCATTTGATATGATCCGGGCGTTGCTTGAATATGATAATCGGGAAAAGAGAGATTGGGATGAAAATTAAAAACAAACAGTAATGGCCCCCGTTCAAAAGCAATCACTTTGTCGTCGTTATGTTCATGGCGCAACACGATATTGGCATACTCAAGAATTAGAAAACTTTTGGATAGGCGGATCATTTCTCGATCAAACACGCATAGTTGATGGTATTTTAATTCGGGATCATCCACCAAATGCCATTGTCGCCGGGCATATCGGTAAGACCAGCCATTTCCGCTTCTGGGAAAATCGATCCATTCCGGGTGTCCGAATTCATTTCCCATAAAATTTAAATATCCGTTTCCGGCAGTGGCCAGCGTGATGAGCCGTATCATCTTATGGAGCGCTACCGCCCGGTCAATCCCTATGTGCGTGTCTTCGATTCGCATGTGCGCATATATGGCTTCTCCGGCAAGGCGAAATATGAGGCTTTGGTCACCAACCAGGGCCTGATCGTGCGCTTCCGCATAGCTGATTGTTTTTTCATCGCGTCGACGATTGGTTAATTCATGCCACAACCGGCCCATGTGCCAGTCTTCGTCTGGTTGCTCTTTAACCAGGCGAATCCAGAAGTCTGGCAAGCCCATGGCGAATCGATAATCAAACCCGATACCACCTTGCGCCTCGGGTGCCGCGAGTCCGGGCATGCCGCTAACATCTTCGGCAATGGTGATCGCATTTGGCCGAACATTGTGAATAATGCGATTTGCCAACGCCAAATAGATAAGCGCATCCAAATCCACATCAGGATTAAAATAATCGTCATAGCACGTAAACGCTTTGCTGAGGCCGTGATGCGTATAGATCATGCTGGTCACACCATCAAACCGGAATCCGTCCACATGGTATTCATCCAACCAGAAACGGCAATTTGACAGCAAAAAATGAAGCACCTGAGGCTTTCCGTAGTCAAAACATCTCGAATCCCATGCGTGGTGATAGCCGCGAGGGCCTTCATGAAAATATTGGTATTCGCTGCCGTCGAAACGGCTCAAGCCCTCTATCTCATTAGATACCGCATGTGAATGCACCAGATCGATCAGCACATAAAGCCCGAGGCCATGCGCTTTATCGATAAGGGCCTTAAGTTCATCCGGAGTTCCGAAGCGCGAGGATGCGGCAAAAAAACTGGAAACATGATATCCGAAAGAGCCATAATACGGGTGATGCTGTATGGCCATGAGCTGAAGCGTGTTGTAACCGGCAGAAACAATTCTTGGAAGAATGTGCTCGGCAAACTCCGCATAGGTGCCGATGCCCTCCTTTTCCTGGGCCATTCCCACATGCGCTTCATATATGAGTGGGACTGCGGGCTTCTCGGGCGCAGGGTGCTGCCATAGATAGGGTGTTTCAGGATGCCATATCTGCGCATTGAAAATATTTGTTTCCATGTCCTGGTGTATTCTGCGGGCATAGGCGGGAATTCGATTCCCGTTTCCGCCGGGCCAAAAAACGTTAAGCCGATAAAGAGCCAGATGCCTAATTGATTCCAATGGCAATTGAATTTCCCAAACACCGGTATTTGTAACGGGTTTCAGCGCAAATCGCGCGTCCGGTTGCCAGTCGGAAAAGTCGCCGACTAAAAAAACCGCCTCGGCATAGGGGGCCCATTCTCTAAAGACCCATGATTGCGTTTTTCGATGAAGCCCGAAAAATTCATGGCCGGATGCAAAGTCTTGAATACTGGTATTCCCCCGTGTGAGTGCGATTGCTGTTGTTTCAATGGCGCGAAGCCGTTGTTGAAGGTGCTGTCGATAGGGAATTAGAAAGGCATCCTTTAAAAGAAGTTGTGAAATCTTTTTCTCGATGGTTTTCGTTTGAGTCTTTGAGAGTGATTCAATCATTTCAGTCGGCCCAAGTGATAAATCCCGGTGTGTTTTTAATCCAACCGTCCGCTCGCGGTCGAACCCGCGCGGTAAACCCGAAACGGCCGGAACGCCGAAAGGTAATATTGCAGACGTAACGGTAAGCACCGTCACCCAAATCTTGTTCCGGTTGCATTTTCATAATTTGGCCGAGGGCCAGAGAGTCAATCGTCTTAAACAGGCCGTAGTAGACTTCCACATCGACTTCTTCGGGCTTAATGGCTCCTAGTTGAACGTGGGCGGTTACTCTAAATTCGTTCCCGACACGAAACGGCCCCTCGGACTCCTGTTGCGGTGTTTTGATGCGAATATCCTTCCATAATAGAAGAAACCGTTCGTGAAGTTGAAGTTGTGCCTTGGCCGATTCGCAATCGTTTAGAAATAGATCCCGATAGCGCTTGGCTGCCGGAAGATAGAACCGGGATTCGTATTCGGAAACCATGCGCTGCCCGGAAAACTCGGAAAGCGCCATTTTCATGCTCGCCTTCATCATTGTTAGCCAGCGTTCCGGCGCATCTCCTTCTTTTCGGTCATAAAAACAAGGAATCACATTGTTTTCTAACACATTGTAAAGCGCCTGGCTCTCGACGGCATCCTGGTAAATGTGATCATTATAATCTTCCCCATTTCCGATTCGCCATCCATTTCCAGCGGAATACCCCTCACACCACCACCCATCCAGAATGCTGACGTTCAAAACACCGTTTAAGGCGGCCTTCATGCCGGAGGTGCCGCAGGCTTCCAACGGCCGCCTGGGGGTATTAAGCCAGACATCGGCGCCCTGAACAAGATAGCGGGCAAGTTGCATGTCGTAGTCTTCAAGAAAAATCACGCGATGCCGCAGCCCTTCGTTTCGAACGAACTGAATGAGTTGCTGAATCACCATCTTTCCTTCATTGTCCTTGGGGTGCGCTTTTCCCGCAAAAATAATCTGAATCGGATGAATTTCAGAGTTGAGTAATGCCCGAAGCCGGTCGGGATCCTGCAGAAGCAGGTGGGCTCGTTTATAGGTGGCGAACCTGCGGGCAAAACCGATTGTCAGCACGCCTTGGTCAAGAACCGATTCTGCGCTCTCAATTTCAGCCTTTGAAGCGTTCCGTTTGCTATATTGTCGAGCCATCATTTTTCGACAGGTTCGAATCAGACGGGTGCGACCCACTTCATGGGCGCGCCACAATTCTTCATTATATATTTCATCGATGCGATTGGTGATATCCGGCTGATCGGCTTTCAAACTCCAGTCAGATCCCAGGTATTGCTCAAAAAGATCGGCATTTTCCGGAGATATCCACGTGGCGGCATGAATCCCGTTGGTGACGTGGGAAATCGGCACTTCATCTTCGGGGTGCCCGGGCCAGACATGCGACCACATTTTGCGGGCGACGCTGCCATGCAGCTTGCTGACCCCGTTGCAGTACTGAGACATTCTAAGTCCTAAAATAAACATGGAAAAGGGCGCATCAAGGCCGGAACCGGCATGTTGCCCCATGGCTAAAATTTCGTCCGTGGTTACTTTGAGCTGTTTTGCGAGAGGCGCTATATACGGCCGAACGAGAGAGGGTGGAAACTCGTCATGCCCGGCTGAGACCGGCGTATGCGTGGTGAAGACGGTGGCTCGGGGAATAATTTGAAGCGCGGTTTTAAAGTCCAGATTTTTACGAACCATGGTTTGCGAGAGGCGTTCCAAGTTTGCAAAAGCGGAATGTCCCTCGTTCATGTGGGTGACGATCGGGTCAATGCCCAAGGTGTATAACGCGCGCATACCGCCGATACCCAACACCATTTCCTGAGCCAGCCGCACTCTGAAATCTCCACCATACAGCCGTGCCGTGATATCACGGGCCTCCTGAGTGTTTTCAATGAGGTTGGTATCTAGAAGGAAAAGCGGTACCCTGCCGATTCGGGCAACCCAGACCGCAAAATGGATCGGGCCTTCGGGTCCGGTGATACTGATGCGCAGGGAGTTGCGATTCGAGTCTTTCACGCGTTTTATGGGAAGTTGAAACAAGTCCGAATCCGGGTAGGCTTCCTGTTGCCAGGCATCCGGGCTCAAATATTGCTGAAAATAACCCTGTCGGTAGAGCAATCCCACACCGACCATCGGCAGATTCAGGTCGGACGAGGATTTAAGGTGGTCGCCGGCCAACACACCGAGTCCCCCGGCAAAAAGCGGCAGGCTTTCATGAACACCGAATTCCATCGAAAAATAAGCAATAGCGCCGCGTTGTTCAAAGATATCCGTATGGCGTGTATGGTCGGCGAGCACTTGCTGCTCAAACCGAACCTTGACGCGTTCCTGGTGGGCGAGAAAACTGTTGTCCCGGGATAATTCCTCGAGTCGACGCTGGCTGAGGAAAGTCGAAAAAACGATGGGGTTTTGCTTCGCGTTTTCCCACCCTTTGGGATCAATGCGTCTAAAAAGTTCGATGGCGTCCGGCTGCCAGCACCACCACAGATTTCTAGACAATTTTTCAAGAAAGAGCAACGGCTCCGGAATCATGGGAAAAACCTGAAAGGTTTGCAAATAGCTCATATCCGTATCCTTTGTTGAACAGTATAAAAAGGCGGTGTTACGGGGATAAGACCGTTAATTTATGCCAAACCCGTATCCATTCGCTGTCGCTCCACGCCTGAGCATCGCAGCCTCTTTCGGTATGCGGTGCATCCCCATCAAGAATTTCAGGCAAATGCCCGATGCACCCGTCCATCAAAAGACGGGATGAGCTGCCGAGCCACGCCAATGCGGTGGGAACGGCTTCTTTTCCATAGACCATTGACCAGGCCTCACAAAAGGCCGGAAACGGCCATGTCCAGGCGGTGCCGTTATGATAAGCGGGCTTGCGGCGCGTGTCTTCATCTCCTGTATAATTTCCCATATATGGTCGATGAGGATTGTTAAGCGGTTGACCCATAAGAAGGATAGGCAGCGCCCGTTTCACAGGTCTATCCGCTAAACTTCGAATCGCTCCGGGTACTAGAAGCGTTTCACAGGCGCTGAGTGTCTTGTGACATATCTCTTCATCCGTAACGGCGCCTAAAGTTATGGTCAGTAGTTGATTGGGCCTAAGCGCATCATCCGGCTCAGCAACATCGGCGGAAACACCGGGCGCTGCATGTAAACAATCCGAGAAGAACCCCTCGTTTTTCATGAAAAAAAGTCTTAAAATAGCCGTGCGCGCCTGTTTGGCAATGGCACGCCAACGATTTTTCTTGGTTGCGGGGTCTACACGGGCCAGCAATTCAAGCGCATGATACCAGAGGGCTTGAATTTCAATGGGATACCCTTCGCGAGGGGTGCCAGCGGGATGATTGGTGTCCATCCAGGTAAAATGCGCCGGAGAGAAGATAAGCCCAGTGCCTTTATCCATGCAAATCCCATTGGGTGTTCCGGAAACATAGGCGTTCGCAATGGAGACAAGAACGGTCGCCATCGTTCGATTCCCGCAGCGGGAAGCAAGAAAAGATTTGTTGTTTTCGGCTCGCAGCAGATCCGCCACGGCCACGATAAACCATAACGGCGCATCGGAGGTGTCACGGTTGGCCGCTTGAGCACCTGAAATCATGTTGGGCAAGGTGCCGTTTTCCTCAAATCGGCCGAACTGAATCAGTATATTCTTCGCTTCTTGAAGCTTGCCGATAGAAATCAATCCCCGAGCGAAAATCAACGCATCCCTGCCCCAATCGAGAAACCAGGGATATCCGGCGATAACACTTTTAAGCTTTTCCCGTGTTACGACAAAATCAGATAAGGCGTCTTTCAGTATGGAAGCGCAATCCGCTGGTTTGGCGACGGCATGAATCGTATCGTTGATAATGGGTTCCGGAGAGGCACGCCGGGGAGCGAGCGGCTGTTCCGAGGCAAAAGGGGCTTTGGCAGTGAGCACAATCGCCGTATCTCCGGCCAACTCGCTCTGAAAATATCCCGGACTGAATAAGTCCGAGTCCGGGTCGAAGCCGCGCTCCGCATCCTTTGGCCGGTTTACCATATATTGCCATTCCGGTTCAGGTTTGAATTCTCCTCGTGAGATTTCCATTAAAAGCGGTTTTGCCTGGTCCGGCGTAAAAGAAAAGCCATTGACTCGGGCGTAGACGGCGGCGGGCCATGCGGTTTCAGGCCCCATATAGGCTTTGGTCGTCGCATGAAAGTTGCGATGTTCCAAGTCAGGTCGTAAAATGAGCCGGACGGGCCGGTCATCCGTCAATCGCTGAAAACGTTTGGCGGACGGGTGCCGATAAAAGGTGAGCGTGACCTCATTTGAGCCGGTTGTCATTTGCAGTTCGATGGTCAGTCGAATGTGCTCTCCCTGCCCGGTGGGGACATGAAACCGCCAAACACCACGGCGGTGATCATCCACATAAAAGGAGTGAAAGCAGTTAAAGGTTATTTCCTGAGAAAATCCTTGAAATACCACCCATGCGCGACAGCGGCTGAACAGAACCCACCGGTCCACGGGGTGGTCGGGGGCCGAATTGGCGGCCAGTAAGCCGTCGTAACGGCTTTGAAGCCGGCCCCATAATACCGGCGCGCGGCTCATGCCGCCGATGCCGTTGGTAAGCAGCAGCATTCGTGGGGAAAGCTGTAAATCGGACCGAATAAATGATCGCTGAACAAAGAGGTGTTCCGGGCGTGATAGGATAAGCAGTTGACTTTTAGTATGTACCGCAGGATTCTCGAATACCGTCATCTGTAGCGTACGGGGCAAATGTTCGCCGGAAGTCGCTTGGGGAAGAAACAAGGCAAACCAGCGATGATCCATAGCGGGCAGGCTTTCTTCCCGGGCAAGCGTCCGGTGGTTATCCATAATTTGGGCGCAAAATGGGACGTCGCACAGTACGAGCAAAAAATGCGCCGGCGGCACCATCACGACCCGTCGATTATCCCGTGGCCATTGCCAGGAAACGACCCGGGGCATTCCCCCTTGTGGATAAAGGCTTTGGCAAAAGGACTCAGGATGTTCGGCCAATCGTTGCGCTGCGGCACTCGGATCAAAATCCCCCAGATCCCCTCTCCCGAATAGGGCGCAAAAAACCTCAAGCGCCTTTGCCCGGAGTCTCTGGTGAATAATCCTCGGTACGGGGGCGATCTTGCCGCTGGGTATCGCATCAAGGGCTGACAGTTCCGATCGAATCGGTGAGAGACAGACCACTTGGCCTGCTTCCAACCGGCAGGACGGGCTTCCGTGATCCAGCGCAACCGCCACAAGCGCCCCTGTCAGCAAGTCCGTCAATGGGGGCTTAAAGGCCATGGCGGAGGATTGCCATGTCGCCCGGGAGGCCTGTTCAGAATCGAGGTTGGCGATAATCAGCAGTTTCTTACCGCTTGGCCGATGATGGCGCAACATGGCCACATGGTTTCCCGGACCCGTCTGGACCAAGGTCAATTCGGTTTGATCATGAAATGCAGGGTGATGCTTCAGCAGCGCTGTCAGGCGGGCGATGTTTTCCACCTGATTTTCCCCGGCGCCCCAGTTAAGGGAGTTGGCCTGGTGTACGACAAGCTTTTCCGTGGCAAACCATTCCACTCCATTGGCAAAACCGAACGCGCCGTTTGGGCTGAACAGTGCGCACATATCCGTGCGAAGTCGAGCGTAAGCCTTTGACGTTGCTGCCAGCCGCAGATTGTCATGCGTTTCCGCATAGTGGACGGTGAGGCCTTCATCACGGGATATTTGAAGCGCCTCCGGCAAGTAGGATTCAATCTGCTCCCGCGTGTAATTTTGAAACAGTTCGGAGTAAGCCCAGTTAAAGTTGCCGAAGTTCAGCAGCTCCCGGGTGACCGAAATTTTTCCCCCGAGCCCTTCCAAAAAAAAGAGGGTGTCGGGGTATTGCGTTCGCACCTTGGCAATAAGGTATTTCCAGGTTTGAACCGGAATCATGTATCCGGCATCACATCGAAAGCCATCCGCGCCGCGCCGGCACCACGTCAGAAACATATCCGCCATGTATTGCCACAGGGCTGAATGCCGATAGTCCAGCTTGGTCAAATCTTCCCACTGGACACCCCACGCGCCCGGCACATTGATGCGGCCGTCCGGCCCACGATCCAGCCATTCGGGATGGGTATAGTGGAGTTCGGCCGCCCAGCCGGTGTGGTTTATGGCAATATCCAGAATCAGCTTGCCGTGGCGCCGATGCACGGCATCGACAAGCTCCGTGAACTGTTCCATGGGGGTGGCGTGGGGGTCAAATTGGGCCAGAGAGGGGTCGACACCGGTAAAACTCAATGCCGCATAGGGACTGCCGAACCGGCCCATGCGAGCGTAGGTGGTGGGGGTGGGGTGTATCGGCAGCAGCTGAATAAACCGGCAGCCCAATGTCCCTAAAATAAAATCGAGTTCGCCGATGAGGTCTCTGAAGGTTCCGGAAGGCGGAATAACCGTGTATCCGATATCATCCAGGCGCTGAATTTCATTTTTCAATGCATCGGTTTCCGCAACCTTACCCGCCTTGTTCGGGCCGAATTGTCGCACAAAGGCGTTGTATAGAATATTTGCGCAGCAGGTGTCCGCTGGTTCTACATTGACCTCGGTATTTGGGCCCGGCGGCCAGATCGGGTCGGACTGCTCTGTGCAAAGAAAAAAACACTTGGCTTCAAAATGCCCGATCTCGCATAAAGGGAGTGTAATTTCAAAACTATCTCCGTTCCTGCGGTGCATGGGAAAATCAAACCAGTCCCGACTCAGGGGGGGAAGGTTTTCCTGAACACTGCGGATGGTTTCTTCCCGGGTGATATCGGCGCGGCCGATATTGGTACGCAGCCACGCGCTCCCGTTTTTGCCGTCGGGCGGCGTTAGTCGGAACGTGAGGACATCTCCCCGAAAAAGGAGTATCCGTTGCCCGGGGCTCGGACGTTGCTGAATGCTGTTAGAGATAGTCATCGTTTCGATATAAACGCCACCGAAAGTCGGCGGACATTAAAAAATGGAAAATAGTTTAAAGAGAATACCGTTGCCGGTCGGTATTTGCAATTCGAAAAATAAAACCGGAGCGCTATTGAATCAACTCGTTTTCCAGAATGGTGTCATCCGGAATAACAAACGGAGTCGGACCGGGATTATTTATGGCAACCGTTCCGATAATGGTGACATTCTTGCCGAATGAAACATCGCCGGTGATGCTCAGGGCATCACACGCGAGCAGCGACGGCGTGCCCCGACCGAGCCGTCGGTTAAAGTCGTCGATTCGACCGAAAAAACGGGGATCGAGGTCAATTTGAATCGACTCGGTTTGCACGTTTGGATTTTGGACCAGGCTTTTTTCCGATGTGAGCAAATAGCGATCTGAACGAATGGCGAGTAAATCATTACAGGATTTCACCGGCAGAAAGCGGGATCTGGGTACGCAGACCGCTGTAGCGCCTTCAAAAAGAAAGATCGCCGACCCCATAGCCGTTTCCACCTGATATACAGGCGGGCTGGTCTCATCCCGGGGATCAAGGGGCTTTGAATTTAAAATGAGCGGCAAAGGAACGATCCCCTCTTTTTCAATCAGCGTCTTTAAAAAGGACAAATTGATCCAGATGTTGTTGGTATTAAAAAATCGATACCGGTTAATATCTTGAAATAATGATTTTTCCGTGGGCGGGCACTGGGCGGTTTCGCGTAAAATCATTCGCCCGTTCCGGTGGCGGGCTAGATGTCCCCCCTTTGCGTCGGACGGTTTTCGACGGGCCACTTCGAGCATGAACGGCACCTCATGTTGAGAGAAGTACCCCAACATTCTAAGATTAAGGGCGGCCCCCAGATTATCCGAGTTGGAAATAAACGCATATTCAATGCCCTCATCCAGTAGTTGCTGCAGTAATCCGGACGAGTAAAGGCTGATATAGACATCCCCGTGCCCGGGAGGGTTCCATTCCAGCCTGGTATCCAGCGGCCATTTGGCCGGTCGAAAATCTTTTTGTGAAATTTTCGGAAATTTGTGTTGAAGAAACGTCCGCGGTTTTCGGGCCGGCTTTATCCGCATGATTTCCGCGCATGTATCTTCATGGGTGCTGAAGCTGTTCATAAAACAAAGCGCGGTATGACCGAGATCTGCCTGCGCCAGCAAAATTTCCAGAAAAGAAAGCCCCTCTTTGGCATGAATCAGGGACTTGGCGCGGGTTAACCCCATGGTGGTTCCCAGACCACCGTTTAAAACAATACGAACAGTCCGTGGCATGACCTGTGCCCCCACCTCTTTGCATCCCGCCAGGCAATCATCTTCCTCAATTTCATCAATGTGTAAGGGCTCAATATCTTTTTCATACAACAAACCGTCGGCGCCGTTGACCACTTGCAGGTAATAAAAGGAGAAGGTGTTGATGATTCGGTCCGAAAGGCCTTCCGCCTTCATTTTTTCAATACATTCGGTTAGATAATTCGGGACAGCATCTGCAACAGGCATGATTTTGCTATTTCCTTCCTTCAGGTATGCACAATGGGAGGGGTTATTTCTGTTCGTCTAACTTAATTCAAAAAAAGAGGGCATGTCAAACAGGAACTTAATTTCACGGCTGACGGGTAAAAACCGTTTTTTTACGTTTTTTTCAGCGCACAACAGAATGAAACTATAGGTTTTTCGCCATGGCCAATTGATTCTTGTTTACAGCCAGATTCATTCGGGGTTGAACGAATTCATAATGCGTCTCCTGAAACGGCAGATATGCCAAACAATAGCTTTGCGGTGCAACATGAATCCGGTTCAAATTTTCCGTAAAGGTCCGATGGGGTTTTATTAGGCCGGCCAGAGCAACCATAAGGCTGTCGAGGGTTTGGGAAAGCGGTGCCCCAACGGGATAAATCGTCCCTTCCGGCATACCCCGAGAGAGGGCGTCAAGGGGTTGGGCCAGGGTAGTGTTTGTAAGCAAGCGCAGATAAGTTTGAGGCAGCACCTTAAACGCTGGTCCCCAAAAATAAAATGGCAGCGTTTCCCACCGCGCCTTTACAACTGCTGGTAGATTGGCCAATCGGGCCAGGTCTGCATAAGAGTCGAGCGCAATGCCCGAAACCGCAGCGTTAATTCTCCAGAAAGGCAAGTAGACAGCGTTATCCCCTTGCCACGGAAGAAAAGAAACGGTAATTTTTTCAAACTTGCGGCCTTTGGCTTGCCAGATCGTTCGACAGTTGTAACAGGCGATAGCCAGTGACTCCGGATGCCCAACCAAGTCCAACCCGCATTGCGGGCACAAGGCAGGAATAAAATGATAATTTCCAGCGGGATGTTTGCCGATCAGGGCTGAAACGTCGAACCCTTTCGGTGTGGCGATCGGTTCATTAAGGACCGCATCAAAGAGTTTGTCTTCCAAATAAAAAGGCGCATAAATCAGACTGGTTGTGTCACCGATTCCGACCCGGTATATTGCGCGGTGCGCATGCCCGGCATCGAACCGGATATTTAGAAGGTTCATGGACGCTTTAAGCGTTAAGGTGGGCGCTATGAATTTTCCGAGAGTTTCCATTGTCACAAACCGCAACCGCAATGCTTGGCTTCGAAGGCCCAAAGAGATTGGGAAGGCCTCGGCCGGCACGGCCTGATGACTCACATCAACAAAACGATTTTGAATTCCTTCCGGAAGACACCAGAACACCATCCCCTTAAATCGCCAGTACGGAAAATAAAGCAGTTCCTTTTCCGCGGGTGCGGCATGGGGCAAGGCATACCGGAAGTATCCGGTTGTGGTTAAATATGATTTCACCCGGCAGTAGTCACACTGAAACAACCGCTCCGCATCGCTAAGTATAGCCGGAGCGCCGCACTGGGGGCATTGATGTTCGATAAAAAGACTAATTCTTCTCTCCGCACTGACCGCAATAAACCGTGTTAGGCAAGAGTTCGGCGCTGCAATGCACGCAATGTTTCGGGGGCAATTTTTCTTCTGCCGAATGACCGCAACGGGAACAGAACCGGGCCGTGGGGGTGAGATTTTTACCGCATCTCGGACATTGCCGGAACACCACAATCTGATGCCCACAGGCGGGGCAGAACTTGGCGTCCCCGGGCACCGAATGGTTGCATTCGGGACAGTGAAAACCCGCGGCGGCGTCCGGTGTCGTAGTCCCTTCGAAATACCGGCTGAACATGGCGGGCATCATAAACCCCATGGCCATTCCCATGCCGCCGCCCTCGGTTTCGGACGCCTTTTCCATCGCCATGGCGGCTTTCATCTTCATCAGCTTGTCCATGTCCTGAAAGACGCCCATACGGCTGCGGTCGTCAATGGCTTTTTGCACGTCCGGTGGCGGCGTGACAGCATTGATGTAGAGGTGCGTCAATCGAAGGCCGAAATGGACAAAATCTTCGGATAGGCGTTGTTGAAGGCCTTCTGAAAGTTCATCATACCGGGCCGGCAGGTTCAAAATGGAGTCGATTTTTTCTCCCATAAAATCGTTAAACCGTGAAAGAATAACCCGGCTTAGATATTCCTCGACGGCATCCGTGGTAAAGAGACCTTGGGTTCCCACCATGGTGTTGATAAACAAAACGGGTTGAAACACCTGAAAGTTAAACAAACCAAAGGCGCGGAGCCGTATCAGTCCCAGCTGCGAATCCTTGAAAGCGACCGGATCCCTGGTTCCCCAGGTGTAATTGGTGAACACCTTCAAGTTTACGAAATACACTTCTGCCCGCAAGGGGCTGCTCATGGCCCAGGGAAGACTGGCTATTTTGGTCAATATGGGAATATTGGCTGTTTTAAGCGTATGCCGGCCCCGTCCAAACACGCCCATCGCTTTGCCCTGATAGAAAAAAACGGCTGATTGGCTTTCCCGAACGGTTAACTGCGCGCCATACTTAATCTCCCCAGAGCCTTTTTCCGGAAACCGTTGAACCAGGGTGCGGCCCGAGTCATCCAGCCATTCGATATTCTCAAGAAACACAAGGTGGTTACTATTCATGGAAGGTCATCCTCTGCAGGTTGGTGATATCAGACAGCCCACATCTGGTGAAATCCTTTGAAATATAAAAGACAAAGTGGTCATTTCAGGATGAATTGGCTGCGATCATTACAAATACGGCCGGGCATGTCAAGCTGGTGTACCCCTTATTCGGCATAAGGTTTGATTTTTGCGATTAGGGCGAGTAAAAAATAGGAAGCGTGATGGCATAAAAGTCGGCTAACGGGCATTACCCAAAGGGGTGATGGCTTCAATCATTTGATTATTGCGGGTGAGCCAATGAAGACCGTATTTTTTCTCATGTTAAGCGGATGGTTATGGGTGGCGTTTCCTGCGGCTGCTGAAATGTACCGATATGTTGATGATAACGGAGTGATGCATTACACCAATGATCTGACAACGGTTCCGGAAAACAAGCGTTTGGAGGTCATGGAACAAAACGAATATCAATATGCCGCTCCGGCGGATAACAGTGCCCAACCCACAACAGAATCTGATTATCAGCAACGGGAAGCCGAGGATGCAATTCAAAAAGAGCAAATTGCTCGGAAAAAGGAACTCAAAAAAAGAAAAGACGCGCTTGAAAAGGAATATCAGAGGTTATTAACGCAAAAGCAGGCGATAGATGACGATGAAGGGTTTCAGTCAAGAAGAAATAAAAGAAAATATAAAAACCGCCCTTACATAAAGGCGTTGATAGAAAAGGAACAAACGATTCACACCCGAATGGTTGAGATAGAAGCGGAAATTAAACGTCTTGAATTGCAGCCTTAGATACCGACGGCGTTATGCCGGTCGCCACGGTTGTCCGCCCAAATCGCCGAAGATATATTGCATCAGGCTGCATGCAACCAGGGCGGCTGTTTCAGCCCGCAAGATGCGGGGGCCCAGCGTGGCGGTCACAAACCCGGCGGCGGTTGCGGTTTCTATCTCTTTTTCAGTCAGGCCACCCTCCGGCCCGAGTAAAATAAAGATCTGTTTTCCCCGCTCGGGATCCGGACTGAATATTGACGTCGGTACGGGGTCAACCGCTTTTTCCCAGAAAGCGATTTTTAGTGCGCATGGCGCACTCAGCCTGATCACTTCTTCATAAGAAGCCGCTGCGATCATTTCCGGCGCATGACTTCGGCGGCATTGCTTTAAAGACTCCCGAATTATTTTTTGCCACCGTTCGGCCCGGGCATCTATCCTGTGACCTTCCGGTCGCGGGACGGATCGATGGGCAAAATACGGAATCACTCGGTTGATGCCGAGCTCCGTTAGTGACCGGATCAGGGTATCCATTTTTTTCTCTTTTAAAAAGGCCTGCGCGATGGTGATATGGACGGGGGATTCCGAAGCACAGGATCTGCGATCGAGAATTGAGACGGAGACGCGATCTTGAGCGATGTCCGTCACGCGGGCGGTGTACTCTTTGCCCGCACCATCAAAAAGAATAATGGGCGCACCCGGTTTAAGGCGCAAAACAGAGCGAATATGCCTTGAATCGGTCTCCGACAAGCATGCGGTATCGCCCTCGGCGGTAGTGGGATCAATGAAAAAGCGTCGCATAATCAGCTTATTACACCCAAACAAACGGAAATGCAAACCGTCTTGACACACCGGGCACCCTATGGTACAGATTTCAAAATATTATTAAGGGCTTGCTTTTATCTTCCGCACAAGCTTTATAACGACATTGGGGGTTTCATGAACGAAAAAAGAAATTTCGAGAAAACACCCAAGGAGGAAATGTTTTCCGAGGAGGATGATTTTCTTGAATTAACGGACGAAGCCGCGCCTATGGAGACAGGCGACAGCGACATTATCATGCTTCACGAGGAAGTTTCCCCCGAGCCGGCGGTCGGCGCATCCGAGGCCGATATTCTTGATTTGACCGAAGACGTATTGTTACCGGATGAAGTGAACGATATGGACCTTCTCGAATTGCTGGAGGAGGCTTCGGATACAGCGGTTGCAGACGATGATGATGATGACATTTTGGACCTTACGGAGGAAACACCGATAACGGCCGTGAACGATAGTGCTGGGATCAGGCGTTCCCAAAAAGCATTGTCCTTCCCGGCCCCGAAAAACGATGAAGATATTCTGGAGTTAAGTGAAGCGGCGCCCGGCGAGGATTTTTCAGAGCCGGCCACCGTGCCTGCGGAAGCGGCTGAAGGTGATGCCGACATGGAAGATATTTTGATGCTGCTTGAAGATGAAAGCACTGAATCGGACAAGGTTATTCCGCCGAAAGAAAGTGCGCTTGCCCCCCGCGCAAAAGATCTGCTTGAAGACGGCTTTGAACTTGGGGAAGCATTGGATGCGGCGATAGATGCGGAAGCAGCGGCGGATAAAGCGGCAGTAGGCGCAATGGGAATGAGCTTGGCGGATGCGTCTGACGAGAACCAGCTTGCAACGTTGCCGGTTTCCAACACTCAAGTGGAGGCGGCGCTTGAACGGGTAATAGAAAGAATGCTGGGCGAAAAAATGTACCGCCTGCTTACGGCAGCCATTGAAAAAGCGGTGACAAACGAAATCAAACGCCTGAAAAAACTTTTGGCAAGCAATTTGTCCGATATGGAATAAACCGGTACGCAAGCCATCCGGCAAATGCCGGATGGCCGAACGGCATAACCACCAAGCCCCCCATTCCTGTTGCCGGCCGATAATCCCCTTTTCATTTATTTAAAGGTTGTGTATAACGCCGCCGGATAGAAGGCTGCGTGTTCAGCTAATGGCGCTTGCGCCCAGCTGAGAGCGGATTAAGGAGTAGATTCAAATGAGTAGTGATTCTTTGGACAAAGGGTATGAACCCCATGCGGTGGAGAAAAAATGGTACGCTTTTTGGCAACAGGAAGGCCTTTTTTCTGCCCAAGAAAGCAGTGACCGGAAAGCCTATTCCATTGTCATACCACCGCCCAATGTCACGGGCGTGTTGCACATGGGACATGCGCTGAATAATACGTTGCAGGATATTCTGTGCCGGTATCGTCGTCTTCGGGGTGATAATGTGTTGTGGATGCCCGGAACGGATCATGCCGGTATCGCAACCCAAAACGTCGTGGAAAAACAACTGGCGGCGGAGGGCTGGACCCGAAACGATCTGGGAAGAGAAAAATTCATTGAAGCGGTTTGGCAATGGCGGGAAAAATCCGGCAGTGCCATCATTCATCAGCTAAAACGGATGGGTGCGTCCTGTGACTGGGACCGCGAGCGGTTTACCATGGACGAGGGGCTCTCCCGCGCGGTTCGAAAAGTATTTGTTCAACTTTATGAAGAAGGACTCATCTATCGCGGCAATTATATCATCAACTGGTGCCCGCGATGCCATACGGCCTTGTCGGATCTGGAAGTAGAGCATGAAGAGCTGGACGGCAATATGTATCATATCCGGTACCCGTTTGCCGACAAATCCGGCAGCATTACGGTGGCCACGACGCGACCGGAAACCATGCTGGGAGATACGGCCGTGGCCGTTCACCCCGAAGATGAGCGGTATGTGAACCTTTCGACCGATTCGGTGATGTTGCCGCTGATGAACCGGAAAATTCCGATTATAAAGGATGCCTACGTGGACCGCTCGGTTGGCACCGGTGGGCTCAAGGTAACCCCCGCACATGATCCCAATGACTTTGAAATCGGCCAACGCCACGACCTGCCCCATATTAAGGTGATCGGGGATGACGGCCGCATGACGGAAGATGCCGGCATTTTTCAGGGACTGGACCGGTTTGAGTGCCGGAAAGCCGTACTGGCCGCGCTGAAAGAAATCGGTCTGTTAGAAAAAATCGAGTCCATTCGTCACGGCGTGGGGCATTGCTATCGCTGTAAATCCATCATTGAGCCGAATCTGTCCAGGCAGTGGTTTGTAAAAGCCAAGCCGCTGGCTGAAAAAGCCATTGCCGCGGTGAAAAATGGCGAGACGAAAATCATTCCGAGCCTCTGGGAAGCCACCTATTTTGACTGGCTCAACAATATTCGGGATTGGTGCATTTCCCGCCAGATATGGTGGGGCCATCAGATTCCGGCCTGGACGTGCGAGGCCTGCGGAGAGATGGTGGTTGCCATGACCGCGCCGACGACTTGCCCGGGTTGCGGCGCCGCTGATCCGGTGCAGGAAGCCGATGTGCTGGACACCTGGTTCAGCTCCGCGCTGTGGCCCTTTTCCACCATGGGCTGGCCGGATGAAACCGAACTGCTCAAGACCTTCTATCCCACTTCGGTGCTGGTGACCGGATTTGACATCCTTTTTTTCTGGGTGGCCCGTATGATGATGATGGGGCTTCACTTCATGAAAGCGGTTCCCTTCAAGGACGTATACGTGCATGCCCTGGTGCGGGATGAAGAAGGCAAAAAGATGAGTAAATCCAAGGGCAATGTGATTGATCCCCTGGAGATAATCGATGAATTCGGAACGGATGCTTTTCGGTTCACGCTGGCGGCCTTTGCCGCGCAGGGCCGGGATGTCAAAATGTCCAAACGCCGGGTGGAAGGGTATCAGCACTTTATCAATAAACTCTGGAATGCGGCGCGCTTTTCCATGATGCACGAAGTGGAGGCATCGATTGCCGACGATGCCGACCGAAGATCCGTTCCGGACCGCTGGATTTTATCCCGGCTGCGCCATGTGACCGAGACGGTAACCAACGCGTTGGATACCTACCGCTTTAACGATGCGGCCGGCGCTCTGTACCAGTTTGCCTGGCATGAATTCTGCGACTGGTACTTGGAAGCCATCAAACCGGTGCTCTATAACCCGGAAAGTCCCGAAGACCGCCGTGCCACCATCGGCGTGCTCCGTCTGGTGCTTCAGGAAACACTGGTGCTGCTGCATCCCTTTATTCCCTTCGTGACCGAAGAGATTTGGCACAAGCTTCTGCCGAATGCGGGCTCCATCATGACCGCCGCTTACCCGCTGGCAGCGGCGGATTTAAACGGCATTGTCCGGAATGCGGATGCGGAAGCAAAAATGAATCAGCTCATTCAACTCATTACCGGGGTGCGAAATATTCGCGGCGAGATGAACTTGCCGCCGTCCCAGGCTTTGGACGTGCAGGTTCAGTCTTCGAATGCGGGTGTTCGGGAAACCCTTTCGCAGTTTGAGTCTCTTGCCAAGGGGCTTGCCCGATTAAAGTCGCTTTCCGTCACGATAGCAGGCAAGCGTCCGCCCGCCTCGGCCACTGCCGTTACGGATGATGCGACGATTTATGTGCCCCTATCCGGTATTTTGGATGTGGACCTGGAAATCGAGCGACTCGCTAAAGAGATTAAGAAGCTCGATGGCGAGCTTGGCGGCCTTACCCAAAAACTGTCCAACCAGGGGTTTTTGGGCAAAGCGCCGCCGGAGGTGGTTGAAAAAGTAAAGGAAAAGCATGCGCTGTTAACCGAAAAGCGAATCAAGCTTCAAGCGAACCTGGCCAGAATTAAGGAAATCGTATGAGCCTCTGGACACCGGCGATCGATCACCTGATCGAAGCTGCATTGACTGAAGACATCGGCCACGGCGATATCACGACGGAAAACCTGATCTCACCGGAAATGACGGGGGAAGGGCAAATCGTTGCCAAAGAACCGTGCGTGCTGGCCGGTCTGGAAATCGCGAACCGCGTGTTTACCCGGCTGGATGATGCCATCAAAATTTCCTCCTCGTATCGGGACGGCGACCCAATCCATATCGGCGATGTCGTATTAACGGCCAGGGGAAGTTTGCAAGGGTTATTAATTGGTGAGAGAAGCGCCCTTAATTTTTTGCAGCGCTTATCCGGCATCGCCACGCTTACGCGGACGTTCGCGGACCGGCTTTCGGGGCGAAAAACCCGTGTCGTGGACACGCGGAAAACCACCCCCGGATGGCGTGTCCTTGAAAAGTATGCCGTGCGCATGGGCGGTGGGGAGAATCACCGAACGGGGTTATACGACGGCGTATTAATCAAGGACAATCATATTGCCGTATGTGGCGGTATCGGCCCGGCGGTAAAGGCGGCCCGGCAGCGGATTTCCCATCTGGTGAAAATCGAGGTGGAGGCAAGCAATCTCACGGAAGTTCAGGATGCCTTAACTGCCGGCGCGGATGTCATCATGCTGGACAACATGGTGCTGCCGGAAATAAAAGAAGCCGTCACGTTAATTCAGGGGCGCGCCTTGGTGGAAGCGTCCGGCAATGTAACCATCGATTCATTGATACCGCTGGCGGATGCCGGGGTCGATATCATCTCCGTGGGCGCACTGACCCACTCGGCCAAAAGCGTTGATTTAAGTATGCGCATCAAGGCCAAGGACCCCGGGGTAAACAGCCGATGATACCGATTCGCGATACGATCCCTTCTAAAACGTATCCCGTGGTCAATACGGCCCTGATCGGTATCAACGTGCTGATTTTTTTGTTTCAACCGTCCCAAAGCCCGGGACTGGATCGCTTTGCCTACCTTTACGGCCTCGTGCCCGCCCGGTATACCCTTCCGCAACTTTCCGATTATTTTACCTTTGGGCAGCAGGCGATTTCGCTGGTTTCCTTCATGTTTCTTCATGGCGGGTTTTTTCATCTGCTGGGCAATATGTGGTCACTCTATATTTTCGGAGACAATATCGAGGATCGCTTGGGCCCATTGCGGTACCTGATGTTTTATCTTTTGTGCGGCCTTTTTTCGGGGTTCGCGCATTTTATGTTCAATCCGTCTTCCAATATTCCCATCATCGGGGCCAGCGGCGCGATCGCCGGCGTGATGGGCGCCTATATTCTGCTTTATCCGGGCGCGCGGATTTTAACGCTTATTCCCATTTTGATTTTTCCCTGGTTCGTTGAGATACCGGCCGTTTTCTTTCTCGGTTTCTGGTTTCTCATGCAGTTCATTAACGCGGCGGGCAGCGCCGGCAACGCGGGCGGCATTGCCTGGTGGGCGCATGTGGGCGGATTTGTTTTCGGCATGCTGTTTATAAAACTGTTTTTGCAGGTGCCGGTCTCCGGTCTCGGGGATGCGTTTCGCAGGGCTGCGGCACGAAAGACCAGCGATCGGCTTCAGGTGATCCGGCCTACTGCCGGAGGAGAAGAAGCGGCGAACCTTTACGGCACTCTTCGCATTACCCATTACGAGGCCATGGCCGGCACGCAAAAGCTCATCAATATTCCCACTGGGCATTCCCGCCGCCTTTTCAGGGTAAGCATACCGGAAGGCACGCGGAACGGCGCGATACTGCGGTTAAAAGGCCTCGGCAAGCAATTGCCCAACGGTATTCGTGGGGACTTTTATCTTAACATCGTGGTGGAAACCATTCTGCCTTCCCGATAAAATAACGAACACCCGGTTTTTAAAGCGGCACTGTTAATTATAGCTCACCGTCAGACCGGCCAAAACCCCTTCTGTTCGAATACAGATAATGGTCACCAAATCTCCTAATTCCGGTGTTCGGTGCGGTATATAGGATGTCTTGAAGCCCACATACACGATGTGCTGCTTTCTTTTTGCATCCTGAATGACGAGAGTCGCTTTTCGTCCGCCAAAGGGGTTCCACACGCCATAGGTGACGGACATGATTTGTCCGGTAATGGTGACGGTCGACTCTTCAGCCAAAATTCGATTGCCGGTCATTTCGCCCCCAAAAATGCAGATACAAACTGCCATTATCACCGTTGTCCCAAATCGATTAAGCCAATTTTTCATGTTCCATAACCTCCTGAAGTTTCCTCCGGTATCTCGTCCCCTTAATGTCGCGTCAACCCGCCGTCTACAGCAAGCGTCTGGCCGGTGACAAAATCGCCGCCATCGGTAACAAGAAACAGCAGGGCGCCGAGCAAATCGTCCGGCTCCAAACGGCGTTTCAGTGCCTGCATTTTGATGGTTTTATCAAGAATGGCGCCAAGTGAGCCTTCCAGCATGGTTTTGGTTGCGGTCAAGCCCGGCGCAATGGCATTGACCGTAATCCCGTATTCACCGGCCTCTGAGGCCAGCGCCCGGGTGAATCCGATGATACCTGCTTTCGTAGTGACATAAGGGGTGAGCGAGGGGGAACCTAAAAAGACAGATACAGATGATATGTTAACGATTCTGCCGTAATTTTGGGCCATCATGTGGGGATATACCGCCTTGGTACAGAGAAAAACGCCATCCAGGTTGACACTCGTCACTTTTTTCCAGTTCTCAAAGCGAATATCCTGGAACGGTGACACCGGATAAATACCCGCATTATTGACCAAAATATCGATCCGACCGAAATGATTCATTACTTGCCGAGCCATCTTCAGGGTCGAGTCTTCGCTGGTGACATCCACCTGTAGGGCCAAGATGTCACCGCCGGCCGATTTGACTTTTTCAACCGTTTCATCCGTACTCAGCAGATCCGTCGCGACCACTTTGGCGCCTTCTTTTGCCATCCCCACGCAAAAGGATTGCCCAATGCCCCCGGCACAACCGGTCACGATAGCCACGCGGTTTTTTAATCTTTTCATGCGGTTCCTCTTGAAATCGTGCTTTAACCAAAAATTATTTAAAAAATGGTAAGTTGTCGAATATTAAAAACAAAACAATTTGATAGTATTAAATCAATTTGAAAATAGGAAAAATTTTCTAGCCAAAGAAACCATTCGGTAGAAAACTTTTTTTGTTGAAAAAGAACTGATGCTAATTCTATTCTCAATTATTCTCAAGCGAATATATCGAAAAGAATTTATTCGATACAAGCGTGGGCGCAGCCCATATGGTTGCCGAGGAAACCGTGAATACCGAATGAAGAGAAACCCGTAACACAGGAAAAACGGAAGCCATGATTGACTTTACAGGCACCTACACCGACCAGTATCAGCTCGCCATGGCCCAGGTTTATTTTCTGAAAGCGCGCCATAACCGCACGGCGGTTTTTGATTATTTTTTCAGGAAAATACCGTTTAAAGGCGGTTACGCGGTTTTCGCCGGGCTGGAAGACCTGCTTGAAATCCTTGAAACCCTTCATTTCGATGAGACAGATATGGCGTTTCTGCGACAAAAGGGCATGGATACGACGTTTCTAGACTATCTTGAGAAGTTCCGATTCACCGGAACCATTAACAGCTCACGCGAGGGAGACTTGGTTTTTCCTACCCGGCCGGTGCTGAGCGTGGAGGCCGAGATCATTCAGGCCCAGATCATTGAAACCCTTCTTCTCAATGTTCTCAACTTTCAGACATTGATCGCCACTAAGGCAAGCCGAATGCGCATCGCAGCCGGAGACCGCGCGCTCATTGATTTTGGGCTGCGAAGAGCCCACGGCTTGGGCGGTTATCACGCAAGCCGAGCCGCAATCATCGGCGGCTTCAACGCTACCAGCAACGTCCGGGCCGGACGGGATTACAACATCGCCGTATCCGGCACCATGGCCCATTCCTTTATTCAGAGTTATGATGCCGAACTGACCGCCTTCCGTCATTTTGCTGCATCCCGGGCCGATGATTGCGTGCTCCTTGTCGACACTTACGACACCTTGGCCAGCGGGGTTCCCAATGCCATTATTGTGGGCCTCGAAATGAAACAGCAGGGCCGACAGCTTAAGGGCATCCGCCTGGACAGCGGCGATCTGGCCTATCTTTCCAAGAAAGCCCGGCGTATGCTCGACGATGCCGGACTTGATGATGTGAAAATTGCGGCATCCAACCAGCTCGATGAATACCTGATCAAAAGCCTTCTGGATCAGAAAGCGCCTATCGACCTTTTCGGCGTTGGTACCAGCTTGGTGACCGGTCAGCCGGACGCCGCTTTGGACGGGGTTTATAAATTGGCTTACGCTGATGCCAAGCCCCGCATAAAATTATCGGAATCGATTGAAAAAATCACCCTGCCGCACCGAAAGCAGGTTTTCCGGCTTCGCACCGGCACGGATCTGTTGGGGGCAGACGTGGTGGCGCTTTTGGAAGAAACGGAAATTGCCCACATGCATCATCCCTTTGATCCCTTGAAATCGCTTGCTATCGGCGCATACCCAAAGGAGTCGCTGCTGCATAAGGTCATGGAAAAAGGACGTCGGATAGCCCCGCCCCGATCCGTGCACGAAATTGCCCGGTATTCGCAAAACCGGCTCGATGAACTGCCTGATGAGTACAAACGCTTTGAAAACCCCCATATCTACAAGATCGGTATCAGCGACGGGCTCAAAAAGGAACGGGACCGCCTGATCGCCGAGCACAAGAGAACGAATTTCGAGGAGGATATGCGATGAAAACCTTGATTATTGGTGATGTACAAAACGATTTCATGCCCGGCGGGTCTCTGGCCGTGCCCGCAGGAGATGCTATCATCGCGGTGATCAACCGGATTTCGGGAAAATTCGATCTCGTGGTGGCTATTCAGGACTGGCACCCGCCCCAGCACAAAAGCTTCGCCTCAAATCACAAAGGTCGGCAGCCTTTTGAAACCATTGATTTAAACGGCATTTCCCAGACGCTCTGGCCGGACCACTGTGTCCAGGGAACTTTCGGCGCGGACTTTCACCCGAAACTCGATACCCGACCTGTGGAGGCGATCTTTCGCAAGGGCGTCGATCCGGAAATCGATAGCTACAGCGCTTTTTATGACAACCAGCACCGCAGAAGCACCGGACTTTCGGGATACCTCCGGGAGAAGGGGGTTGTTGAGATTTACGGCTGCGGGGTGGCCGGCGATATCTGCGTCTATTATACCCTCAAGGATGCCCTGAAAAGCGGTTTTTCCGCGACGTTGATTGCAGATGCCGCTAAGCCCCTGAATGAAAAAAATTATGACATCGCAAAAAACGACCTTTTGCGCGATGGGTGTCGAATTATGGTATCAAGGGATCTTGGTTGACACACCGATATTCCGCTTTGTTATTTTCAAACAAGCCGCTGCATCGAATATCTTATCTGATGGTTACGATTGACATACTTCCTGAATATAACTATATTATCGCGGATAAAAACCCCTAACCCGCCACAGGAATAGGCCAAAATGAACTTTTTAGTTGGTTATGACAATTCGAAGGCAACTCCTCGCGCCCTTGAAGTGGCGGAAAAGTACGCCCATGCATTTAACGCCAAGATACACATTCTTGCCTCGACACCCTACGGACCGGAATTGGAGGCAAAAGAATATGAAGAAACCAAGGCGGCATTGGAACGACTAAAAAACGAATTCCATGCCGAAGGAATCGACTGTGAGACGCACATGATTACCAGAAGCCTCTCCCCCGGAGAGGATCTCGTTGATTTTGCGAGGCAAAACCAAATAGATAAAATTATTATCGGTACCAGAAAAAAATCCAAGATCGGCAAGTTGCTGATGGGGTCTACCGCTCAATATGTCATTTTGGAAGCCGATTGTCCGGTCATTGTCGTCAAATAGGCGGCGTGCTCGAAATCAAGCCTTCCCAGAGTATCGGGATTACTCGGTCGGCGTGAAAAACATATCCTGTGCCGGCGGCATGAAATGACTGACCAAATATCGATCCGTTCCATAGGCAATCAGCCCGGTCAGCATGCCGGAGATCAATAGCACCATTGCCAATCGAATCACGTACGGCCATAAAATCTGCGGAACAAAAAGATGATAAAGCGTCTTGATTATTTTCCCGTTTAACGTCGTCAACGCCCGCCTGCAGGCAATCATCATCAGTATGGTAAGAATATAGAGCGCAACGCACATGATGCATACCGCTTTTATGATCACAAAAGATACAAACGCCTCATAAGCGGCAAATATCACCATGACGGTTACAATTAAAGAAATAATGCAGTACAAGTGGGGGTAAAGGGTAGGTCGCATCACCCTTTCCGCTAAAAAAGCAATCAGCAGAAACACATAGGCGAACATCCCCAGTGTTGCAACGGGAATGCCGAAAAGAGTCGATCCAAACCCTTTTGCCACCCGGTCGCAGTCAATTACATCGTTGATAACGCAAAAGCTCGTCGTCGCATGCTCTGAAAGGTTAACTTGGTAATGATGATAAATCAGATAAACAGAGTCACCGCAACCGAGGATTAAAAAAACAACCATCGCCACAAACCATCTGGACCGCAAACCAACACCCCCTAAATGTGAAATTGATACGGATCTTATGCTCCTGAAACGAACGACTAACTCGCCCTATACACCATATGGAGATAAAAATCATGGGATAAAAAAATTAACATCATCATGGAATCAGGGATAATCGGATATCGACCTTGCTGCTGAAAAACGATTCGGGGGAAACTGGATTGAAACGCTGGGATTACGCCTAATGTCATCCGGCGGAGGCGTCGGAAAAATGGTATTACCGGATGACAAACACCGCGCGTTGTTTAAAGGTGATATAGAAAATTGGCTTGATCGGTGGGTACGATTCGCGTCAGTCTTTTTTGATTTCTTCGCTTCCAGGCCGCCTCATTTTCAAGCAGCGCGGATTCCAGCAGCTTTGCCTCTTTATAGTCCCAGGCCGCCTGATGGTCTTGCCAATGCCCATGGGAATCTTTTGCCTGAACAACAAATTTCAACATACGGGAAAATCATCCTTTTATAGTAAAAACAACGAGACAGCGCCTTTAGGGCTAATATCTCCGGGCACCTTTCGTATCCGAACCATTCCATTTTCTTTTACAGGCGCACTGATAAAGCAATCTTAATACCCTGTCAAACACTGTTTTCCGTAATTTGATCGAATTTTCGGAACAAAATAGAGACCCTTTTTGGGGCGCTATTTCCCGCAATTCAAGCGCACCTAACGCCCCGAAGCATCAAGCGATTTAAATTCGAGACATCACACCATTTTTTATGGCAAGAACCGATTGATAACGGCGCGCCAATCAGGCGCCAACAAGCGTCAATCTGTTATTATCGATGGTTTTGATCTTTTTTTGTGTTTTTTCACCAGTTCAATAAAAAACCTGCTCCCTTGCCCAGCAGACCGTTGCGCTGTACCGGGGGATGGTTTATAAAAGGCAAATTGACGACCTTGTAAACAACCGGATATCGACTGGGTGCGGTTGATGTCGGTGGATTGTATTATTCCCTCGGCCGGAAGTTGCACCCTTGAATTTAAACCTTTTGCCAACCCGATCGAATGGTTATGGAGTACGCTTTAATTATTTAACTTTTCAAATGGTTATCTAAACTTATAGGCCTATAGCATGACATTAAAAAAACGTTCATCCGGTGTCGACAGGCAGGAGCAGATTATTGCCGAGGTGCGGCGTAATCGTAGTGAACTGGAAAAAACATACCGGGAAAAGGCGCTTAAGTTGTTTCCCAAAATTTGCGGTCGCTGCGGCCGCGAATTTGAAGGGAAAAAACTTCGAGAATTAACTGTCCACCATAAAGACCACAACCACGACAACAATCCGCCAGACGGCAGTAATTGGGAATTGTTGTGTATCTATTGCCATGATAATGAGCATTCGCGCCATGAGGTTGCCGAGGCCTATGACGGAAGCACCATGGAGAAAGACACGCTGGAATCCGATAGCTATCGACCTTTCGCGACCCTGGCGGGCTTGTTGAAAAATAAAACGGAAAAAAGATGAACATCAACCCTGCTGTTTTATGGTTTCAAAGCGCATGCATATTGTTGTAATAAGACTCCGGTTGCTGAAAGAAGGAGACCGTGTAACTTTTGATATCGAAACGGGAGGGAAAAAGCCTTCCGCAAAAAATGTCACGGTTATTTGAGCTTATAGTGCGTTTTTCAGCCGATAAAAAAAAGAATGTCCCGTTGCCAAAAAGTGGCGCATCTTTTTTTGGGGGGTGCCCATGGCACTTGCGGAATAGCGGTGCTCTGTTATTTGCCCCGGTGATGTGCAAAGGGTGCTTCAGTTAGCGGTTCCGTCCGATGGGACGAAACAAAATGTTACATCTTTCCTGCCTTTTTTTGCTGTGTTGTAACTTTTTGTTGCACGCCTCAACTTGCTTCAATAATATCCTTTTGATATTTAAGCACAAATAAAATAGTGAGATGTGGCATGGCCCTTGCTTTATTGAAACTGATGGGCGGTCGAAGAGCCGGTGCTCTCGCGCTGATATATTGCTGTTTCTCATTCTGATCGGATACTGCCGGCTGAATCGAATTCTCATGTTAAACCGGACCTGAATCCCGGCTTTTCGTCCCCCTCTTTTAAAGCGTTAACACCTCCCCGCATGGCGATGCCCCATAACGGCGCTGTTTTTTAGGCTTGCGCCGGTTTCGGCATTACGACATCTCTATCGGCCTCGTTTTCAATTCAGCTTTAGCACCTTGACCTTGAGCCAACTGAAACCTTTTGAAATTGACCCCATTTATTATAGAATTATTTGACAAGGCCGGCTTTGAAGTTATAGCTGTATTCTTTTATATTATAGAGGCACGCGATAAACGCAGCCCTTATGTTAGGTGATATGCTTCTGATTCAACCGCAAAGGAACAGAAACCATGGCTTTTGATTTGAGGAAGAGACATTTCCTGAAACTTCTCGATTTTACCCCGGGGGAAATTGGCGCCTTACTCGATCTTTCTTTTAACTTAAAACGGGACAAACGCAATGGAAATGAGCACCGGTATCTGAAGGGGAAAAACATCGTGCTCATATTTGAAAAAGATTCCACCCGGACCCGCTGTGCGTTTGAAGTTGCCTGTTTTGATCAAGGCGCCCGTGTTACTTATCTGGGGCCCACCGGCAATCAGATTGGCAGTAAGGAATCCATTAAAGACACCGCGCGGGTGCTGGGCCGCATGTATGACGGCATCGAATATCGCGGATTTGGACAGATGCGCGTTGAGAGGCTGGCAAAATATGCCGGTGTGCCGGTTTGGAACGGCCTGACCGATGAATTTCATCCTACGCAGGTGATGGCTGATTTTATGACCATGAGAACGCACTGTGACAAGCCGTTAAATCGCATCCGGTTCGCTTTCATGGGGGATGCCCGCAACAATGTCGCCAATTCGCTTTTGATCGGTGCCGCCAAGATGGGAATGGATTATCGCGCCGTGGCACCCAGGACGTTGCAACCTGATAAGAAATTGGTAAAAACAGCGCTTGATATTGCCAAAGAAACCGGCGCACGCATCACGATCACCGATGATCCGGACACCGGTGTAAAGGATTGTGACTTTCTCTATACGGATGTATGGGTTTCCATGGGGGAGCCGGCGGCGGTTTGGGAGGAACGAATTCGTCTTTTAACACCCTATCAGATCAATGACGCGGCCATGGAAAAAACCGGCAACCCGAACGTAAAATTTTTGCATTGCCTGCCCGCGTTCCACAATCGGGAAACCACTGTCGGCGAAGATATTTATCAAAAGTACGGGCTTTCAGCCATGGAAGTAACCAACTCCGTGTTCGAATCCCCGGCCTCTCTTGTCTGGGACGAAGCGGAAAACCGGCTGCATACCATCAAGGCGGTGATAATAGCCACTATCGGAGATGAGTTGATCTGATCCCTTTCTTTTGATTGAAGAAACCGGAAAACGTTGTCATGAAAAATTTGCCGATATTATTGATCGCGCTGGGGGGCAATGCGCTGATAAAAAAAGGGCAGGTCGGTACGGCTGAGGAACAACTGGAAAACCTCATTCATCCCATGAAACAAATCGCTCTGTTGGCCGGAAAATACAACATCGTCATCACACATGGAAACGGCCCCCAGGTCGGCAACTTGTTGTTGCAGCAAGAGGCCTGCTCCCGGGTTCCCAGAATGCCGCTGGAGATTATCGGCGCCATGACCCAGGGGCAAATCGGGTATATGATCGAATCCAGTCTAGATACGGCGTTAATGGAAGAGGGTATTGAAGATAAGTATTTTGTCACCCTGATCACCTATGTGGTGGTGGATGAAAATGATCCCCAACTGAAACACCCTTCCAAGCCCATCGGCCCGATTTATACCTGTGAGGAAGCGGAACGCCTACCCTATACCATGAAAGAAACCGATAAGGGGTTTCGCCGGGTTGTGGCTTCCCCAGGCCCCGTCACGATTGTGGAACATCGGGAAATCAAGAAATTGATTCATGAGGGGTTTATCGTCATCTGTTGCGGCGGCGGCGGTATTCCGGTCGTAAGAAAAGGGCGCAGATTTTCAGGGATCGAAGCAGTGATCGATAAGGATTTGGCCTCCTTCGTTCTCGCCAGGGATATTGTCGCCGATATTTTCATTATTGCTACGGATGTCCCCGGCGCAGTCCTATACAGGGGAACGCCAAAAGAAAAACGGCTTGGCAAGATTTCTTTGGCGGAAATGAAACGGCATATGGCCGAAGGGCATTTTCCGGCCGGATCCATGGGGCCGAAAGTGGAGGCGCTGGTTCGGTTTGTTGAAGCCACCGGTAACCGCGGGGTAATCTGCGATCTGGCGGACATCGTCGGCGCTGCGGCCGGCACGGCCGGCACGGAAATAATCCTTTAAACCAATTTCCTTTTATTCATTCGAAAATAGCGGATTGGGAGATGCCTCTTATGTTAAAGCGCAAGATTCTGATTTTGGGCGCGGCAGGCAGGGATTTTCATAATTTCAATGTGTGCTATCGAGGGGATAACAATGTTCATGTCGTGGGATTTACAGCCGCGCAGATTCCCGACATTGCAGATCGAAGATACCCGGCTGCGCTGGCGGGACCGCTTTATCCGAAAGGCATACCGATTTATCCGGAAACCAAGCTGGTGCAGCTCATTAAAGACCATCATGTGGATGAGTGCATTTTTTCCTACAGCGATGTGTCCAATCAATATGTCATGAACTTAAGCGCCATTGTCAATGCGGCGGGCGCCGGTTTTGTGCTCCCGGGACCGGGGAAAACGCAAATCAAAAGCACCAAACCGGTCATTTCCGTCGGCGCGGTCCGGACCGGTTGCGGCAAAAGCCAAACCGCCCGGCGTATCATTGAGATTTTAATGGCCAAGGACTTAAAGGTCGTGGCCATTCGCCATCCCATGCCCTATGGTGACCTGGCCGCCCAAATTGTCCAGCGATTTGCCAGCCTGGAAGACATTGACAAACACCATTGCACGGTTGAGGAAATGGAAGAATATGAACCGCATGTGGTTCGCGGAAATGTCATCTACGCTGGAGTCGATTACGAAGCGGTTGTCCGCGCCGCGGAACAGGATAGTGCCGGCTGTGATATCATCGTGTGGGACGGCGGCAACAATGACATTCCCTTTCTGCAATCCGATCTTCATGTCACGGTCGTGGACCCCCACCGGCCAGGGCATGAATGCACCTATTTTCCTGGAAATGCCAATCTGCGAATGGCCGATGTGGTGGTGATCAACAAAATGGATAGCGCGGATGCCGCAGGCATCGACACGGTTCGACGCCATATTGCCGAGTTGAACCCGAGAGCGATTGTGGTGGATGCTGCCTCTGCGCTGATAATGCAAGACCCGCTGATGGTGAAAGGGAAAAAAGTGCTGGTTGTGGAAGATGGGCCCACCCTGACCCATGGCGAAATGAAGATCGGCGCCGGCACGGTGGCGGCAAAAAAATACGGCGCCGCCGTCCTGGTTGATCCCAGACCGTTCACGGTGGGACGTCTTTCGCAGACGTTTCAAATTTATCCGGGTATCGGGTGCGTACTGCCGGCAATGGGTTATGGCCCCGAACAGCTAAAAGATCTTGAAACCACGATCAACCGTACAGCCTGCGACGCAGTGGTCATCGGTACGCCCATTGATTTAACGCGCATTATCAACATCAACAACCCCAGCACTCGCGTTTTTTACAGCCTGCAGGAAATCGGCCAACCGGATATGGACATGGTGCTGTCGGGGTTTCTGGCGCGCCGAAACTTCCGGGTGAGCCTTTAGGTCCTTTTGAAACCGGCACTACCGGCTGTCGGCTTCCGGTTACTGCGGGTTCGGTTAATCTTTATATGGAAAGCCCGTTTTCAGCGGCAAACCGAACGGTGATTACCACATCTTCCGTGGCGTTGGGATACACGACAGCAGCGGGCATTTTCCGGAAAATACTGCCGTCCGTGAACAACATATACCGCCGAAGCGCTCGGTGTGAACTTCCCCGGAAATCAGCGATCTTAATTCGTGATAAGCCATTCTATCCCTCATACGGTTTTGTTGGCCATGATCATGGTTTCGGCCGCGCCAGGGTATTTTTTCCAGACCGGCAGGAACTCGCTGCCGCTTAAACAGCCTGCCGTTCTTCCAAAAACACCCTGGTGCGGCCTCCCTGCCGTGGGAAATTGGCCAAAACGATCATCAAGACCCTTTTGTCATTTTCTTTCTTTAGGCGGGATAAAAAAAAGGGCACCGCAGGAGACCTTCCTCCACAGGTACCCGAATGAATGTGATTGGGTGCATTTTACGGGGTATGCTGTTGCGCAAGCCCTACTACTTGCCTCTATTTCTCTCCCAATGCGACCCCTAACGACAAGGCCTTTTTGTTCATGTCGATGACTCCCGCCGCCAGCCGTTTCTCAAGAACTTTTTCAACGGATGCGGGACGAACCAATTTCGTCAGGCCCACTACCGCGCCCAACATGCAGATATTCAGGACGATCGGATTTCCGATCGTCTTCATAACGGTTTCCCACAGGGGAAGTTGCATTTGGCGGGCGTCCACCTTTTTTTCAACAGTGACAAACCGGCTGTCCGTCAGCAAAAGACCCCCTGGCCGAATCAGGGATCTGAATTTAATGTAGGCGCCTTGCGTCAGACACACCAGAACATTGGGCTGAATCACCTTGGGGAAATAAATGTCCGTATTTGAGATGATAACATCGCTGCGCGTGGCGCCTCCCCTGACCTCCGAACTATAATCCTGCGACTGAACGGCGTTTAAATTTTCAAATAATACTGCGGCTTCCGCCAGTATTAGCGCTGCGGTGATAACGCCTTGGCCACCAGAGCCTGAAAAAACGATTCGGGTTTGGGTCATGCCGTACTTCCTTTACTCGCATGGTCTACGATTTTCTGATATTCGCTGCAATATTCCGGCAACTCCTTTTGCACAAAAATGCCCCGTTCAATCAGGGCCGGGTTTTCCTGTTTCGCCCGAGAGCCGATCGGCGTGGTTTGTTCCTTATACAGTTCCATCATCTCCACGGCACTCCCCTGCTTGTTCTTTCGGCCGAAATGCGTGGGGCACTGACTCATCACTTCAACCACGGAAAAGCCTTTGTGCAAAATCGCCTGCTGAATCATTTCGGTCAGTTGCTGCACATGGTAGGTGGTGGTACGGGCAACAAAGGTTGCGCCGGCCGCCTCGCTGAGTTTAGCAATATCAAAGCCCTGGTCAATGACCCCGAAGGGAGCCGTTGTGGCCTTGTTTCCATAACCGGTCAAAGGGGAGTACTGGCCGCCGGTCATGCCGTAAGTGCGGTTATTCATGATAATGGCCGTGATGTCGATATTGCGGCGGGCTGCATGAATAAAATGGTTTCCGCCGATGGCCAGTGCATCGCCGTCGCCCATGGGCACAATGACATTCAGTTTCGGCAAACTCATTTTCACGCCGGTGGCAAAGGCCAGTGCCCGGCCGTGCAGGGTATGAAGCGTATGAACATCGACATATCCCGAAATGCGCGATGAGCAGCCGATTCCCGAAACCATGACCACTTCGTTCCGGCTCATGCCAAGTTTATCAAAGGCATGCAGCATGGCGTTCAATACGGTTCCATGGCCGCAACCCGGGCACCAGATATGCGGGAAAAACCGCTCTCGAATATAATTTTTGATCGCCATGCTTATACCCCCCGCCCCTGTATGATATGCAGAAAATCTACAATATTGCTAGGCGTTATCAGCTCCCCATCCACCCGGTTGGCCAGAAAAACACGCTCGGGACAATCCACGGCTGCACGAACGGACTCGGTGATCTGGCCCATATTCATTTCCACCACCAAAATGAAGCGCGCTTGGGCGCATCGTTCCTGAACAATGTGTGCGGGAAATGGCCACAGGGTTTGCAATTCCAGAAGTCCGATGCGATCGCCCTTGATACGGGCCTTTTTAACAACATGCAATGCGGATCGAGCTGCAGAGCCATAGGAGATTATGATGGTTCGGGCATCCGCCAAGTCAAATTCTTTGTACCGGGCAAGCTGATAGGTGTTTTGATTGATTTTATCGACCAGATGGCGCACCAGCCCATGAACGACCTTTGGATTGCTGGAAGGAAAGCCCCACATATCGTGAAAGAGTCCCGTCACATTATACCGGTGAACCCCGCCGAAATCACTCATTGGCAGCCGGCCGTCCTCCCTGGGCAGATACGGATGGTAATCGACGCCTTCCTTAACAGAGGTCCGCAACCGTTCCACCAGGGGAATATCGCCCGGGTCCGGAACGCGAAGGGTTTCCCGCATATGCCCGATCACCTCGTCCAGTAACAGAATAACCGGCGTGCGATAGGTCTCCGCGATATTAAAGGCTTCCACCGTCATGAGAAACACATCCTGATGCGTGGAGGCGGTCAGTGCCACTAAGGCATGATCCCCGTGCGTTCCCCATCGGGCCTGGTTCACATCGCCCTGGGCAACATGGGTGGGGTTTCCCGTGGAAGGCCCCCCGCGCTGAACATTCACGATGACGCTGGGAATTTCTGTCATGATCGCATATCCGATGGCTTCCTGCATCAATGAAAAGCCGGGGCTGCTGGTGGCGGTCATCACTTTCCGACCCGCCAGCGAAGCGCCGATAATGGCGCACATGGAAGCGATCTCATCTTCCATCTGAATAAATATGCCGCCCCGAGCGGGCAACCGGTAGGACAGGTGCTCGGCGATTTCGGTGGAAGGGGTAATGGGGTAACCGGCAAAAAACTCCAAGCCGGCATATAGGGCGCCTTCCACGCAAGCCTCGTTGCCCTGAATGAATTTTAGATTATCGTTCATGATCAGACGGCTCCGTTTCTATTTCAATGGCAAGATCCGGACATCTTAATTCGCATAACCGGCAGCAGATGCATGCCTCGGGACGCTGCGCTGTCACCTTTTCATTTTCATCCAGAGCCAATACCTGCTTGGGGCAAAAAGCCACGCAAATTCCGCACCCCTTGCACCAGTCCCGTTCAATGACATGCCGTTTAAGTTTTTCTTTCCCCATGTGAATTGTCCTTATGCGTTGGCGGCAACCCGTGATCGCACACGCCCCCGTGACCCAGGCCCCATTGAGCGGTCTGGGTGCTTGCATCCGATTCGGCATGCTGTTATGAAAAGGCGGCAGCGGGTAAATCCTTCTTATTTTTTTAGTAAAAATACGCTTGCAGGTCAAGCTTCGGTTCAATCCGCAGTTCGGTGAACCGGATAAATTCGTTGCGTTGATGGTCGGCAGGCTTCTATCAAAAAACAAGTTGGCGCAATACGATGCGATATCCTGATTTTATTGAAAAACCATATCGTTTCCCCTCTTTTTTTCATGTCCGCGTACAGCGCCCGAAAGACCAGATCAACGACATTCCCGCCGCCATGGAAGCACAAATGCGTGCTGTAATACCCCACAGCGGCATTAAGGCCGGTGACCGGGTAGCGTTGGCCGTGGGAAGCCGGGGCATTTACCGGCTCTCCGACATGGTCAAAAGTATGTGTGATCAGCTAAAAGCGATCGGGGCCAGGCCCTTCATCATTCCGGCCATGGGAAGCCACGGGGGCGCCACTGCCGAAGGCCAGCAAAAAGTGCTCGAAACCCTGGGCGTTACGCCTGCTGCTATCGGCGCACCGGTGATCTCAAGCATGGAAACGGTGCAAATCGGCACCGTCATGAACGATGTTCCGGTGTATTTTTCAAAAGAAGCGGCGGAAATGGATCACACGTTGTGCATCAACCGCATCAAGCCCCACACGAAATTCAAGGCCCCAATGGAAAGCGGCTTGGTTAAGATGCTTTGCGTCGGTTTGGGCAAGCATCAGGGCGCCATCACCTGGCACCACTATGCGCTGAAATACGGGTTTTATGAGCTGCTTTGCGCCATGGGGGAAGCCATTGTGATAAACAGCAATGTCCGGTTTGGCATTGGCGTGGTGGAAAATGCGTATGATCAACCGCTTATTATCGAGGCGGTGCCGGCATTGAACATGTGGGGTCGTGAAAAGGCCCTTCTCGCCATTGCCAAGAACCATTTTCCCAGGCTGCCCATTCGCGAGGTGGACGCGTTGATTGTCGAGCACATTGGAAAAGATATCAGCGGCGCCGGCATGGACCCGAATGTGACCGGCAGAAGTCTTGATCTAAAGGAAAGCGATTTTTCACAGGACTTTAACGCAATGCGCATTGCCATATTGAACCTGACGGTAAATACCGATGGAAACGCCATCGGGTTGGGCCATGCGGACTTTATCACCGAAAAGGTCTTTGCGCACCTTGATTACGAAAAAACCGTTCTGAATGCATTAACCAGCAATTCAATACGAAAAGCGTTTATTCCGGTTCGCCTGCCCACGGACGAAAAGGCCATACAAGCTTGCTTTTCAACCCTGGGCCCGATTCCGCCGGAAGCGGTTCGCGCCGTTATCATCCAGAATACGCGTCAGGTATTTGACTTCTGGGCTAGCAGCGCATTGCGACCGGAGCTGGAATCGCTCTCAACCATTCGGTTGTCGAAAGATTTTTTCCTGCGATGGGATGCAGACGGCAACCTTATTCTGCCTCCCCTTGCTTAAACAACAGCCCTAAGGATTCGGGATCGAATTCCTCGATGATTTTACCCTTTTCGACAAAATCGCTGATCTGAGCGATAGCGTTTTGGTACGCCTGCATTGCTTGCGTCATCCATGACAAGGTCGGATCTTCCTCACCCAACTTCGTTTCGATCCGGTTCCGAAGCGCCAGTCCCGCTTGAAAATGGCGGTTCAGTTCATCCAGCACTTGTTTTCGGGCTTCATGCTTCTTTCGTTCGGCCAGAATGACCGGCAACAGGCGTTTTACCGAGTATTCCACCAGCGCGTCCCGCGGTGCATTATAATGCTTTGATACTGTTTCGAGGGAATTAAGCGACCGGCGGCTGATCACAAAGGTTTTTTGAACGCGATTTAAGGGGGGAAGCCGGGCCTCGCGCGCCTCCCGGGCAATGGATGAGAGACTTCGGGTGTCTTCCGCCAAATGGTCAAACAGTGATTTTTGCTTAATTCCCAGGTGTTTTGCCACGATACTGATGGCGTCGATGCATCCGGCCGACAACTTGAACGTGGCCCGGATCGATTGCCGGCCCCGTAGATCGCTGCCGGTAGCCTCGGAGAACGAAAGCTCCCCTTCAACATTAAGTTCGTTATCGGGTCCCATAGGCCGCTCCTCACACGAAAATCCATATAATTACTTATAAATTATATTACTATAATAATAATGCAAGAAAAATTTTCAAACGTTATTGACTTTCTTTTTTTTATTTCTATTTTTCGATTAACCAAGGGCGATGTCGCAATGAAACCTTCAACGCGACTGAAAACATATCAGGTAACCCAAACACAGGAGGATGGAAAAATGATATACAGAACTGCTTTCGGGCTTCCGAGCTGGAATTTCAGAAGCGCCTTTGACGAATTAAATCGAATGAGAAGACAAATGGATAGACTATTTGAAGGGATTCCGGACAGATCGCTTTCCGGCTATTCAGGCAGTGTGTTTCCGGCCATGAACCTCACCGAAGACAAAGACTATTATATCATTCGGGCGGAGTTGCCGGGCATTGCATCCAGCGAACTGAATATTGAAGCCACCGGAAGAAATCTTTCCATTACCGGAGAGCGCAAAATTCCGGCTCCCGAAGAAGGCGCCAAATACCATCGCCGGGAGCGTGAAGCCGGCCGGTTCGCGCGGGCCATCAGTCTGCCAGGAGAAATTGATGCGGCAAAGGTCGAGGCTTCCTTGAAAAACGGTATCCTCACGGTGAAATTACCAAAGGCGGCCGCTTCGAAACCACGACAGATCACAATCAATTAAGGAGGAAAGGGCCATGACTACCGATACCAAAGAGCTTCAGGCAAAGGAAAAACAAGAACTGGCATCTGTTGCGGAGCAGACCAAGCCCGGGCTTGTGTTTACGCCAGATGTGGATATTTATGAAACCGACCACGCACTGAAACTGGTGGCGGATATGCCGGGTGTCACGCCCGAAACGCTGAACATCGACCTTCGGGACAATGTGCTGACCATTACCGGGGACAGCCCCCCGCTCGGCGGTGCGGAAGAAAAGGCGGTTCTGGTGGAATATAACACCGGTACCTATTACAGGCAGTTTACCCTTTCAGAAATTATCAACCAGGACAAAATCGACGCCCAGTTAAATGATGGCGTGTTGAGCCTGACCCTGCCGAAGGTTGAAAAGGCCGCACCCCGAAAAATTGCAGTTACTGCTCAGTAATGACGAGACAAGCCGGGTCCGGAGCATTATATCAACGGGCTCGGCTTTCTTGTTCTTTTTTGGATCTATCCGGTAGTTGTGTCACCCGCCTCATTGATGACCGATACGCTTTCAACTGATGCCCTGCCAGCTCCTAATAAAGCATATTAAAAAATTTTTGCCACGTCCGTTACTATGTGTTGACATTCGAAAAATACTGGCTACCTTAACATTACTAATAATGATTAACTATAAATAATAATGTAGCCAATGGAGGTATAAAATGAACAAAGTGATCGGAATAGATCTTGGCACGACCAATTCATGCGTTGCGATCATCGAAGGGGGTGACCCGATGGTTATTTCCAACCCGGAAGGGGGCCGTACCACCCCGTCCATTGTCGCGGTATCCAAATCGGGCGAACGGCTCGTGGGGCAGATCGCTAAACGCCAGGCGGTTACTAACCCGGAAAATACGATTTCCGGCGTAAAGCGTCTGATCGGGCGCAAATACGATTCAGCCGAGGTGCAAAAGGATATCAAGGTGCTGCCCTACAAAATTAGAAAGGGAGCAAACGGGGATGCCGTGATTGAATTAAACGGCAAGCAGCATAGCCCGGCCGAAGTTTCATCCATGATTCTGGCCGACATCAAGCATACGGCTGAAGCCTACCTGGGCCACAGCGTCACGGACGCCGTTATCACGGTGCCGGCTTATTTTAATGACAGCCAGCGACAGGCGACAAAGGATGCCGGTAAAATTGCAGGGTTAAATGTTCAGCGCATCATAAATGAGCCCACGGCGGCAGCTCTTGCCTATGGTCTGGATAAGAATAAGGAAGGGAAGATTGCGGTGTTTGACTTGGGCGGCGGCACCTTTGATATCTCCATTCTCGATATCGGGGATGGGGTCTTTGAGGTAAAAAGCACCAATGGTGACACGCACTTGGGCGGGGAAGATTTTGATTTGCTTCTGGTGGATTATCTGGCCGACGAGTTTAAAAAGGATCAGGGGTTTGATCTTCGAAACGACAAAATGGCCTTGCAGCGATTAAAGGAAGCCGCTGAAAAAGCCAAAATGGAGCTTTCCACCACAGCTCAGACCGAGATCAATCTGCCCTTTATTACGGCGGACGCCAATGGACCGAAACATCTGAACATCAAGCTGAGCCGGGCGAAGCTGGAATCCCTGGTGGCAGATCTTCTCGATAAGCTGGAAGGACCGTGCCGCCAGGCGCTCGCAGATGCAAAATTGACCCCGGCGCAAATCAGCGAGGTCATTCTTGTGGGTGGTATGACTCGCATGCCGGCGGTTCAGGAGCGGGTCCGGCGGATTTTCGGGAAAGAGCCCCAAAAGGGCGTCAATCCGGACGAAGTGGTGGCCATGGGAGCTGCCATTCAGGGAGGGGTTCTCAAAGGAGACGTTCAGGATGTGCTGTTGCTCGATGTTACCCCGTTATCGCTGGGTATTGAAACCCTGGGGGGCGTGATGACCCGGCTCATCGAGAAAAATACCACCATTCCGACCAAGAAGAGCGAAATGTTTTCGACCGCCGAGGATAATCAGCCGGCAGTTTCCATTCATGTGCTTCAAGGGGAGCGGGAAATGGCGCGGGACAACAAAACGCTGGGTCGCTTTGAGTTGGTCGGCATCGCGCCGGCGCCACGAGGCACCCCCCAGATTGAAGTGACCTTTGACATCGATGCGGATGGTATCGTGAACGTATCGGCCAGGGACATGGCCACGGGAAAAGCGCAATCCATCAAGATTACCGCCACTTCCGGGCTGACAAAGGCCGATATCGATCGACTGGTACAAGAAGCGCAAATTCATTCCGCGGAGGATAGACAAAAAAGAGCCCTGATCGATGCCCGCAACCAGGCGGATGCCTTGATCTATTCGACGGAAAAAACGCTTCAAACGCATCGGGCCGAGATTGATTCGGCAACCCTCGGTGAGGTCGAAGCCGCGATACAAGCGCTTAAATCCGCGGCAAAAGACGAAGATACAAATGAGATTACGCGCCGAACCGACGCCCTGCAGCACGCTGCGCACGCAATGTCAACGGCATTGTATCAGCGTGAATCGGCCGGAACGAACCGGGGCGCCGAACCTCACGCCAGCGCATCCCACTCGTCAATGAATGAGGATGAAAATGTGGTGGACGCGGAATATGAAGAGGTCAACTAACGAGCCCGGCAATGGGCGGCGGCCTTCAATGGGTGCCGCCCATTGCGGCAACCACCCACTTGATCGATATCCATATCAACCCATAACATAGGTGCGTCGTTTTTCCGTATAGGTATTTATACCCACGTCAAAACGCGTACTTTTACCAATTACGGTATCCTTTTTTTTAGTTTATAGTATTCTTCGATATAATGGCATAGCTATCTAAAGGAGGCGGTGATGCCGACAGGAACGGTAAAATGGTTTAATAGCAGCCAAGGCTATGGTTTCATTGAAGAAGAGCATGGACGGGCCAATGTGTTCGTCCAGCTCTCAGAGGTGATTCCTAGTCGTTCAAAAGGGTTCAGGCCATTAAAAGAAGGGGACCGAGTTGCTTTCGACATCGAACGGGGTCATACCGGCTTGACTGCTATAAACGTTATGCTGCATAGAGAAAGCCACAACTGAAAAGGTCTAAATAGCGAACGCCTTGGGCAATTGCCGAGGCCTTGGCACGCATCGAATTTTTCAACCCTCCTTTAAAACAAATTCAATCGGTTTCGATAAGCACCGATGACTCTGGCCGGATCATCGGTGATCACGATATTCTCGCCGACCCATTCCGGTGCCCGGCCCTTGTGGATCATTTCCCGAATCTGCGTTTCCATGCCGGTCCAGAACAAGCCGCCGCTTTCGGTGTCAAAAAGTATGACAGGCACCTGCTCTGAAATGGACAGCTTCATATTACACAGGGTGATGCCGAGTTCTTCCAGTGAGCCCAGTCCGCCGACATTGAAGATGGGAAATGAAGCGATTTCAAACCATTTTTGTCGGCTGTGGCGGCAGGTGGATTGAAACACCTGACAAAAATCCACATCCGTTGTCATGGATTGGTCTGTGATTTCCAGGTAGTTGGCGCCGGAGAGAATCCCGCGCTCACGCGCTAGGGTATTGGCCTGTTCCATGACGCCGCTGCCGCCTCCCGTGACGATGCCAATTCGTTTTCCCCAAAATTCCACCAGCGTGTCCATGAGCCGGCCCAACCGGGCGTAGCCGTTTTCGGACAGGATCATATTCGAGCCGTAAAAAGCGAACAGCATGGATTTGTGAAAATCAGCCAGGCGTTCCGGAACGACGAAATACCCCATACCGTCGCGCATGGTGTGTTCCATCAATTGATGATTCACTCCACAGATCCAATAGGTGTCCAATCCGAAGGCCTGGTACTCCCGTAAGTGGCTGTGATCCTGCTCCGAGAGAAACTGTCCATGCTCTCTGGAGGCTTCAAAAAAATAGACCGCGCTGATGAGGCCGTCCGCTGCCAGGTTGATAATATCCCGATGCTCCAGAAGATTCGGGAAATATTTCAGAGCCAGAATGCCAGATTTGCCGCTCAATGCCTTTTGAAGATGGGCCGTGCCGTATTTATGAGGGCACTGGCTATGAAGGGAATAATCCCGCCGGGCCGTTACACACGCAGCTGGTGACACCGGGCAACGCGCCGGCGGTCCGTTCATGAATATCTGCGCATCCTTCAAGGCACCGGGTTTATTCGGTATCAACGCCACCGGCCGGTCGAGGTAATGGCAGTTGCCACCCTTCCGGCAATCCATTGCGGCCTCCAGCTTTTTCATCTCTTTAAAGGGATACAGCGTGCTGCCGTGAACGGATGTTCTGGGAGCGGATCGCTTCTCTTTTTTGGGGACGCGGTATATTTTCGCAGATATCAGCGGGTTCACGATGGGGTGAGCGCTGCCGTTGACAATTTCAAGAAAAATGCGAATCCCCCGTGTTTTGATTGGATCAAGAATCGTGGCGGGCAAGTGTTTTCCTAAGGAAAGCCCGCTTTGCAGCGCCACATAATGCTCGTTGAGATACATCGAGCAGGTCGTGATGACGCCTTTGCCGGGCGCGATGGTGACGGCCGGCACCGGTTCGCGAATCTGAAACCGGTTTAAAAGCTCTCTGCCGTTCTCACGAAACAAGATTCGGCCAAAGGTCTCCTTGTCCAGGCCGGGCTTGAGTTTGCAAATGACCTTATGCGGCGTAATTAGGATGCTGCCGTCGCTTGATATGGTAGTTGACGCCGGCAGTTTGAGTGTTGCCTGGTTGATGGCATCGATGACTTCCCCGGAGGTCAGAAGCGCCTCCGGGTTGAGGTAAACCAAACGCCCCACGGGAAGTCCGATGGTAAAGAAGTCTTTGAGAATCTTAATATCGGGATACCCGCCAATAACCGAGGATGCCTCCAGATCCAAAATCAGGGTATTGCCTTCCAATCGCTCGGCACAGGGCGGCTCTCCCTGAATGGTTACACCCAACCTGGCGATTCGGGAGCGTTCACTATATACCAGGTGCTCAGCGTGATATTTCAACCGCTCCACAAAGGCGTCGGTCAGCTCAAAGGCGGCCTGAAATAGAATTCGCTGATCGTTGGATTCGACGACCTTTGTAATGATACCATCCCCGGACTGCAACAGTCCCCGAAAGGAACGGTTGTCCCATCGCTTTCGACTCATACTTTTTCTCCTACCACAATTTACGTGGATTGCGATCACTTCGGCCTGTGCGCACTGGACATTACCGGCATATAGTGAATCAGGTCACATCTCATGGAAAACAGCACACTCGTTTCTCCGGGCATCCACCTTCAGGGTGAGCGGCCTGGCAGGATGAACATGCGTGACAAATAACAAGTCCCGATGCACCGATGGTGTGGTCAGTCGGGACCAGTCCAAGACATCGGTTTGATTGTCGGAAATCGTGATATAGGGGATGCCCAGGGTCGTGATATTATGAAAAAAATGAGACCCTTGAGAGGGATCTGCCCGCATCTGCGGATGACTTGCCTCTATGATGGCCTGCACGCCGAAGATGTCTGTCCATTTCACCGGTATGCCGAGCCAACGATCCGCAGAACCCCACCGGCCCGGACCGATCAGCAGGTATTTCTTGTTTTCTGTTGTCAACAGATTGTTCAGATAACCGATTTCTTTGGCGATGTCCAGAGTCCGCGTGGGACTGAACACCTCGGGTTTAACGAAAACAATGTCCGTAACGGCCTCTTTTTTGGCGTGACCGAGCGCATTTTTGGAATAACAAAAGGCGCGTTGTCTCTCTTCGGCCGACAGGCTGAGCGCTGAAAACTCGGCGCCGGCCGACATCGGCCGCATTTGCAGCACCGCAAAACTCGGCTTTCTGTCCGAATCATGAGAGAGGTTGACTGAAAATTCGATTTCCACCGGGCACCCCATGCCCTCTTCGCCCAATTTCAAAATATCGTTCAACAAGCCCGGCAAGGGTATCAAATTATATTTAAGCACCTGTGAAAAGGTCAGCACGCGTGCTCCGGGAATTTGGGTGGTCTCCTTGATTCGGTTTTCCTCGGGCGCATAGGTGCCGGCCAGCAGGCGCATCGGCAACTCGTCGGCCGCATCCGCAATTTTGCGCCTGACCAGACTTTTTTCATCGTTATGGGTCAGCGAATGCGGAATTCCGTCCAGTTTTAGGGCGTAAAAATGCTGTTGCGCGTTTTCCAGCACATCTTCCACCCGGGCGTGCTGGGGAAGATGCTTTGGAAATCTCGGGGAGAAGCGAAGCACTTTTTCCCCTTCCATCACGCTTTTTCCCAGTCCCAGGGCAATGGCGGCAATGCCGTCTTCCGCTTTTGCCGGCGAAAAGGGATAAAAGTTATGGGATTGCGCGACACCCGAAATGGCGGGGTAAAAATAGCCGCCATAATGATCCCCTTCCATCCGCTGAACAATGACCGCCATTTTTTCTTCTTCGGTTCGGTGCCCCACTCGCCTTGAAAACGCTTTGGGCCCTTGAAAATAGGTGGAGGCGAACACCAGCTTGATGGCCGTAATCAGATGCGCCAGACGGATCTCCAGTATCGGATGATCGTTGGAAATCATATAGGTGCGATAAAGCCCGGCATAGGCAAAGGCGTGGGCGTCCTCCAACAGGCTTGAAGAGCGAATCGCCAACGGGTACGTAATCTGGCCCAGATATGCCCTTAAGTCCTGTTTGATCCATTCGGGAAATCGTCCCGCCATGAACCGCTCGGCCACGATTTCATCCGGAAGCGTTTCGTTGGAAAGGCGTTTTAACTTGTTTGTTTCCACAAACGAATCAAAGGCATCGGTGGTGATAACGAGTGTCTGGGGCACCAGAATATCCGCGGCCGAATATTTTTCGTATAAGGCGCTGCTGCTGTGCAACAGCTTGGAAACAAAGGCCAAGCCCCGGGCCTTTCCGCCCAGAGAGCCCTTTCCGATTTTGAAAAAATCCGTATCCGGATCAAAATCGTCCGCCTCGAAATCAGCCACTACTCCCTTTTGCCGCTGTTTGCGCCGGGCCCGGATAATGGACAGGACATAATGGCGATGGTTTTCCAAATCAAAGGAAAAATCGGCGTGCGTGATGGGCCGCAGCTTGCTGGCCAACATGATTTCGGTCCGGGCAAAAAGCCATCTGGAAAAATCATTATGATTGCAATGATGATAAAAGGACTCCGACGGAATGGTTCTAATACCCGCTTCAAGCGCCCGCAAATTGCCGGCGCGCGCGAGCTCCCGGCCGTCCGGCCATCTGAAAACAAATTCCCCGAAGCCAAGATGATCCAGGAAAAACGAGCGCACCTCCTCATGCAGGGAAGGTGAGTTTTTATCGACAAAAACAGCCGGAATGGATTTAGCCTTGGACGCATTTTCCGGATCCGAGCTGGTGAGCAACAGGGGAATATCAAAGCGCTCCTGCTTGATGCGCTTGAGAAAGGTTACCCCGGCTGCATCATCTCTTTCACAATTTCTGGAAAACCGCACATCCGAGATAACGCCCAGCACATAGGGCTCAAATTGCTCATAGAGACTCACGGCCTCCTCATAACTGCCCGCCACAAGGATTTTCGGGCGCGCCCGCATTGTCAGCAACCGGTGCTCTTCATTCAAGCCCTCTTCAAGAACCGCCTGGGTCTGAGTGACCAGTTCCTTGTATAGCATCGGTAGCAGGGACGTGATGTAGTACGGGCTGTCCTCCACGAAAAGAATCACGCGAATCCCGGCCGCCCGGGTGTCATGGGCCGCGTTCAGTCGATCTTCAGCACTTTTGATCAGCGCCACCAGAATATCCGTATTGCCGGACCAGGCAAAGATTCTATCAATCCCGGCCGGCAGCATGCCGTCCGGTGCGCACTCCCGGGCCGGCGGAATTCGATGGGTCATGATGATCACGGGAATTTCCGGGTCTTTTTCCTTGATCCGCTGACCCAAAGAAAAGGAGTCCATGCCCCAGACCCGGGGCATGGTGATCACCATGTCGAACTTTTTTTGATCGATTTCGCCAAGGGCCTCCTCGCCGGAGCCCACCCAGTGAAGCCGCGGCGGATGGCTGAGGTTTAAGCCCTCGTATTCATGAATGATGCGCTCATACAACCGGCAGTCTTCATCCATGATCCAGGCATCATACGGGGTTGAAACCAGCAGAATATCCGCGACCTTTTTTTGCATCAGATCATGAAAAATCCTGAAGCGCGGATCAAACTCTTCCGCAAAATAATCGACCTCGATCGTCACCGTTACGCCCTTTCAAAGGTCAGCACACGTTTGACCGCTCTTAATAGGATTCCAGCTTGTCCATCTCGATTTTATAGCAGTCCGGGCAAAGACCATGAGAGAAATCAACATCCCAATTATTCTTGAAATAGGCCTCTACCAGCGTCCAGGATGCTTTATCGTCTCGAATTTTCCTGCAAATGGAACAGATGGGGATGATGCGCCGCAATTCGGCTATCTCGCTGATATCCTCAATCACAAGCAGGACAAGGGACCTGCTCTGAAAGGAAAAGGGAGAAGCGGAGATCAGTGCATAAATCTCGATTTTGTTCCCGTCCCGGGTGAGTTCCATCCTTGTACGACAGCGAATAATCCGATTTCCCCGGAAAGATTCGGAGACGGAATTCCTGACCATACATTTTTTACAGAATGGCGCTCTACCGCACCCCTCCGGTGTTTCATGCGAATGTAAACAATGCAGAATTTCGCCGGCACGCTGTTTAATGACGGCCTTCCTCTCAGCCCCTAAAAGTTCGGACGCCGCTGCATTGTATTCTTGAATCCTCACGTCCCGATCGACCACAAAAACCAGTGAGGGCATCGCATCAAATACCGCCCTGAGCATGTCTTGTTTTTCTTTTTCTATCATGGTCATAAAATTCTTTCCGAGTCATGGCTTACCACGGCGGATACTGGACGCCGGATTGGGGATTGTATCCCATAATGTTTTCAGGAATTGTAATTACACCCCTATCTGAAGCTGCTCTTGTTTGCCTTCGGCCGTATTGACAAACCTCCCGTGATCCCAACGAATCGTCCTTCATACATCGTCTGATTGCTGTAAATTACGGCTGGAAAGGTAGACCCGTATTTTCGAAGCAAGGTATATTCATTGCCGCAAACGCTGATTTCGACCCATTGATCCTCCAGAGCGGATGAGGATAAACGCCTCGATAACGGTTTTTTCTGCTTTCAGTATAGGGAGATGCCATGCTGTTGTCAAAGGCACGCGCCATCTATAGCTATAGCATTTTTATATCTAATTCAAGATGATTACATTGTTGGAACGAAGGCAATGTGTTTGTGTGTTGCCGCTTGATTTTGACGCCTGAATCTGAATGACCAGGTCCTTTCAGGGAAAAACCAGGATCATCTTTACAACGGCAAATAAAGTGGGGTACAAAATTCGAACGGCGGCGCTTCATACCGGAAATACCGCCACTACATTCCGGCGGCTGAATTACTGAAGCGATATTACTCATTCAGCAGCACCGAAAAGAATACACCCAAAGGAAATGATATGACGGCAACAGTCAACAGCAGCAAACGCCTGCACAAAGGCAGGGTGTTCGAGATGTTCTCGGAAAATATCACCCTGGCCAACGGCGTCACTACCGATATTGACATTCTTCGGCATCCGGGGGCCGCGGCCATCGTGCCCATGGCGGATGAAAAAACCCTGGTATGGATTCGCCAGTACCGCCACGCCGTGGGCGATTATATCTGGGAGATCCCCGCGGGCACGCTTGATCCAAAGGAGGCTCCGCTGGTTTGCGCGAAACGCGAGCTGATCGAGGAAACCGGGTTTTCCGCGCAAACCTGGCTGCCGATCGGCCGGATCGTGCCCGTGCCGGGATATTCAAATGAACGGATTCACCTGTATCTTGCCAGTGATCTTAGCCTCGAAAAACAGGATCTGGACCGGGATGAGTTGCTGGAGGTGCACCAAATCCCGCTGGCCGAAGCGGTTGACATGGTTCTTTCCGGAAAGGTTGTCGATGCCAAGACCATCTGCGGGTTAATGCTGGCCAAGCAGCACCTGGAAAAGGTATCGGCAACCCGGCGCTAAGCGAGCGCGCTGTTTTAAATGGCGTGGTAAAAGGCGCGATGCATGTCGTTGACTGCGGCTATTCGTTCCGGGGTCAGAAAATAGCCGTAAATGGGGTCCGATGCCGACACGGGGGCGTTTAACAGGAAGGTTTCAATCCGGCTGAGCGCCTCAATGGATTTATCGCAGGTGGGATATCCTTTTTCATCCAACGCAGGCGTCGCTTGGAAACATACCCGGCAGACATTGTTGATATCGACCAGAACCAGGGCGCCCGCCGGTGTGAGCAGCAGATTTCCGATCCCGGCCAGATCCGGAATCAGTCGAGTCTCTAAAATCATGCGTCGAAGGCCGTCGACAAACCGGGCAGCGTGTTGCCGAACCTGCCGAACCCAGTCTTTGGGCGAAAGACCATGGGGTTTTGCCCGAAAGGTCTGCGAGGCGGCGTTCGCCAGCTCGTTTTCGGCCAACGCCCAGGGGTCCACTATTTGGCCATCGACAAAGGTCTGCAGACCGCATAGAATGACCCGGTGTGTGCCGCCAACGCTGTAATCCGCGACAAACTCTTCGGAAACAGCTATGTATTCGGCGGTTAAATAGGTCTGGATGCGCTTGAACCGTTCAATATCCTCAAGGGCCTCCGTCAAACTTGAGAATCTGGCCCTGAAGATTCTCAGCACCTTTAACGGAATGGCCCGCGGAAACCACAGGTGGCCGTCACGCAGGATTCCCGTGTTTTCCGATTGCACATCTTGTGGGTCCAGGATTTCCATCACATGAGACCGAAGGCCCTGGCGATAGTGCCTGCGAAACACAAACCGGTTGGGGCTGCGAATGAAATTCAGCCGCAGTACATCCTCCGGTTCGATCTGGTGCTGAGCGCGAATGTCCGGTTCCATACGGATTTAAAAACCATGATACAGGCGGCTTTGTCAATGCCGATAAGGAAACCGCATGCTTTCAAATAAGAAGGCCATCTATGGGTGGGCCATATACGATTGGGCGAATTCCGCGTTTGCCACCACCGTGATGGCCGGTTTTTTCCCCCTTTTTTTCAAACAATTCTGGAGCGCCGGCGTGGACGTAAATTTAAGCACGGCGCGCCTTGGACTCGGCAATGCCCTGGCCGGTCTTCTGGTAGCGTTTCTGGCGCCGGTTTTGGGGGCAGCGGCAGATGAAGGCGGAGCGCGCAAAAAGTTTCTCATCGCGTTTGCTTATTTAGGTGTTTTGATGACCGCTGCGCTGGCCATGATACAAAAGGGGCAATGGCAGTGGGCTGTGGTGGTGTATGCGATCGGCAGTGTCGGGTTTTCCGGCGCGAACGTATTTTATGATTCACTGCTGCCCCGGATTGCCGAAGAAAAGGATTGGGCTCGGGTGTCCAGTCTGGGCTATGCGTTGGGATATATAGGCGGCGGGCTGTTGTTTTTACTGAATGTGGTGATAACGCAACATCCGTCGTGGTTCGGACTTTCAAGCACGATCATAGCGGTCCGGCTTTCCTTTGTCAGCGTGGCCTTGTGGTGGGGTGGATTTACGGTATTTACCCTTTGCTGGGTACCGGAAGTGCGCCATGCCGATGCCGCCTCAACCCGCCGAATGGTTTTTGAAGGGTTTCGCCAATTGGCCAAAACTTTCAGGGAAATACGGCAACTTAAACCCATATGGCTCTTTTTGCTGGCCTATTGGTGTTATATCGACGGCGTGGATACCATTGTGAAAATGGCGGTGGACTATGGGTTGTCTCTCGGGTTCGGGGCTTCGGATCTGATTTTGGCGCTGCTGCTGGTGCAATTTATCGGGTTTCCGGCGGCCCTGGCCTTTGGCCGCCTCGGCGCCGGATGGGGAGAGCGAAAGGCCATCTTTCTTGTTATCGGGATGTATATGGTGATTACGCTTTGGGGCGTATTTATGAAGCATCGGGTTGATTTTTACATTCTTGCCGCACTGGTCGGTCTGGCGCAGGGCGGCATTCAGGCCTTAAGCCGCTCCTATTATGCCCGTATGATTCCCATAGAAAAATCCGCTCAGTATTTCGGCTTTTATAACATGCTCGGCAAATTTGCCGCCATCATCGGCCCGGCCCTTGTGGGCGGCGCGGGTCTTTTGGCCAGGTATTTACTGATGCCAGATGCACCCTCTGAAACTCAGCTCTTAGCCGTCTCCCGCATGGCGGCCAGATGGAGCCTCAGTTCCATTTTGATTCTCTTTTTTCTGGGTGCTGGTTTGTTCTATTTCGCCGGCCGGCAAAAACCCCTCACCGGGCGCTGACCGTGAACAACTTGTTTTGATCGCGGGGATCGGAATCGAGCAGAAGAATAGTCGATTCCAAAATACGACTATCGATTTCGGGCAGCCACGGATTACGACCGCACAATTAAAACCGAACAGGGGGACCGGCGGACAATATTTTCGGCGACACTGCCGAAATAAAGCCGTTTGGGTCCCGTGCGGCCGTGAGTGGCCATGACAATCAGATCAATCCCTTTTTCTTCCGCATAGTCATTTATAGCCCGATAGGTATGCTCATCAAGCGCGATAAACATCTCATAGGAAATATCCCCGATGTGTTCGCGGACAAACGCCTTAATCATTACTTTGGCTACATCCAGAACCACCGTGGAAAAGCCTGAGAAGGGTTTTTCCATGCATGCTCTTTCTATATCTTCCTGGGTTCCCCATGCCTCGAGTATTCTCTCGCGGTATATCTCCGAAAGAGGATTGCTGATAATATGGGCGACCGTCAAGGTTCCACCGTGGCGTTGCACCATCATGGCCGCTCGTTTGAGCGCCATGGCTGAATTCGGCTCAAAGTCAATCGGGCAAAGAATTTTTTCATATGGTTTTAACATGCATGGCCTCCCCTTCAAAATTGAAAAGTGGCTGAAACTGCTTTTAAAATGGATGTTGGCGCCCTAATAGAACATAACCGACCCGTCCTACTTTTTGCAACAGTCATGACAATGGGCGGGTGATGCCATGAGACAAAATGCCTCTCGATTGGTTTCGTTCCCGATAATGGCGATGAGATCATTGGGCATTAACACAAAATCGGCATCCGGGTTGGGCTTGAGTTGCTCTTCTCGGGCCACACCGACCACCGAAGCCCCTGTTTTTTTGCGTATTTCGCTCCTACCTATCGACTGGTGTGCCATGGGGCTTTCCGGGGCTAACCGGACCCACTGCAAATCGAATTGTTGTTCAGCGCCTCGGAGTTGAGAGAGTACGCGATAGTCGTTATTCCGGCTGAATAAATGGGCATGAAATTCCTGCCGCACGGTATCGGTATGTCGCTGTATTTCTGTCGCCGTGACATTGAGCCGCAAAAGCGCCTGACGAGCCATTTCGAGGCTGGCTTCAAATTCCGGAAACACCACTTCGAACACGCCTAACTCCTTCAATAAGTTAGTGTAATCTGCCCCGGAAGTTCTTGCCACGATTTCGATTCGGTGATTCAGTCGCTTGGCGTGCTCTACGATCGATCTTGCGGTGACAAGTCCGGGAACGGTCAAAATCAAAAGGGAAGCCTTTTTGATTTCGGCCGCTTCCAGAACCGTTTCCTGGCCGGCGTCCCCGTAAACGGTCGCCATGCCGGCCTTTTTGGCTTGTTCGAAGCGTGGGTGATCCAGCTCGATGATCACAAATTTCAAACTTAAGCGCTTAAAGACCTGTGCGATTTGAAACCCGATGCGCCCACCGCCGGCGATCACGACATGACCGGCAAGGCCCGAATCGGGCATGTTGAAAGATTCGAGTGCTTCCCGGGGAAGCCATCGTTTTTTAAACGCATAGATTCGTGCTGTTTGACCTGAAATAAAGGGTGTTAGCACCATCGTAAAAATGGCGGAAGTCAGTATCAACGTGTACAGTTCGCTCTCAATGGAGTGGGTGGAAACCCCCACTCTTGCCAAAACGAAAGAGAACTCCCCAATTTGAAACAGGCCAAGTCCGACAGCCCACGGAATTACATTTTTATATCTGAAAATTCGAACGACAACCGCAAAAATAAGGCCTTTTCCGATTCCCACCGCAAGCACCAACAGAAGAACTTGTCGAAAATGATCGAAAAGAAACATCGGATTCAACAGCATGCCAACCGAAGTAAAAAACAACAATCCAAAAAGGTCGCGAAGCGGAATAATATCACTCAAGGCCTGGTGTCCATAGTCCGACTCGCTCAGAACCATGCCGGCGACAAAAGCGCCAAAAGCAAAAGAGAGCCCCACCATATGCGTCAGATAGCCGACACCCAGCCCGATCGCCGTGATCGCGAGCAAGAAAAGCTCCCTTGAACCGATTTTGGCGATATGGGCCAACAGCCGCGGCAGCAACCGGGTTCCAAGCAAAATCATTCCGAAGATAAAGGCGGCCGCTTTTAGTGCCGCAAAACCGAGAACCGGCATCCCCACTGCGGGATTGTTGAGTTGAGGGAGGATGATCATCATCGGAACCACCGCCAAATCCTGCACGATAAGCATTCCGATCATCACCTTGCTCGAAAGGGTGCCCAACCATCCCTGGCTCATGAGTGTTTTGAGGATGACCATGGTACTGGAAAGAGAGATAAGTGCCCCCAACCATAATGACGATTTCCAGTCCCATCCCATCCATTGTCCAATGCCAAGGCCGAGTCCCATGGTCGAAACCAGCTGAATGGGGGTTCCTATCAGGGCCACCTGCTTCACCGGTTTGAGGTCTTTCAGGGAAAACTCGAGTCCGAGTGCGAACAAGAGAAGCGCAATGCCGATCTCGGATAGAAGCTCAATCTCGTGAATGTTTGAGATCGTAAGGCCGCCGGTATGCGGCCCCAAAACCACCCCTGCCACGATGTAGCCGATAATTAAGGGCTGACCGAGTCGTTTTAACACCAGTCCGCAAAAAAACGCAGCAACGATCAGCAGGATGATGTCGGTTGCAATGCCCACTAATTTTTTCCTGTTGAAGCCTTATGATACAACTTCCGTTCCCCTTTATTTTTTTGACGGAACGATTTCTTGACCGCGGGAAGTAAAAGAAACGCCTTGCTGAGATTGTGCGCCGATCATGATTGTTTCTATGATTGGGGCATTGACCGGTTTGTCGGATTTCCATTCCACAATGAAATTGGCGCCCGATCCTCCGGTCTTGTCTTTTTCCGGTATGACATAGCGCAAGGATTCTAACGGGCTGAGATGTATCGCGTTATCTACAAACGTTTTCAATCGTTTTCCCTGCGTTTCATAATAATCCACTCGGGTGAGGGTGATGGCGTAATTTGGATCGATGTTTCTGATGCTTAACGTCACCGTCAGCAAGAAAGGCCTTTCGCGATTGCCGCTATAAATATGTGAATAAGCGGGCACATAAATAGTCTGACCGTCGAATAATTCCGCTTTCGCATCCGGCCGGACCGACAGCGTTGTCAAAAGGACAAGCAACAGTGCAACCGCGTTAGCCATAGAACGATTTTTGCTCATGGGTGCCTCGTTTTTATAGAATCATATCGGTTTGCCCTTAACGGTTTCGGCCAATTTCCCACGGTATGTAGGCCGCGCCAGGGTGTTTTTGGAAGAGCGGCAAGCTGTTTGAGCGATAGCGAGTTCCTGCCGGTCTGGAAAAAATACCCTGGCGTGGCCGAAACCATGATCATGGCCACGTTTTCTTTTAGTACAATATGTGCCTGAACGCAATGAATCAGGCGCCCGATATCGTGAGCGCGAATAAAACAGGCCTCATTCGTGCGGCATTGCCGGTCTCGACCTTTTTGCAAGCCATGTTGTTTTGGGCGGCATTACCATCAAGGTTTTTTTAGGGTTGACAAAAACAATTCATTTCGGGTATCTGAATTCGAATCAGACTAATTGATTGGGTCACAGGATGAATTTCCGGGCATTACCGATTATCGGAGTGATTATTATCCTCGTCGCGATTATTCAATCGCAGCGGGGGGCGCAGATGTTCGGCTAACGCAGGTCTTTTTTAACCACTTACCCCCCGCGCCGCAAGGCAGGGGGGTTTTTTTTTGACATTATGGGCAAGCAGGGGGGGCATTAATGATGCGCGGCGTTGATTTGGTCATTCAACTATTAAAAGAACAAGGGGTCGATACGGTGTTCGGCTTTCCGGGGGGCGCCATTATGCCCATGTATGATGCCCTCTATGATAGCGGTATTCGAAATATTCTTCCCCGCCATGAGCAAGGGGCCGCCTTTGCCGCCGTCGGCTATGCCCGGGCCAGCGGCAAAACCGCTGTTTGCATCTGCACTTCCGGACCGGGCGCCACCAACATCGTTACCGGCATTGCCGATGCCCTGCTGGATTCCGTGCCCCTGGTGGCCATTACCGGCCAGGTGGCCTCTCCCCTCATTGGAACGGATGCATTTCAGGAAATCGATGTGTTGGGCATGTCGTTAAGCATCACCAAACACAGTTTCTTGATTCGGGATGTATCGGAAATCAGCGACACCTTTCGGGAAGCCTTTCGAATTGCCGCATCGGACCGGCCCGGCCCGGTGCTGATCGATATTCCGAGAGATATTCAGCTGGCGCCGGCCGAGTTCACGCCACCGCTTTTCTTCACGCAGCCGCCCAGCCCGGTGAACCCGGCCCTGGTGGCACAGGCGGCCGCTCTGCTGCGCAGCGCGAGGCGCCCCGTCCTTTACGTGGGCGGCGGGGTCGGCATGGCCTGCGCCATCACGGAGCTTCGTCGCTTAAGCGCCCAAACGCAAATTCCGAGTGTGACGACCCTCAAGGGGATCGGCACCATTCCACCGAATGATCCCAATTTTTTGGGGATGGTCGGCATGCACGGAAATCCTGCGGCCAATAAAGCCGTGCAACAATGTGACCTGCTGCTGTGCGTGGGCGCCCGGTTTGACGACCGGGTTACCGGAAAGCTGGATACCTTCGCCTCGAAAGCCAAGGTCATTCATCTGGACGTGGATGCGGCGGAAATCAATAAAATCCGGTCCGCGGACGTGGGCATTCTGGGAGATTTATGCGAAGTGCTGCCGATGCTGGCATGCGATGTAGATATCGCTCCCTGGCAAGAGGAATGCCGCCGGCTCAGGGAGACCTTTGCATGGCGGTATGATATGGCCGGGGAAACGATTTCCGCGCCGCTGTTTTTAAAGCAGCTTTCAGATGCGAAACCCGCCGAGAGTATCGTGTCGTGTGATGTGGGCCAGCATCAAATGTGGGTGGCGCAGCACATGCGCTTTGACCGGCCGGAAAAACACCTGAGCAGCGGCGGACTCGGCACCATGGGATTCGGTCTTCCGGCGGCCATCGGCGCTCAGATCGCCAAGCCGGGAACCTGCGTCATCAATGTGGCCGGGGACGGCTCCTTTATGATGAATGTGCAGGAGCTGGCCACGTTGCGGCGGTATCGCCTGCCGGTTAAGATCGTTCTGATGGACAATCAGCGACTCGGCATGGTCAAGCAGTGGCAGCAGATGTTTTTCGAAAAACGATACAGCGAAACCATTTTGTGGGACAATCCGGATTTTGTCCGGCTGGCCGAGGTCTTCGATATACCGGGCCGCTGCATCACGAAAAAATCGGAGGTTGCGGCCGCCATCAAGGACCTGCTGGAAGCAAAAACGGCTTATCTCTTGCAAGTTAAAATCGATCACGAAGAAAATGTATGGCCCCTGGTTCCACCGGGCGCGCCCAATGATGAAATGCTGGAGTCCGCATGATGAAACATATATTCCATATCGTAGCGCAAAACCAACCCGCCGCACTGGAGCGGTTGCTGCGGGTCACCCGGCACCGGGGATTTACCGTAACGGCCATGACGGTGCAAACGCTGAGTCCGTCGGATCATCTGGAAATCTCATTAACCGTGGACGGCGAGCGGCCGGCGCACATCCTGTTGTATCAGCTCACAAAGCTGGCGGAAATAACGGCCGTAAACATTCCGGAAATGGTGCCGAAATGAATGGGCCCTGCTTTCATCCATTCAATTCTTCCTGAAGGATTTCAAGGGCCGTCCACCTTTCATAGGCGGCCGCCAGAGCGGTTTCCAATTCGGCCAGACGGTTTTTGGCGGCGGCGATGGCGCCGGCTTCCCGGCGATAAAAATCAGGGGCTGCCATGGCGGCAAAAAGCGCCTTTTGTTCGGCTTCCATGGCTTCAATCTCTCCGGGAAGCGTGAGCAGTTCCCGCTGTTCATTAAAGCTCAGTTTTCGCTTTTTTTCCGTTCGGAGCCGAGGGGCAGGGGCATCGATCTCGGCTTTTTTGGACTTTGGCGGCACCGGCACGGCCCGTTGACGCAGCCAGTCGTCATAGCCGCCGACGTATTCACCAATATGGCCGTCCACCTCAAACACGAGGGTGCTGGTCACCACATTATTGAGAAAACTTCGATCGTGGCTGACCATTAAAACGGTGCCCGTATAGTCAAGCAGGACTTCTTCGAGCAGCTCAAGGGTTTCGGCGTCCAGATCGTTGGTGGGCTCATCGAGCACCAGGACATTGGACGGGCGGGCAAACAGCTTGGCCAGCAGCAGCCGGTTGCGCTCACCGCCGGATAACACGCGCACCGGGCTGTTGGCCCGGTCCGGCGCAAAAAGAAAATCTTTCAAGTATCCGATCACATGCCGTCTTCGGCCGTTTACCTCAATGGTGTCATTGCCGTCGGCGACGTTTTGCCGAACGGTTTTGTCCTCATCCAACTGGCCGCGAAGCTGATCAAAATACGCAATTTCAAGCCCGGTGCCGTGTCGCACATGCCCCTCTGCAGGTACCAGCCGGCCGAGCAGCAAGCTCAGCAAGGTGGTTTTGCCGGCCCCATTGGGCCCCATGATGCCCACCCGATCGCCGCGCAAAATGGTGGTTGAAAACCGGTGAATAATGGGTCGGCCCAAGTACGCGTAGCTAATATCCGTTGCCTCGATCACCAGTTTTCCGGATCTCTCGGCCGTTTGCGCGGTCATGGTGACATCGCCGGTCCGCTCGCGCCGTGCTTTTCGAATCTCCCGCAACTTCGCGAGAGCGCGCACCCGGCCCTCATTGCGCGTTCGGCGGGCCTTTACTCCCTGGCGAATCCAGGCTTCTTCCTGAGACAGTTTTTTGTCGAACTTTGCGGCGTGATCCGCCTCGGTTTGAAGGGCCTCTTCTTTTCGCCGTAAATAGGTGGCATAATCGCAGTTCCAGCGAACGGCTTGCCCCCGGTCGATATCCACAATGGCGGTCGCCAGTTTCTGCAAAAAAGCGCGATCATGGGTCACCAGCACCAGGGTGGTTCCCATTCGCAGCAGATCGTTTTCCAGCCGTTCGATCGCGGTGATATCCAGGTGGTTGGTGGGCTCATCGAGCAGCAACAGGTCCGGTTTTCGCGCAAACGCGCGGGCCAGCAAGGCCTGCCGCTTTTGGCCGGCGGATAACGACTCGCAAGGTGCCTGGGGCGGCAATTGAAACTGCGTCAAGACTGCATTGACCCGGTGAGGCTCGGGTGGCTCCCCGCCGAATCCGCCGATTTCGGTATCATTGCGGGATATCAGGTCAAAAACCGTTCCCGCCATGAGCTGGGGCACCTCCTGGGGCAATCGCGCCATTCGAATCCCTTTTGGACGAATCACTTCCCCGCCATCCGGCAATACCTCCCCGCAGATCAGCTTCATCAGCGTGGACTTCCCCTCGCCGTTTCGGCCCAACAAACAAATCCGGTCCCCCTTGTTAATTTGCAAATTCAACTGTTCCAGCAGTTGCACACCGCCGAACCCGTAGGAGACATTCTGCAGGTTGATCAGTACCATGCGCTGTCCGTTACCCGTTCCTTTGATTTTTGGTGCATCAGGCAAATTCCCGGGTTTTATAAAAGTCGATTTCCGGCCATTGCTCCATGGTGTGTTCGAGCCGCCATTCGCTGGCCGCCAAAAAGGCCAGGTTTCCTTCGGCATCCCGGGTCAGAGCGTTTTGGTTTTTCCGTTCAAACTCCTTTAACCGCTTGGCGTCTTTTGCATCCACCCATCGGGCCGTGGCCAATTCCACCGGTTCATAGACCGCATCGACGCCGTATTCATCCTTTAGCCGGGCCATTGTGACCTCGAACTGCAACACCCCGACGGCGCCGAGAATATAATCACTGCCGGTCAGGGGGCGAAAAACCTGAATTGCGCCCTCTTCGGCCAGTTGAATCAGGCCCTTGTGAAGCTGTTTGCTCTTTAACGGATTTCTCAGCCACACGCGCCGGAAATGCTCGGGCGCGAAGTTGGGGATACCGGTAAATTTGATCGGTTCTTTTTCAGAAAAGGTATCCCCGATCTTGATGGTGCCGTGATTATGAATGCCGATGATATCTCCCGGAAACGCCTCCTCCACATGGGTGCGATCCTGCGCCATGAAAATCGTGGCGTTGGCGAGCGAGATCTCTTTGCCGATACGGTGATGGCGCACTTTCATTCCCCGGACAAATTTTCCGGAACAGATGCGGATAAAGGCGATTCTATCCCGGTGTGCCGGATCCATGTTGGCCTGAATTTTGAATGCAAATCCCGAAAAGTCGGACTCATAGGGGGATACGATCCGGGTGTCCGCGGGTCGCGGCCCCGGGCCGGGCGCCATCGCAACCAGCGCGTCCAGAAGCTCCTTGACGCCGAAGTTGTTTACCGCACTGCCGAAAAAAACGGGCGTCTGGCTGCCTTTCAAAAAATCAGTCATCTCAAAGGGATTGGCGGCCCCTTCCAGCAGCGAGATATCGTCGCGAAGCTCACGCGCCTGAGTGCCGAGAATCTCATCCAGCCGGGAATCATGAATATCCTTGATGAGGATCGTGTCATGGGAGACGGTTTCGCGGCCGGCGGTAAAAAGCTGAAGCTGGCTTTCATACAGGTTATAAACGCCCTTGAAGCGCTTGCCCGCACCAATGGGCCAGGTCATGGGCGCGCATTCGATCTGAAGCTTTTCTTCAATGTCGCCCAGCACATCCAGCGGCAAAAGCCCTTCACGGTCCATCTTGTTGATAAACGTAATGATCGGCGTATTTCGCATTCGGCAAACCGCCATGAGTTTTTCGGTCTGCGGCTCAACGCCCTTGGCACTGTCGATGACCATCAGGGCGCTGTCCACGGCGGTGAGCACCCGGTAGGTGTCCTCTGAAAAATCCTCGTGGCCCGGCGTGTCCAGGAGATTGATTTCATAGCCCTGGTGGGTAAATTTCATGACCGATGAGGTCACGGAAATGCCGCGCTCCTTTTCAATGCTCATCCAGTCGCTTCGGGCGTGGCGGGCGGCTTTTCGGGCCTTTACCGCGCCGGCCATCTGAATGGCGCCGCCAAAAAGGAGCAATTTTTCGGTCAGCGTGGTTTTTCCGGCATCCGGGTGACTGATGATGCCGAATGTCCGGCGCTGATCAATTTGTTCTTTGTTGTGTCGATCCACTACATCCTCTTGATTCTGTCAAATTCTATCGAATGGCCACGATCTTGAAATTCCGATCACCCGGAATTTTTACCAATGGATACGCCTTTACGGCATAAAAAAATCGGGCCGCCTACAGCCCGATACCGTCCCCATAATAGTGAATTTCATTTGAATGTCAATGTCGACCCATATCAAAGCGTCAATCGGCAGCCGTGAATTGAAACGAAGATGGCCCGTCGCGAAGACTGTTTCGGTTGCGGGAAGAATGCGGCAACAGCCGGAACAGGTTACCGCACTGCGGACCCGGGCATGGTTTTATAGGCCAGATTCGCCACCGCCGTCATGTACTCCGACAAGGCCCTGGCAAAGATATCATTGTGATTGGCGCCGGGGATTTTCAAAAAGGTTTTTTCCTGCGACCCGGAGGCATCGTAAAGCGCCCGGCCGTCGGCAAAGGGGATAATATGGTCCAATTCGGCGTGAATAATCAATGCCGGTTTGGTAAACAGCTTTATTTTGCCTAAATTTCTAAACCCGAGGGCATCTTCATCGGCTGTAACCTCGGGCGGCGCGCCCAGCAGCGCCAACAACGGCCCCACATACGCAAAGCCGCTTTCGATGATCAGCCCGCTGATGTCATTCGAATGCGTCGCGGCAAGCTCGAGCGCGGACGCGCTGCCGAGGGACCGGCCCATCACCAGCAACGGCCCGATGTATCCGTTTGCCGAAAGCCAGGTTTTGACGAAATGAAAAATTTTGTGGCAGTCTGCCATCATGGCTGCCACCGTGGGCCGCCCGGTTGAGGTGCCGTACCCCCGGTAATCCACCGCCAGAAAATTAATTCCCAATTGGTTGTAAATCGGTCCCAGATCATCATAATCCGCAACGATTTCGCCGTTCCCGTGAAAAAAGAGAATATTGGGAGAAACCCGGTCCTTCATGTGAAAACAAGCGCCGATTTCAATCGCTTCACCAACCGGAATCTGCTGCAAGACGGCCGCACCACTTGCCGGTTTCTCTCCCGAGGCACTGCTCCTGGGGTGAAACAGAATCTGCAAAATTTCAGGTCGATCGATCAGAGAAAAATCGGTTTTGGTCGTTTCCATCTTCCTTCCCCCTTTGCCCGAGGCGGCGCAATTTTCTCATTTTAAGACCACGGCATGTGTAATGACGACCGGCGTTGTCGGCACATCCTGGCTGCCGGTCTCCACCATTTCAATGGCATCCACCACATCCATGCCTTGCACAACCTTGCCGAACACGCAATACCCCCACCCGCTCTCGGATTTTGCCGTATGATTCAGGAACGGATTGTTCTTGGCATTAATAAAAAACTGGGCCGTTGCCGAGTGCGGATCATTGGTGCGGGCCATTGCGATGGTGCCCCGACTGTTGGAAAGGCCGTTATCGGCCTCATTGTTCACGGGACCTCGCGTGTCTTTTTGGGCCATATCCGGCGTAAACCCGCCGCCCTGAATCATAAAGCCTTTGATGACCCGGTGAAAGATGGTGCCGTTATAAAACCCGCTTTCAACGTAGGATAAAAAATTTTCCACGGTCTTGGGGGCCTTGTCGCGGTTGAGTTCAAGGGTAATGGCCCCCTTGTTCGTTTCCAGCCGGACCTGGGGCAATTTGGATTCCGCAACAGCGAGAGAGGCGATCGACAACCAAAGCACAAAAGCGATGACACATCTTTTCATGTTAAGAATTCCTTTCTAGTCTGTAGCGTCTGTAATAAGATATACTGCGGCCAACTCACAAAACGATGTGACCTGTTCCGCTTCAAACTCCTTGTCCCACCCCAGCTCACGGGCCATAAACGCTGCGACCTTGGGCGCCGCAGCCATGGCGGCGCGCGCATCGAGAATCAACGCCCGAAGCCGCCTGGAGAGCACATCGGCAAGCGTTCTCGCCATTTCATATCGTATGGCCCATAAAACTTCAATATACCGGTAAGGCAAATTCGGATGAATCCCTTCTTCCAGTTCGGGCAAGGACCGGGAAAGTGTCATCAGTGCCACGGCATCCGTGCCGTAACTGACATAGGGGCTGTTTTTTCCCGGCGTATCGGTCCACCCGTGAAGCCGCAGGGTTTCGGTGCGAGACGGCCGTTGCTCAAGTCTGCCGATGGTAGCGGCCATGTCCACGGCATCCTGGCCCATTTTGCGATACGTGGTCCATTTTCCGCCGGCAATGGTAACGAGACCTGTCCGGGACACCAGCACCTGGTGCTCCCGGGAAATCACGGCGGTTTTTTCCCTGCCGGTGTTCTCAATAAGGGGCCGAATGCCGGCGAACACACTTCGAACATCTTCCGCAGCCGGGTCCTTGGACAAATATCTTGCCGCATGGCTCAGTAGAAAATCGATTTCTTCCGGAAAGGCTCTGGGTGACAGCGTTGGTTTTGAAATTGCCGTGTCGGTCGTACCGACGATGACCACATCCTGCCAGGGAACGGCGAACAAGACCCGGCCGTCATCCGTATGCGGCACCATGATCGCCGAATCGCCCGGCAGAAAATAACGGTCTAGCACGATATGGATGCCCTGGCTCGGGGATACCAGCAATCCGGTATCAGGCAAATCCATTTTTCGAATGTCATCCACGAAAATCCCGGTGGCATTGACAACCACCCGGGCTGAAATATCGTAAGTGGCGCCGGTTTCGCCATCAACGGCCGTCACGCCGCGCACCATGCCCTCTTTTTTCAGAAGCCCCGTTACCCGCACATAATTCGCCCCGCATCCGCCCAAATCGACCAGCGTTCGGGCTAACATGATCGCTAACCGGGCATCGTCAAATTGCCCGTCGTAATAGATAATTCCGCCGCGAAGCCCCTTGGGCTCCAGCGTGGGAATTCGTTCCAGGGTCTCTTCCCGGGTAAGATGCCGCGAAGGGCCCAGCCCCAATTTCCCGGCCAGCATATCGTAAAATTTCAACCCGATGCCGTAAAAGGGTCCTTCCCACCACTCGTAATTGGGCACGATAAAGGCTTGGTGGCGCACCAGGTGCGGGGCGTTTCGAAGCAGCAGCCCCCGTTCGTGAAGCGCTTCAAGTACGAGAGAAATATTCCCCTGTTGCAGATATCGCACGCCACCGTGAATGAGTTTGGTGCTGCGGCTCGAAGTGCCCTGCGCAAAATCACCCTGCTCCAGCAACACGGTGCGGTATCCTCTGGCCGCCGCTTCAACCGCCACCCCGAGGCCGGTGGCGCCGCCGCCGATCACAGCCACGTCCCACAGAATGCTTGAATCGGAAATTTGAAGCATCATGGCGTCCCGGTTCATTCGGTCACCCTATTGTATTTTCCGGCAATGGCCACCCAGCCCTCTTGCCGTTGCTCCGTTAAAATCTCAAAGCCGATCCGCTTCATTTTATCCACCACGGCCGGGCCGTTTTTTTCAATGATGCCCGAGCAGATGAAGATTCCGCCGGGCAGGATTACCCGGGAAAGATGGTCCAGAAGGACAAGAATCACTTCCGAAAGGATGTTGGCCGCCACCAGGCTGAAACGGTTTGCCAGTCCGTTGGCCAAATCGCCGGAGGCTGCATGGAATAGATTCCTGTCGAGCCCGTTTCTTTCTATGTTTTCATTGGCCACCGTCACGGCGACGGCATCGTTGTCAATTCCCAGGGCATGCGCTGCGCCCAGTTTTGCCGCTGCGATCAGCAGAAGACCCGACCCGGTGCCGATATCCAGAAAAGAATCTCCCTCTTTCAGATACGTTTCGATCAGGTGAACACAAAGAGACGTAGTGGGGTGCGTTCCGGTGCCAAAGGCCATTCCCGGATCCAGCAGAATGATGATTTCGCCGGGTTGGGGCGAATAGTCACGCCAGGTCGGCTTGACGACGATGCGCCGGCTGATTTTGCTCGGCCAGAAAAATGCCTTCCAGGATTCGGCCCAGTCTTCCTTGTCCAGATCCTTATAGCGAATCTCAATGGCGATATCATGGCATGCGCCGATGCGTGAAAGGCGATTTTCAAGATCCCGGCAGATTTCGACGGTGGTGTCGTTTTGAGGAATGTACCCGATAACGGCATCGGGTTTTGACGGTTCCGGAATATCCGGCGCCCAGCCCTCGACCGGCGCCTCATCCGGCCCTTCGATGACAACCCCTTTAATGCCCGCATCGTAATAGGCGCTGGCAAGAATCTCTGTTGCCAGACGGCGATCCGAAGATCTGAACAATGCCTTTGCTTCAATCCATTTCATGGGGTTATGAGCCGAAAGAAAAGCACAATCAGTTAAAATCCGGGAACGATGGTTCAGCAAGAAGCTCTCGAACGGTTTTATTAAACCTGACACCGATGCCATGCGGCGTTTGACGGACTACTTCACCGGTAACCTGAATGAAGTGCTGATGACCCGGCAGTGGCAGGGTAATGGCGAGCGATTGACCCAGCACAAAGTGAATCTGCGTTTCGATAAAAATACCGCCGGCGCTGATATCCTGAACAAAATCCTCGTAGGCTTCCCCTTGAGCGGCGTAATTGACCGCCATGGACAAGGGTATTCTCGGGGCCAACCGTTTTTCAGGATTTGGCAACTTCCTCTCCTCGGTCGAGGTCATGGATATACATCCTTCAACACACGCACGGTTAGGTCATGCGACGGCTTTAACATCATTCGAATAGGTTTCTCGATATATATGCTACCACTTCCCGATCTGTCAAACCAGAAACACCCCCCTATTTTCTTTTAGGGGTAAATCTGAGAAATACCCGGTAATTACCGGAATCAATATCCTGGGGGATAGCGTACCCTTCCGGCACGAGCAGTACCAACACCCGCCCGGCCGCCGGATCATAGGCCGGCTGGCCATGACGCCGCTCCACCGGTCTGTTTCCGGACGGACGTCTTCTGGGAGGCCGAGCATTGAGCACCTTTGCTTCTATGACATTTTCCTTGGCCTCCGGTCTTTTTCCTTGCAAGTCAAGCCGCTGAGTAGCCCCGATAACGATTTCCATGCAGTCCCTCCTAAATAAAATAATTGGCTAAGTCTCATATCGGCCAATCTTACATTTCCTTTAGCGAGAAAGCCCGTTCCGTTTTTTCATTGACAAAAAGCGAATTACTATCCATGAAGATTGAGAATATTTTCGGCAGGGCTGCGTATTTTTCTCAAGTCATGAACCGGGCAACCAAAAGCGTTTGAATGAAATGGACATCCCGACTCCCGAACTCCGGATCGCCGAAGAATTTGTCCAGCATACCAACTGCCATATCTTTCTGACCGGCAAAGCCGGCACCGGCAAAACCACCTTTCTCCATTCCATTCAAAAAAAAACGCATAAACGGTTGGTGGTAACGGCTCCGACCGGTGTCGCGGCCATCAATGCCGGCGGCGTCACCCTGCATTCCTTTTTTCAGATGCCGTTTGGTCCCTTTGTCCCCGGCAGTGAAGCGCATACCGGTCGGCACAGGCTCCGGCGGGAGAAACAAAATATCATCAGAAGCCTTGATCTTCTGGTTATCGATGAAATCAGCATGGTCCGAGCAGATCTGCTTGACGGGGTGGACAGCGTTCTTAGACGCTGCCGCCGGAATGATCTGCCTTTCGGCGGGGTGCAATTGTTGATGATCGGTGACCTGCACCAGCTTCCGCCGGTGGTGAAAAATACGGAATGGCAGCTCCTGCAACCCTATTACGATTCCCCGTATTTTTTCAGCAGCACTGCCCTCGGCCGGACCGAACTGATTCCCATCGAGCTAAAACACGTCTTTCGGCAGTCGGACCCTCAGTTTATTGAACTGCTCAATTGCGTTCGCAACAACCGGCTTGACCCGCCCACCCTGCAGCGGATCAATTCCCGTCATATTCCGGATTTTTCGCCCCGGGACGGGGACGGATACATCACCCTTTGTACCCACAACAGCGGCGCGGATGCCATTAACCACACCAAGTTAAAATCCCTGCCCGGCAAAAGCCGCTTTTTTGACGCCGAACTGGGCGGGGACTTTCCGGAGTTTGCCTATCCGACCGCGGCCGGACTTGAATTAAAAATCGGGGCACAGGTGATGTTCGTCCGCAATGACATGTCGGCCGAGAAACGCTATTTCAACGGCAGAATCGGCAAAATCACCGGCATGTGGGGCGATACCATTGAGGTCCGATGCCCGGAAGATTCGGATAAAATCACGGTCGAGAAAACCACCTGGGAGAACATCGAGTACACCGTCGATTCGAAAACCGCCGAGATTTCACAAAAGGTCATCGGCACCTTCAGCCAATACCCCCTGAAACTGGCCTGGGCCATCACCATTCACAAAAGCCAGGGACTCACTTTTGATAAAGCGATTATTGACGCCCGGGCCGCCTTTGCCCATGGTCAGGTATACGTGGCCTTGAGCCGCTGTCGAAATTTCGAGGGAATGGTGCTCAGCTCCCCGCTGACACCGCTGGCCGTGAAAACCGACCCCGCCATTCGGCGCTTCGTGGCAGAGGCGGAAAACAATACCCCGTCACCGGAAAAGGTGGCCGCTGCGAAAAGCCTTTATCAGCAGCAGCTTATGCTGGAGTGTTTCAGCTTTGAGCGACTGGACTGGCTGCTTGGCCGGTTGACGGGGCTTCTTCGCGGCAATGCCGGCGTGATTCAGGTTGCGGGCAAAGACGATATTTTGAATATTCGGCAGCGGACGACGGCGGAAATCTGTGCTGTCGGTGAAAAGTTCAAGCGGCAGTTGCAGGGAATGTTCGCCGATGCGCGCCAACCGGCCGAAGATTCGGCCATTCGGGAAAGGCTTTGCAAGGCTTCCGGTTATTTTCAGGAAAAATTTGCGGTAATTTTATGCCCCTATCTTGAGACCTTCTCGGCAGAAACGGACAACAAGGACCTTCGCAAGAAAATCAACGACACCGTCAAGCAACTCAGAGAGCAAACCGCCGTGAAGCTGGCCGCGGTGCGGTCCTTACAGGACGGGTTTTCAACGGAGCGGTATCTTCGGGCGCTTTCGGTCGCGGCTATCGATGCGGGCGAGATCAAACCAAAAGCCGAAACCATCCTCTATTCCGAGGCGGACGTCGGGCACCCGGAACTCTTCGACAATCTGCGGGAATGGCGCAAGCACAAGGCAACCGGGGAAGGGGTTCCGCCATTTCAGATCTTGCACCAAAAAACCCTGGTGCAGATCGCGATCCATCTTCCCGACGCTATTTCCGCTTTGAAAAAGATCAAGGGCATCGGTCCGCGTCTGGCCGAAAAATACGGTCAAGAACTTACGGCCATGGTCGCCGAGTATCGCCGGAAACACCGGATCGAGAAGGTCTCCCTGCCCGAACCGGCCGCCATTATGGCTGAAACGGCGCCTAAAGCAGAATCCAAGGTGAAAGAAGACACCAAAAAGGTCAGCCTCCAATTGTTCGAACAAGGGTTAAGCCTAAGCGAAATAGCCGCCCGGCGGCAACTGGCAGTCGCCACAATCGAAGGTCATCTGGCCTATTTCGTGTCCAGGGGTGAGCTTAACATCGACAGACTGCTGACGAATGAAAAGCGGCAAACCATAACGCAAAAGATCGCCGATATGCCGGGAAATTCATTAAAGGAGCTCAAAACGGCCCTCGGCGATGAGTGTTCCTACGGTGAAATCAAGCTGGTTTTGGCTCACCTAAAACACCTTGAACACCCGTAAAAGGTTATTCGAGTTTCGCCAAATACTCGGCCCACTCCGTGGGGAGAAGTTGTTTTTTTTGAGTGTTGCATTCCTTGCAACAGGGTACCACGTTTCCCTTGGTGGATCGGCCGCCGCGGGCAAGGGGAACCAGATGATCCATGGTGAGTTCTTTGGGCGGCGTCGGTTTTTTGCAATAATGACATTCGCCTTTGGCAAGTTTTCGCTTCCACCACTGGGATTGGCGAAGTTCCCGGGCCTTTTGGCGCTCGGCGCGAATGGCGTCATCGTCCCAGTCGTTTAAATCAAAGTCCATTGTTCCCTTTTCTTATGTGCCCGGCAGTGATTGAAGCCATTTTTCCACCGCATCGTGAAACAATGGGTAATAGGCCTCAGATCCCCCCAGCCCCCGGCGGCCGAAAAAATAATTGATTTCAAGGAAAAGCGGTGTGGCATCCATTCGGCCCGCATTGTCGGCGCAAAAGAGAATATCGAAGCCGGCCAGGTTGATACCGGTTTTGCGGCAAAAGTCCGCCACGGCATCCTTTGCGATGGTTTGAAGCTCGGGGGTCGTTTTCGGATCGATTCGGGCGCCGGCCGATACACCGGTGCCAAAAGCGGATTTGTCCGGCATGACGCGCCAATAGGAGATGAGGCGGTTGCCGATGACGACGACCCGCAGGGATCTGCCTGCTGTGGGAATATAAGCTTGCAGCACAAATCCCCTTTGGCCGGTCTTCTCAAAGGCTTCGGCTCTGGAGAGCGCCGGTTCCATGGCCCTTTCGGATTCGATGAGAAAGACGCCCTCGCCTTCGCCGCCCCAGTCGAATTTGAATACGAGGGGATAGGCACGGGGTGGGGGTGTGGACATTTGTTTAAACTCGGCCACATTCAAAAAGATTTCTGTTGCGGGATGGGCCACCCCGGTTTTTTGAAATAACCGCGCCTGCCCGGTTTTCCCCGGAAAGTCAAACCGGGCGCTATAATCCGGAAAAACATGGCGGCAGTTGTTGCGGGCCATATCGTAAAGCGCGCGATAGCAGCCCTGGGGAAGAATGACCGCATCGGCGGCTTTGATGGCGGATAGGTCTTCCGCATTGGGCTGCCGGCCCGCGCATAACCGGTTTTCGTCTTTGATGATCAGGGGGTGAAAAGAGAGAATCATCCGTATCCGAACCGCCTCAGGGCCTTGGTGTCGCGGCTCCAGTTTTTCTGGACGCGCACAAAGAGTTTTAAAAATACACGGGTTTCAATCATGCGCTCGATTTCCAGGCGTGCGTCTTCTCCGATTTTTTTCAGCTTTTGTCCCTGCTTACCGATGATGATCCCTTTCTGGGAATCACGCTCGAGATGAATGGTGGCGTTGATGTGAACGATTTTCCCGCCGCCTTTTACCTTGTAGGAATCGACCGTAACGGCCGTGGCGTAAGGGATTTCCTGACCCGTGAGCCGAAACACCTTTTCCCGAATAATTTCAGCGACGATAAAGCGCTGGGGCAGATCCGTGAGCGTATCCTCAGGGAAAAAGGGCGGCCCCCAGGGCATGAGCGCTTCCATCTCATTCAGCAACCGATCCACCTGATCCCCGGTGGCGGCCGAAATCGGTACCACCGCCTTAAAATCAAAGGTCTTGGCCCATTTGTCGATTAAGGCCAGCAGCGCTTCCTTGGTGATGAGCTCCACTTTGTTGATGGCGAGAATGACCGGGACGGAAAGAGCGGTGATTTTTTTTAACAGTAGCGTTTCGGACGTTTCGTCCGGGTGATCCGCGTCCAGCAGCAGCAAGAGCACATCCGCATCGGCCATGGCGGACACCGCCTCATCCACGATGCGAACATTAAGGGGTTCTTTGGCCTGATGAATTCCGGGGGTATCCAGCAAAACAAGCTGTGCGTCGGGCCGGTGAATCACGCCGAGAATCCGGTTTCGGGTCGTTTGCGGCTTGGCGCTGGTGATGGATATTTTCTCTCCCAGCATGCGGTTCATCAACGTCGATTTGCCCGTATTGGGCGCTCCGACAATCGCCACGAACCCGGATTTGAATGGTTTCGTATCGTTCATAGGATCCTTAACTCAAGGTGGTTGCTCAGGCTTGACCCGTTAAGCGGACAAGCATAACGCATTAATTTTTTCCCAAACCGCATCGCGGCCCTGACGGGTTTTGGCGGAGAACAGAATCAGATTTTCCTGCGGCAGTCCGATCTCGCGGCTGATGGCCGGCAATTGTTTGCCTTGTTTTGTTTTTGACAATTTGTCCGCTTTTGTCAGGATCCAGATACTGGGAATCTGGTAAGCGGCAAGCCAGTTCATAAGATCCTGTTCCTCCCGGCCGGGTATTCGGCGAATATCCAGAAGGCTGACAACGCCCCTCAGATTTTCCCGGGAGGTCAGATAGGTCTCGATCATCGGTCCCCACTCCTTTTGAACTGCCGCGGGCACCCTGGCATATCCGAATCCGGGCAAATCCACGAAAGACAGGGCCTGGTTGATCAGAAAAAAATTAATCAACTGCGTACGACCCGGCGTACGGCTGGTTTTTACCAGATGTTTCCGATTCACCAGGGTGTTGATCAAAGAGGATTTTCCGACATTGGAGCGCCCGCAAAAAGCGATTTCCGAATGCGCCGGGGGCGGATATTGCTCCGGCTTGACGGCACTGGTGATAAATTCTGCGGATGAAATAATCATCGATAGACACCTAACCCGGCAAAGCCGGAAGCTGGGCGGCTGGACCGCTTGGCGGCCAACGACCTTCTCCAATGATACATGCTTGTTATTGCGCATGGTTCTGATAAAGGGGTTATCGAAAAGGCCTAACGCCTGCACGGGGCCATTGTGGTGAATCTGCAAGGCGGCGTCACCATATTATCATTATGATAAATTAGTTAAATAGGTCTCGAGCCGATCCATTCCCTCGCCGATATTTTCGATGGAATTGGCATAACAAAACCGGATATAGCCCTCGCCGTTTTTCCCGAACGCAATGCCTGGTGTAACCGCCACATGGGCCTTTTCGAGGATATCAAGGGACAGTTGAACCGAATCCCGGGAAAACCGTTTGGCATTGGCGAACACATAAAAAGCGCCCGTGGGCTCAACGGTGATGCCGAAGCCCATTTTTTTGAGCCGATCGATCATGAAGCGGCGTCGCTGATTGTAGGTTTCTTTCATTTGCCGAATATCCGCGTCGGCTTCGGTCAGCGCGGCAATGCCGGCCCATTGCGTCATGGTGTTGGCGGAGATGAAAAAGTTCTGATTGATCTTCTGCAGGGGCCGGACAAATTCCGGAGGGGAAATCACATATCCCAGGCGCCAGCCGGTCATGGCGTGAAGCTTGGAAAACCCGTTTAACACAAAGGCCTGGTCCGTAAATTCCAAAATAGAGTGCGCATCGCCCTCATACACCAGGCCGTGGTAGATTTCATCCGAAATAATATAGGGTGAAAAAGCGGCAATCGCCTTCATTCGGCTTTCGGACAACAGGTTTCCCGTGGGATTCGAGGGTGAGTTGATGAGAATGGCCCGGGTCCGGTCGGTGATTTTTTCTGAAATGGCCTTGGCCCTGAATTGAAACGCATCCGCTTCATACACGGGAACCGTGACCGGCTTTCCCCCCAGAAAATTGATGAAATTCGGGTAACAACAGTAGTGGGGGTCCGATAGAATGACCTCATCGCCCACTTCCAGGAGTGCGGAAAGAATGAGGAAAAACAGCGGAGAGGTACCGTTGCCGACAATGATCTGGTCCGGGCTGACGCTGACGCCGTAGGTTCGATGGTAGTGCGCGCAAATGGCTTCGCGCAACTCGAGAATACCCATGCTGTGCGTGTAATGGGTCTGTCCGTCGGCCAGTGCCCGAATGGCGGCCTCGTTGATGCACGAAGGTGTGTCAAAGTCCGGCTCCCCGACTTCCAGGTGAATGACACGAATTCCCTTTCGCTCCATGGCCTGAGCCTTTTCAAGGATATCCATGACAATGAACGGCGGAATATCTTCGGCGCGTTTGGCGATCATTTAAAGCCTATCCTCTTGAAGGTGTCGTTTTGTTCCATTCTCACTGCCGGACCATTCGGATTATACGACCTTGTTGAGCGGATATTCAATAATGCCTTCCGCCCCGGTTTTCAACAGCATCGGAATCAGATCCCGCACGACATGGGTTTCCACCACGGTTTCCACGGACAACCAGTCGCTCTGATACAGGTGCGCGATGGTGGGCGCATTGAGGCTCGGCAGCAGGGCGATCACGCCTTCCAGCTTGTTTTGGGGAACATTCATTTTGATCCCGACGAGTTTGTCGCCCAAAAGCGCGCCTTTTAACAACAGGGCGATTTGCTCGATCTTTTCCCTTTTTACCGTGTTTTTCCAGACCGTGTGATTGGCGATGAGCTGCGTGTTGGTCTGCATCAATTCTTTAATGATTTTAAGGCCGTGTGCTTTGATGGTGCTGCCGGTTTCGGTGACTTCCACGATGGCGTCCGCCAGACCCGAGACGACCTTGGCTTCGGTGGCGCCCCAGGAAAACTCGACATCGACCTGAATGTTTCTTTCCTCGAAATATCGTTTGGTGAATCCGACGAGTTCCGTGGCGATTTTTTTACCGTTTAGATCTTCCAGTGTTTTTATGGATGAATCATAAGGAACCGCCAGAATCCAGCGGGCGGGCCGGGCGCTCACCTTGGAATAGACCAGATCGGACACCACCTGAACGTCGGAGCAGTTTTCGGCGATCCAGTCTTTTCCGGTAAGGCCCGCGTCCAGCGTGCCGTTTTCCACGTACCGGCTCATTTCCTGCGCGCGGCAGATCGCACATTCAATCGAATCATCGTTTATTTCAGGAAAATAACTTCTTCCGTTGACATTGATCTTCCACCCGGAGCGCTTGAATAATTCAATGGTTGCATCCTGCAGGCTTCCCTTGGGAATTCCCAGCTTCAATTTGTCCGTCATTTTTTGTATACCTCCTCGGGGTCGAATAACGGCGCCCCAATAATTTTGATTTCTCCGTTCTTGCTCACTTGTTTATAAAAGCAGCTTCGATGACCGGTGTGGCAGGCCGCGCCGCCCACTTGCTCGACCTTCAGCAGCACGGTGTCGTTGTCGCAGTCCACTCGAATCTCCTTTACCAGTTGAACATTCCCGGAGGTTTCCCCCTTGATCCAAAGGGAGTTTCGGCTTCGGCTCCAAAAGGTTGCCTTCCCTGTTTTCAGTGTGTGCAACCAAGCAGCTTCGTTCATAAAAGCCAGCATCAATACGTCCCCGGTGCTGTGATCCTGAACAATCGCAGGAACAAGCCCTCCCATTTTGCTAAATTCAAGCATCATTATAATTTGTCCTTAGTTACGGCGTCATCAGAACCGTTATGAACCTTGAGCCGCACACATCTATGTCCATCCGGAAAGGTTGGGGTTTAATTCGGAGCGGTAACACCGGTCAGGGCCTAAAAAGGCCGTTTCCGAATGGGCACATCGAAAGCAGGAGGCCGAATATCAGCGCAGGCATTCTCAAGGCGCTATTTTCCAAAAGCATAACGCTCTTATAAAAATAGAGAAAAATAGCGGCTGACCCCATAAAAGTCAAGTTATTTTTCAGCGCGTTGTCAGCTTGCTTTAAGCGCTCATCTTTGGTAGTTTCCGCGAGTGCTTGAATTGGCTCCGCAAGGGTTTTTTTGGAGCAACCGTTTTAGGGGTTACACTGAAATGCAAAAACAAAAAACAAAATCAGAAATCAAAAAGGCCCGTGTCAAAAAAGGCCCGGGTGGAATGATAGCGACTTTTTTCAAATGGACAGCGTGGGGTTGCTTTTTCTTTTTTATTCTCGGATGTGTCGTGGCAGCCGGCATTTATTTTCATATCAGCGAAACGTTGCCCAAAATATCGACCCTTGCCGATTATCGCCCGCCGGTCATCAGTACCATTTATGCCGACGATAATCGCAAAATTGCTGAATTCGCCAAGGAGCGGCGGATCGTGGTGCCGCTTACACTGATGCCCCGGATGCTGACTGAAGCGTTTATCGCGGCTGAGGATTCCCGGTTTTATAAACATCAAGGGATCGACTTTATTAGTATTATTCGCGCGCTGTTTAAGAATATCGAGGCGGGCACCATTGTTCAGGGGGGCAGCACCATCACGCAACAGGTGACCAAATCCTTTTTTTTAACGCCGGAAAGAAACTATGCGCGTAAGATCAAGGAGGCCATTTTGGCCTATCGAATCGATAAGTCCTTCTCAAAAGAGGAGGTGCTTTATCTATACTTGAACCAAATCTATCTGGGCCACGGCGCCTATGGCGTGGAGGCCGCGGCTGAGAATTATTTTGGAAAATCGGTCAGCGATTTGAATCTGGCGGAATGCGCTATTTTAGCTGGGTTGCCCCAGGCGCCTAGCCGCGATTCGCCTTTCCGGCACCCGGAACGGGCTAAACAGCGACAGATCTATGTTCTCAACCGAATGGTGGAAGAAGGGATCATCACCAATATTCAAGCCACCGAGGCCATCAATACGGAACTGGACATCAAACCCCGCCGCAACTGGTATATCGAAGAGGTCCCCCATTATGCGGAGCATGTTCGCCGCTATGTTGAAAAAACCTATGGCGCGGATAAGCTGTATAATGAGGGGCTTCAGATTTATACGGCCGTCAATATTGAGATGCAGAAAATCGCCCGGGAGGAAATGGGTGCCGGGTTGAGAGCCCTCGATAAACGGCAGGGGTATCGCGGGCCGGTTAAGCACCTTGCGCCCTCGGAAATCGAACCGTTTTTTCAGGCCCTGAAGTCCGAAACGGAACCGGTCGCCCTAACCCCCGGCGCGTTGACGACCGGTGTTGTGGTTTCCATAAATGATACTGAAAAAATCTTAGGGGTGCGCCTGGCCGACGGAATCGGCTCACTTGCGCCGATCGATATGCGCTGGGCACGAAAGGCGTCCGCTCAAAACCCCGGCGACGTGCTGGCTGTCGGTGATGTCATTATGGTCTCGATCAAATCGGTGGCTGATGAGACCGGATTGTTTCAACTGGCTCTGGAGCAGACCCCGGCCGTGCAATCCGCATTGATGTGCATCGAGGCGCAGACGGGCCATGTCAAAACTATGGTGGGCGGCTATGATTTCAAGGAAAACCAGTTCAACCGGGCCATTCAGGCCCGGCGTCAGCCTGGTTCGGCCTTCAAGCCGATCATCTATGCTGCCGCGATGGATAAAGGCTTTACACCCGCCTCAATGATTGTTGATTCGCCGATTGTGTTTACGGCCTCCGAAAGCAATATCAAATGGAAGCCGAAAAACTACGAAGAGAAATTTAACGGCCCTACGCTGCTGAGAGACGCGCTGGCGCACTCACGCAATATTGTTTCGATCAAGCTCCTTCAGCAAATCGGTGTGGGCTACGCCATTGATTATGCCCGGAAACTGGGCATCGAATCGCCCTTAAGCCGTAATTTGTCCATCGCGTTGGGCTCTTCAGGCGTATCGCTTTTGGAATTGCTTACGGCCTATTCGGTTTTTGCCAACCATGGGTATCTGGTCTCCCCGATTTTTATCATCAAAATCGTGGACAGGGATGGAAACGTGCTGGAACTCAACAGCTCGGTAAGGAAAAAAGCAATCGATAAAACGACGGCTTACATTGTGACGAGTATGCTTGAAAGTGTCGTTCAAGATGGCACCGGACAGCGGGTTCAGGAATTGCATCGGCCGGTTGCGGCCAAAACCGGCACCACCAACGACCTTTTTGATGCCTGGTTTATCGGATATACGCCACGCTATATTACCGGTACATGGGTCGGGTTTGACGAGGAAAAAACCCTGGGAAGGGGAGAAACCGGCGGCCGTGCAGCCCTCCCCATATGGCTCGGGTTTATGAAAAGAATTCTTGCGGATAAACCGGTGCAGGTGTTCGAGGTGCCCGATGGGGTGGTGTTCGCAAAAATCGATGCGAAAACAGGCTTGCTCCCCATAGCCGAGTCCGGAGAAACCCGGTTTGAAGTTTTCAAAGAGGGAACTCAACCCACCGAGTACTCCGAAGCGCCGGGCACCTTGGCCGGTCCGGAAGATTTTTTTAAATCCGACCTGTAGCCTTACACCTTCGTCAATTTGACGTCATCTTCCGCAAGAAGTGGATCTGATCGGACATCGACAGTGACCAGGCCAAACATTTGCTTCAGTTTTTTAATGTTTTCATTGTGCTGTCCGCGCAGGCGCGGCACGCTGCGGGGGTGAACACAGAACGTTACGCGTTGCGCTTTTTCAGGCAGTTGAGCGCAGGCTTTCAGTGTGGACACGGCCTTGTCGAGAAAGATTCGGGAAATGACCAAATGGCCGAACGCCGGATGATAGGGGCCGGCGAGAATGCACGCATCGCTGTCAAGATCGACCGTTGCCTGCAGCCCCATACGAATCACCGGTATGTTTTTTTCCCGAAAGGCCCCATGCATCTCTTTAACGATGGATACGCACCGCTCTATCGTCCAGGAGATATATCGGCCGCTGGTATATAATTTGGCCAGGGGGCTCTCCTTCAATACGACGGTGGGGTAAATGCGGACAAAGTCGGGCGATAAGGCCGCAGCGCTGCGAGCGCTTGCCATGGCGCGGCGTTCATCGTCGCCGGGCAGGCCCACCATTAGTTGCAGCCCGGTAACGAAGCCTTTTGACTTTAAAAGGGCGACGGCCTGCTGAGTGCCTTCGGCGGTATGGCCCCTTCTGGAAAGGCGCAGAACCTCATCGTTCATGGACTGAGCCCCTATCTCGACGGCATCCACCGGATAGGCGCATAAGCAGTCAAGGCGATGCGAATCGATTGTGTCCGGGCGAGTTGAAAATCGAATGCCATGGATTTTTCCCTCCTTTACATAAGCGGCAGCCATTTCCAGCAAAGATAAAACATCCTCGGGTGCCATGCCTAGGAAATTACCACCGTAGAACGCCAGTTGAATGCGGCGGGATGACGGGCGGCATCCCTTCAGGAAATGATCGATACGGCTTTTGATCGTTTGATGAGCCAGCGGTTGCGCACGGTTTCCGGTGATGCTTTCCTGGTTGCAAAACACGCAACGGTGGGGACAGCCCGCGTAAGGCAAAAAGATCGGAACAATCAGCGGTGCGTCAACGGAGGCCATTTCATGTAGACGCTTCAATGAGAGTGAGTAGTTGCCGGGCGGCATCCTGCTCGGCGGCTTTTTTGCTCTTGCCGAGGCCCTCGGTGATCAATTCGCCGACGATGATTTGTGCGCGAAAGGTTTTGTCATGATCCGGTCCGGTTTCATCAATGAGCCGGTATTGAGGGGTTATTCGCCGTTTGAGTTGCACCAGTTCCTGAAGCCGGCTTTTATAATCGAGGGGAACTGTTGGCTTTGTATCCGCCAGTTTGGTGATAAAATGGTCTGAAAACACGTCAAATACGCATTTTAACCCACCGTCCAGATAAACCGCGGCCAAAACCGCCTCCAGCGCATCGGCCAGAATGGACGGCTTCTCATGACCGTGGGTTTGCGCTTCTCCCTTGCCGAGGTTCAAATGCTTGCCCAGGTTCAGGGTGCGGGCAATGGCAGCCAGCTCCTGCTCATTGACCAGACCGGCGCGAAGGCGGGATAAATCACCTTCTTTGAGATTCGGATACTTATCCATCAACAGGTGACCTACCAGCAGGTTTACAACGGCATCTCCCAGAAATTCCAAACGTTCGTTGTCCCGAATATTGCTTTCGGACAGCTCGTTGACGTAGGAGCTATGCCGCAAGGCCTCTTCTAAATAGGCCGGATCGGAAAACCGGTATCCGAGTTTTTCCTGAATGTCGATTATATCTTGTTGCATGATGAGGCATAAATTAGCTTTTCATACAATGAATAAGGAACGGATAAATCACCGCTGCCGACGCCCATTCGAATGTGTGGGTTGATTGCACCATGGAAATCGGAGCCGCCGGTCATGAGAAGATCATATCGAAGGGCAAGGGTTTTATAGAATTCGGTTTGTTCCGGTGTGTGTTCCGGATAAAAAACCTCGATGCCGCCCAAACCCGCTGTTTTCAGCGTTACGATCAGGCCTTCAAGCGTGTCCACATCGGATAGCTCCAATAAAGAAGGATGCGCCAACACGCAAACGCCGCCGGCGCTTCGAACCACCTCGATGGCGCGCCGCCAATCCACCCGATATTTATCGACGTAGGCGGGTTTACCCCGGCTCAAATAGTTGTCAAAGGCCTCGTCAATGCTGGTTACATAGCCTTTTTCAAGCATATGGCTGGCAATGTGGGGGCGAGAGAGCTGCCCGTCCCAAGAAGCGAGCAAGGATTCATACGACATCGGCAGTCCGATTTCGTTGAGCAAGCGAACGATTTCCGGATTCCGATTGGCGCGGGCCGCCTGAAGTTTGGCCAGCTCATGATTTAACGCCTGGTTATTCAAGCTGATATTATATCCCAAAAGATGCATGCTGCCTGAAATGGGCAGATTATCGGGTGGGCCGGCGCTGATCTCAACACCGGGAAGAAATTTTAAGTCGCCGGCCACGCCGATTTTCAGCGCATCCCTAGCGCCTTCAAGGGTGTCATGATCCGTGATGGAAATGGCGGCCAGACCTATCTGCCGGGCCGTCCTTAAGATTTCAACTGCCGAAAGCGAGCCGTCCGATGCCGTTGAGTGAATATGCAGGTCAATGGGTGCGGACGAATCAAATACCAAGGGCTTTTTCCATGGCCTCTTCTTTGGTTTTACAATCGATGCATTGGGTGGTGACCGGCCTGGCCTTGAGCCGATTAACGGAGATTTCCTCGCCGCATGACTCGCAAATACCGAAGGTGCCGTTTTCTATTCGATCAAGCGCTTTTTTTATCTTTTTAATCAACTTGTGTTCGCGGTCGCGAATCCGCAACATGAAATTTCTGTCCGCTTCAAGAGAAGCTCTGTCCGTCGGATCCGGGAAACTGTCGCTCGGACCGGTCATATCGGAAACGGTATCGTCCGCCTGGGACAAAAGCTCCTTTAAACGATCTGAAAGATATTCTTTAAAGTAGTCAAGGTCTTTTTTATCCATCAGCGTTTCTCCCTTACATCAGGTCCATTTCATAAGTCGTTTTCTGTAACATATCATAAAGAGCAAGTAAAGGTGGAAAATTTGTCGGCCGCCTGGGGGTTCGTGGGCTATGAAACGGCATTCAAAAACGATTCGATTGATTTCAAGTCGCTGATATTATGAATAGTTGCTGAATGACCGGGCGGCAAGGTCTTTTTCAGAAGACCGGTAAGCACCTTTCCGGGTCCCACCTCGGCATAGATGTCGATGTCCGCATTCATCAGGGCCGTCATGGTATCGTACCAACGAACCGGCGAACAAAGCTGCTTGGCCATCAGGGACCTGATCTCCTCGGCCGTATCAGCGGTGGCGGCCGTGACATTGTGAATCACCCGGCTGTTAGGTGTACTAAAGGCGATGGTGTGAAGATATGCCTCAAATTCGGCTTCAGCGCCTTTGATCAGGGCACTATGCCAGGCGCCGCTGACTTTCAGCGCGATGGCTTTTCCGCCTCTTTCCTTTGCCAGAGCGCCGGCCTTATTTACGGCTTCCGGAGCGCCGGTGATCACGATCTGGGTTTGTGCGTTATGATTCGCGACAGAGACTACGCCTTCCGCTGCGGCCTCAGCCACCAGTTTCGAGACCGCATCAATGGGCAGCCCCATAACGGCTTGCATGGCGCCTGTGTGTTTTGTCGCCTCCCGGTGCATCAATTTTCCCCGTTCAAAGACGAGTCGCAATGCATCCGGCTTGCTGATCACGCCGGCTGCCGAGAGGGCACTGAATTCGCCCAGGCTATGACCGGCGGAAAAATCCGGCGCCAAGCCCTCTTTTTCCAGCACGGCCAGACAGGCCAAATTCACTGCGGTTACAGCCGGTTGCAGATTGACCGTCAGCGTCAGCGCATCCATCGGGCCTTCAAAGCAAAGCTTGGCGATACTCGTTTTGGCCGTTTCATCCGTCATGTCGAAAATTTCCCTGACATAATCAAATTCCCGATATAAATCCAACCCCATGCCCACGTTCTGGGACCCCTGACCCGGGAATAAAAAGGCTATCTTCTTTTTCAATGTTTACCTCCGCAATCATTGTTTTCATCCAATTGAAACATTCGCCGAACCGTATTTAGATAGGCGGCCGTATCGCCGTGCGTATCCTTTTGTTTTAAAAACAGCGTTGGATAATGGAGTATTTTGTTGATCAGTGCGGTTTTCATGCGGCTGAATGCCTCGCGGTCCGTTTCGGTTTCATACCCGAGACCATGAAGGGTTCGATTGATTTCCGCCTCCACGATTTTTTCCATTTGCTGCCGCAAGGCCACGATGGTGGGAACGACTTCAAGCCCCTTATACCATTTATGAAACTGAATAACTGCCTCATCCACCAACCGCTCCGCCTTGATGGCCTCTTGCCCCCGATCCTCGATGTTCTCGTCCACAACCCCCTTTAAATCGTCAATGTCGTATACGTAGGAGTTGGTGATGCGATTGATTTTCGGATCGATATCCCGGGGAACCGCAATGTCGATAAAGAACAACGGCCGGTTTTTCCGGCCCCGCATGACCCCCTTGACGTGGTCGGGCAAAATGACGAATCCGGGTGCGCCGGTAGAGCTGATGATAATGTCCACCGTTGCCAGGGCCTTGGCAATTTCTTCGAATCGTATGGCTTGCCCCCGGTATCGGCCGGCCAATTCCACGGCGTGGGAAAAGGTTCGATTGGCCACCAGAATATCCCCTGCGCGGTTGCGGATCAGGTGTTCAACAGCCAGTTCCGCCATTTCTCCGGCACCGATTAATAATACCTTCTTTTTCTCCAGGCTGCCGAAAATTTTTCGACCCAGCTCAATGGCCGCATAACTGATGGAAACCGCATGATCCCCGATGCCGGTTTCACTGCGAATGCGCTTGGCCAGCCAGAAGGTTCGGTGAAGCAAGCGGTTAAGAATCACGCCCGTGCTTTTCTCCTGAGTGGCGGTGCGATAGGCCGCCTTGATCTGTCCGAGAATCTGGGGTTCTCCGACCATCATGGAATCCAGGCTGGCCGCCACGCGAAATATATGGCGAACCGCCTCCTCTCCCGAGTAAAAATAAAGGGACGATTCAAATTGATGCGTGGACACCTGTTTGTATTCGGAAAGAAACCCCTTGACTGCAGCCAGCGCCGCCGCGTTGTCCCTGGCCGTATAAAGGATTTCAACGCGGTTGCAGGTGGAAAAAAGGACTACTTCGCCAATGGCCGCATGTTTGCGAAGCCAAGCCATGGCTTGAACGCTCTCGGGAGCCGTGAACGCGAGGCATTCGCGCACTGCTACGGGGGCGGTTTTATGGTTGAGTCCTAAAAGAAATATATCGTGCATTATAATTTTGTTAATCTTTGTTTTTGATAAGGAAAAGCACCGGTCCGGAAAAGGCGGCACAGCTCTTTATCGGGTAAAGTCACCATGATGACCGCCCAGAAGAAAGTTGACGCCGAAAAAGGTAAAGAGCAATACCATAAATCCGATAATGGACATGACGGCTGCCTTACGTCCCCGCCACCCCACGGTCAGGCGCTCATGCAGTAAGGCGGCATAAAACAGCCACATGATGCCGGACCAGACTTCCTTGACATCCCAACTCCAGAATCTGCCCCAGATTGCCTTGGCGTATAAAATCCCTGCTACCAGTCCAATGGTCAACAATGTAAATCCCGCAATAATGCAGCCGTGTCCGGTGCTGTCCAGAAGATCCAGGGACGGTAGCCGCCGAAAGAAAAATCCGCGGTGCTTGGTCTTTATATTGTGCTCCTGTATCAGATAGAGCACACCGATGCCGCAGGCCAGCGCAAAGGCGGCATTTCCCAGAAAGATGGTGATCACATGAAAAAACAGCCAAAAACTTTTAAAAAAAACCGCCACATTTTCCGCAGGTTCCGGTGCACGCAAACATACCGCCATGATTACAGTTGCCAGCGGAGCGGCATAAACACCCAGTATTTTTAAATTAAACCGGTATTGAAAGAGTAAAAACACACCCGTAAACGCCCACCCTGCGATCAGAAGTGTCTGATACAGGTTGTGCCCGGGGAAAAAACCGGTCGTGAAATACCCGAGCAAAAGAGAAAGACTGTGACTGACAAAGCCCGTGAGCATCAGCAGGTACCCTATTTTTTGAAGGCGGTCATGCTGAAAAAAAAGATAGGCGATATAAGCGGCCATGCTCAGCAAATAAAAAAAGAAAGTGAACAAATTGGCTTCCTGCATGAGACGATACACTTTCAAATCAAAGTTAAGGGGTTGCGATCAGTCCTTATCGATCAAACGATTCAGTTCATATCCCGAACCAAGCGTTTCAAAAAGCAGGCGGTTAATGCCGTCCGTATCGTTTTCCCGAATGCGCGTCAACAATCCCGCGTTGATCAGCTTTTCAAACAGCGGCTTATGCGCTTCCGGTTCGTGGGCTTGCGAGAGGAGTCTATCTCTGATCGCGCCCATCAACAGAAGAAAGGCCTTATATTCCGCCCCAAATTGCTTTTCAAGCTCTTTTCGAAGCTGTTTGGCAAATGCCGGGCTCTTGCCCGAGGTTGAAATGGTGAGCACCAGATCCCCCCGATGGACGATCGAAGGGAGAATGAAGTTGCACGCAGCGGGCCGGTCGGCAATGTTGCAAAGCATATTCTGGCCGTGTGCGTCGGTGCTCACTTGGTTATTGAGTTGTTCATCGTTCGTTGCGCCGATAACGAGAAACATATTCGCCAGATCGGATGCCCGGTAGCCGCGCGAATGCCAGGTGATATCGCAGGAATCCGCAAGGGCCTGCAATTCGGGAACCAGCGCGGGGCTGACCACCGTAACCAGCCCGCCGCAGGCCAGCAGTGTTGTGACTTTCCTGAACCCGACACCACCACCGCCCACCACGAGGCAATGCCGCCCCTTAATGTCCAGATTGATGGGATAATACCTCATAAGCGCATTAAGTCCTTGGCCAGTGCCACCGGCCCGTCATAGGTTTTCCGGCACTGACCCAGCATATCGGCCCTATCGCATTCCGGATAAAAGTGAGTGAGCACGAGTTGTTTAACGCCGGCGCGCGCCGCGATCGAACCGGCCAGCGACGGGGTCAGATGCCCCGGGGTTTTTAACGCATCCGGCAAGGCCGCCTCACAAATCAGCACATCGGCGTTTCGGGCCAGGTTGATCAGGTTCTCGCTCATGTCCGTGTCGCCGGAATATACCACTGATCTGCCGTCCACGCCAGTGATGCGATAGGCCAGGCTTTCGGGCCGGTGGTCCACCGGCATCGAATCTACGCGGATGCCCTGAAATTGAATGGAATTTGCGCCGGCGGTGTCCATTGACAGAATATCAAAAAAGGGGGACGGCAATTCAATCCACTCGCCATATACCGCCCTGAGACCATTAAAAAAAGTGTGAATCCCCTTTCCCGCCACAAGGGTCAGCGGCCCGGATCGCAGCACTTTTTCAGGATATTTGTTGGCAAATAAAAACGAAACCAATTCACCCGTGTGATCCGGGTGAAAATGGCTCAAAAACAGATGAGATATCTCGAAAACACGGAGACCGGCCTTTAAAAGCCGGTGCATGGTGCCCGGCCCGACATCCAGCAGGATTTTGGCCTCTCCGGTTTCCACAAGTACGGCGCAGGCGCTGCGCGCCAGCGAAGGGACGCATGTGCCGGAGCCAAGAATTGTTATGCGGGTGTGCGGTCGTCTCAATCAACTATCCCCTGCGGTGCTTTTCTTTTTTTCGCGGGGAGGCTTTTTACCCCCTTTATATTCAATCTGATCCACGATCCACTTGAATAGGACTTTGTTGTTCCAAGCCGCTACGCCTTCGGGCAGGTTTGCGACATTGAGTTCCGCGCGGGCCATGCTTTTGTGGCCGCCTGCGGAACCGAACGGCCCGAAACTTTGTTTGGCGAGGTTTCCGGCGCTGGCTCGTAACCCGTCATTTCGAAAAATGATGACCAGAACGCCTTCGTAAATGCCCGAGACAATGCTGTAATTGATTTGATGCACGCGCATGAAAAAATCCGCGATCAGCACACAGATATCCGGTGTGGCCACGGGGCCGAGATACGCAAAAACCCTGCCTTTTCGAATACGCATGTTTTCCAGGGCGATTCGGTAGTATTTCAGAAAGTCGAGCCGAATTTCATCGTGCTCTATTTTTTTGGCCAGTTGAATGTTGGCGTGTTGATATAAAAATTGAAAGGCCCGAATATCCTCGACAAGCGCCGGGCGTTCGAAATTGCTGGTATCGGTTTTAATGGCATGAAACAGCCCGGTTGCCAACTTGACCGAAGGCTTGATGGCGGCTGCCCGCAGGTATTCGGTAATGATGGTGGCTGTGGCGCCATAGGTGGGTCTTATATCCAGAAAAGCGGCATTGCAGGCAGTAGCCGGGTGATGGTCAATAACGACATGCGGCGCAAGCTGGGAAAAGGCCTTGTTATGCTCCGGCTGCGAATCGACCATGATGATTCGGCTGAATCGCGAGGGATCGATCTTTTCAATATAGACCAATTGCACCCCCAATAACCGAATCATGGCCAGATTGTCCGGTCGCTTGATAATATTGATATTCGTTATCACGATGCCGGAAACCTTACGCCATAATAACCGTTTGACACCCATAGCGCTGGCAATGGCGTCCGGGTCCGCATTGATAACGATCAGAACCTGGTCGTCTCCTTTAAAAACCGCGTAGAATCTCCTCAGTTTTTCCTGTGCCGACAGGGCCATGGGTGTTCCCTTTCCTCGATGACGGGTTAGAACGAATGCGAAACTCAATTCATTTCTGACTTATGGCATACTGAATTATTTCTTCAGGCATCAATCAGAATTTTATTTCTGTAACCTACTATAACACAAATGTATTCCAATGAACCAGCCTCAACATTCGGAAACATGGATTTCTTTTTTCCCCTTGACAACAAAAGGTAGGCGTTGATAAACCTACTTTCTTAATTTTAATGATTTTACGATCGGTCGGCATCCGACATGCCGGTGGAAATTCAGCAATCGGTTGTGCTTTGTTTCATGAAAAACCCTGGTGTAAAGGAAGTCTCCGGGTGAATACGCGTGTTATTCGATTTCAAAAAAAATCGTGCATGGACGGACAATCTTCATATTTTAATGCAAATCGGGCTCACGATGGTCGGTTGCATACTGTTTTGTCTGTGGCTCGGTATCAAGCTGGACCAGTGGCTCGGCACGAAGGGCGTTTTTACTACGATTTTCATACTTCTGGGGATTGCCGGCGGCGGGGTTACCGTTTATCGGCAGATAGATGAGACGATGACATCATCTCAAAAGAAACCGGACGAACCGGACAACGAGGGGTAGCCGTTGGAATCGATTCGTCAAATACAGAAAAAGTATTGTTCCCGTGCCATTATCCTGGCGATAGTTTTAGGGTTGGGGTTTATTTTGGCCGGATATAAACCCATTGGCAAGGGGCTGATTCTCGGGACACTCTTCGGCATCCTCAATTTTATTCTGATGGGGGAAACCCTTCCCTGGCGGGTCGGCCAATCCAAAAATAAAGCCACGGCCATTTCAGCAGTTTCCATTCTTTTCCGATACGCGTTGCTTGCCATACCGATATTTATCGGCGTCAGATTTCCCGAGTTCAATGTGGCGGCTGCGATAATCGGCATATTTATGGTTCAATTCGTTCTTCTGGGAGAACAAATTTTACGGTTGATCACACCATTGACTAAAAAATAAGGGTAAGGGGCATGGAGGAACTAGGCAAAATACATCAGCTGCTGATTTCCGTCGGTGGATATAAAATGACTTTCAATCTCGAGGTCATCATCATGACATGGATTGTCATTTTGGCGTTGGTTCTGTTCGGCTACATGACGACCCGAAAGCGCGGCATTCTGCCGAATCCGTTTCAGGTGGTAGGCGAGCTATTGGTTGCCAACCTGTACGGACTGGCGGACGATGCTTTGGACAAAAAACTGGCCCAAAAATATGCGCCGATGATCTGTGCGCTATTTATGTTTCTGGTATGTTCCAACTGGTTGGGAATTATTCCCCATCTGGAGGAGCCGACCAAGGACTTGAATACGCCGTTGAGTCTCGGGTTGTTGGGCTTTGTGATTGCCCACTGGGCGGGTATTCGCGCCAAGGGATTGAAATCTTATACGAAAGCCTATTTCGAGCCGATGTTTTTCATGATGCCGCTGAATGTGATTGGTGAGCTGGCAAAGGTGGTATCGATCTCGTTCCGTCTTTTCGGAAATATCATGGGCGGTTCCATCATCATCCTGGTGGTTTCCTATCTGACTTACAGCGTGTTGCTGCCCCCGTTTTTGAACGCGTTTTTCGGCCTTTTTGTGGGTACGGTTCAGGCTTTTGTATTCACCATGCTAACAATCGTCTACATTTCGGTTCAGGTTAATTAAAAAATGATACAAGATATCCATGTCTGGGAAAGGCTGGCACAATTTATCGGCGCTGCCGCCGCCATGGGGTTTGGTGCCATGGGTGCCGCCATTGGTGAGGGATACGTGGCCTCCGAGGCCACCCTGGCGATTTCGAGGACTCCGGAATCCACCGGTGACATCTTTAAAACCATGCTGGTGGGGCAGGCGGTTGCCGAATCCGCCTCTATTTTTGCGTTGGTTGTTGCCATGCTGCTGCTGTTTACACCGGCGCCCACGGGCAATCTCACCGTGGCCTTTTCGCTGCTGGCGGCCGGGCTGTGCATGGGGTTGGGCGCGATCGGCTCAGGGGTTGGGTCCGGATTTCCCGGAGCGCAAGCCTGCAAAGGCATCGGTCGCCAACCGGCGTCCATGAAGCGCTTGACCACCACCATGCTGGTAGGGTCGGCGGTATGTCAGACACCGGCCATTTTTGCATTGGTAACCTCCTTGATTTTACTCTTTTTTAATTTCAGCACGCATCCATTTTCCCCCACATGGGCCGCAATTCTCGGGGCGAGCCTGTCCATGGGGCTGGGCGCGATCGGATCCGGCATCGGAGAGGGGCTGGTGGCCGGTGCGGGCTGTGAGGGGGTGGCCAGAAATCCATCTGAAGCCGGGCCCATTACCAACATTATGCTGCTTGGGCTTGCAGTGACCGAAACCACGGCCATTTACAGCCTTTTGATTAGTTTTATTCTGATATTCAAAGAGTTTCCGTCTACTACATTGCTTGCACCCAGCGCAGCGCTTCTGTCGGCAGGTATTTGTATGGGGCTTGGTGCGTTTGGTCCGGGCGTCGGGGAAGGCTTTGCGGGGCATAATGCGGTAAAATGGATTGCAAGAAACGAGGATGCCCGTGGCACCCTGGTTCGAACCATGCTGGTGGGGCAGGCTGTAGCCGAGTCCACGGGCATTTATTCACTGGTTGTTGCATTGGTATTGATTTTTGTCATATAGGCTGTCGGCGGGGTTGCCGAACGGCGAAATTTAAAAAATTCTAGGAGGATCACATCATGGCGATTGAAGGCGTGGACATTGTAAAAGCGGCGGCTTTTTTGGGCGCCGGTATTTCCATGGGACTGGGTGCCATCGGGCCGGGGGTTGGTGAAGGCATGGCAGCGGCAAAGGCATGCGAGGCCATTGGAAAAAATCCGAAGGAAGCAGGGCTGTTGACCCGGACCATGCTGGTAGGTCAGGCGGTATCGGAGTCCACGGGCATTTATGCGCTCGTTATTTCCCTGTTGCTCCTGTTTGTCGTCTAATCCGGACGGACAACATATTTTATCTGGAAAAAGATTATGGAAATCGTAAGCAACATTGCCCTGATCAGTATCAATGAAACCCTGATTGTTCAGGTTGTTTCCTTTCTCATACTGGTGTTTCTTTTAAATCGGATCATGTTTCGGCCGCTTCGGCGGACCGTTGAGGAACGAGGCGCGTTGATCGATCGAATTCGTAAGGATATCGATCAGGCGGAGCAGGCGCTGGAAACCGTATCGGCGGAGACGAAAAAAAGAGAATCGGCTATCAAGGCGGACGCTTTTGAGGTTCAGGCGAGTTTGGAAGCGAGCGCGCAGCAGGAAGCCGGCGCCGTGCTGAAAGCCACGAGCAGGGAAATGGACGCCATTCGGAAAAAGGCCGAAGACGATGTGACGAAAATGGTCGACGCCGCCAAAGCCAATATCACCGAGGAGGCCGAGCGGCTGACCGTTTCCATCATGGAAAAGATGTTGGATCGGAGGCTGGCATCATGAAGTCTAATCCCTATTCGCGTTATTCGAAATGTGTTGTCGCCTTGTTGGTGCTCGGCCTTCTTTTATGGGGCCAGACCGCACTGGCGTCTGAAGGCGCCGCCAGTTGGCGGGGAACCTACGATACGGCAATGAAATGGCTGAACTTTTTTATTTTGGCCTTTTTGATTGTGAAATTCGGCCGGACCCCACTGAAGAATTTTCTGGAAGGGCAAAAGGAAAATGTGGCGGTTGAAATCAAGTCGCTTGAAAATGAAAAGGCGGCGGTTCAGTCAAAGGTCGAGGAAGCCCGAACCCTCTTAGCGCAAAGCGATATTCGGGCGGCTGAAATAAAAGAGAAAATCATTCGTCAGGCGGAGGCTGAAAAAGAACGGATGATTCAAGAGGCCATGGCGCAAAGTCGCTTGATGCTCGAAAGCGCCAAACGGCGCGTAGAGAGCAAAATCCATTTTGCCAGAGCCTCCTTTATGGCTGAACTGGTCGACATGGCTGTTGCCGCTGCCATGGAGAAGCTTCCGACGGAGATAACGCCCGAAGACGATCGTAAATATCAGGATCTTTTCATGGCGCAAGTCGAGTCCATCTGATTTAAAATAAAGCAGCCGCACCCTGTTATGTGGGATGCGGCTGCCGTGTTTTTCTCGGCAAACGGCGCATTGAGTGTCAGGCAGACTTAAAAACCAGCGCGCCATTCGCCTCTTCCACGGTAATTTTCATTCCTTCCCGAATTTCCCCTTTTAAAATCGCCATGGAGAGCGGATTTTCCATGTGTTTTTGAATGGCCCGCTTTAAGGGGCGCGCCCCATAAATCGGGTCATAGCCGAGTGTTGTCAGTAGTCCCAACGCATCGTCGGATAATTCAATCGTTACCTTTCGTTCGGCAAGCTTTTCACGCAATCCGGTTAGTTGAATCTCCACAATGCGACCGATCAGCTCGGGCGTGAGATTGTGAAAGATAATGGTTTCGTCGATCCGGTTTAAAAATTCCGGTTTGAAATTGGCTCGAAGCGCTTGCGTAATGCGCGCTTCCAACTCCTCGCGCCGATTTACACCCAATTCCTGAATCCACTGGCTGCCCACATTGGAGGTCATGATAATGATGCAGTTTTTGAAGCTGACGGTGCGGCCGTGACCGTCCGTCATGCGGCCGTCATCGAGAATCTGCAGCAGCACGTTGAACACCTCCGGATGTGCTTTTTCAATCTCGTCAAAAAGCACAACCGAATAGGGGCGGCGGCGGACGGCTTCCGTCAGATATCCGCCCTCTTCATAGCCTACGTAACCCGGCGGGGCGCCGATGAGTCGCGCAACGGCATGCTTTTCCATATATTCGGACATGTCGATTCGGACAATGGCCAGCTCGCTGTCGAACAAAAACTCCGCCAGGGCCTTGGCCAGCTCGGTTTTTCCCACGCCCGTCGGGCCCATGAAGATAAAGGAGCCGATGGGCCGGTTCGGATCCTGCAATCCGGACCGGGCGCGGCGCACCGCATCGGAAACAGCGGAAATGGCCTCGCTTTGGCCGACCACGCGCTGTTCAAGCCGTTGCTCCATATGGACGAGTTTTTCCTTTTCCCCCTCCAGCATCTTGCTGACGGGAATGCCGGTCCACCGGGAAATGACTTCGGCAATATCCTCGTCATCGACCTCTTCCTTGAGCATTTTCCGATCCGCCTGCAGTTTCAACAGCTGCTCATTGGTCTGGTTGAGTTGCCGTTTAAGTTCTTCAAGCTTTCCGTAGCGAATCTCGGCCACCTTGGCCAGATCCCCGTTGCGCTCGGCCTGCTGGCTTTCCATGTTCAACTGCTCGTGTGCCTGATTGATTCGACGAAGGGTCTGAATCAACTCCTTTTCATTTTGCCAATGGGCTTTCATGCCAGTGATGTCGGATTGCATGTCGGCAATTTCTTTTTCCAGCGTTTGCAGTCTTTCCCGCGACGCCGGGTCCGTTTCTTTTTTCAGGGCTTCGCGTTCGATTTCAGCTTGAATGATTTTCCGCTGAATTTCATCGATTTCAACGGGCATGCTGTCGATTTCAATTCGCAGGCCGGAAGCACATTCATCGATCAGGTCTATGGCCTTATCCGGCAAAAACCGGTCCGAGATGTACCGGTGCGATAATTTCGCGGCGGCCACGATGGCCGAGTCCTTGATTCTTACGCCGTGGTGAACCTCATATTTTTCCTTAAGCCCCCGAAGAATCGAGATGGTGTCCGCCACGGTGGGTTCGGTGACCAGTACCGGCTGAAACCGGCGCTCCAGGGCCGCGTCTTTTTCGATATATTTGCGATATTCGTTCAAGGTGGTGGCCCCCACGCACCGAAGTGTTCCCCGCGCCAGAGCGGGCTTTAACATATTGGAGGCGTCCATTGCGCCCTCGGCGGCGCCGGCCCCGACCAGGGTGTGTAATTCATCAATAAACAGAATCACGTCTCCTTCGGCACGCTCTACCTCTTTTAAGACCGCTTTTAACCGATCCTCAAATTCACCCCGGTATTTGGCGCCTGCGATGAGGGCGCCCATGTCCAGTGCGACCAGTCGGCGGTTTTTGAGTGTTTCCGACACATCACCGGCCACAATCCGTTGCGCCAACCCCTCGACGATAGCGGTTTTCCCCACCCCCGGCTCGCCGATAAGCACGGGATTGTTCTTTGTTCGCCTGGAAAGCACTTGCACGATTCGGCGAATTTCATCATCCCGGCCGATGACCGGATCGAGCTTCCCCAGCCGGGCCAAATCGGTCAGATCCCGGCTGAACTTATCCAACGCCTGGTATTTTTCTTCCGGGTTGGGGTCTGTGATTCGCTGTGAGCCCCTGAGCGTCATCAATACCTTTAAAATCGATTCGGACCCAATGCCGTTTCGGTTTAAAATGGCGGCGGCGTCTCCTTCTTTTTCATTCGATAGGGCGAGCAGCACATGCTCGATGCTGACATACTCATCTTTCATGTTGGCCGCCTGGGCAAAGGCTTTATCCAAAACGTCCTTTGCCCGCTTGGATAAATAAACGTCATCCATGCCACCGCTGATTTTCGGAAATCGAGCCAAGGCCAGGTTGACTTCCTGCAATACGACACCGGGGGACACGCCGAGTTTGCGGCAAACGCCGATGGCGATGCCCTCCTTTTCCTCCAACATCGCCGCCAGCAGATGCTCCGGCTCGATTTGCTGGTGCCCTCTGGTTGAGGCCAGAGATTGGGCGTTGCTGAGCAATTCCTGAGCTTTTATGGTTAATTTATCAAAGCGCATATTTTCTTCCCCCTATAAAAACCATCTGTTTTAATTGATAGAAAAATAAACACGCCGCCGTTGTTGTCAATCCGAAGTCACCGGGTGCAATAAAAGCCAGTCCCCTTTACACTTTCTGAAAATCACCGTACCCGGGTGGCAAACCCGGAAAGAAACGAATGGATAACCGCTTTCCGATTTGGGACTAACCTTTCTTTTCATATACCATAACCGCGCGTTAGATTCAGGAAAAACGGCTTCGAATGACTTTTTGCTTGACAACTATCTAAATTTGAAAGAGATTTAACGAAAAAGCCCGTTAAACAGAAGCGGCAATACGGTAGTGTGAGCGATATGACTTGCTATCGGTTGCACAGCACATGACCATCGGCGGCGGCCCGCGTTAACTGACGTCCCGATTGTCTTCCTTCGCCCTAATTTCATCGCAGCACAAGCACCCATAAACAGGACGCATGATCGTTGTGTAGCACCCTATGAACAGGCCGATGCACCATGGATTATTCTTTCACCAATTAAACCATAAGGGGGGAGAGCCTATGAGACGCAAGTCCATGAACCCGTTTTGCCGGCGGAAACGACCTGCCGGCCATTTATTGTGGGGCCTTGCCGTGATGTTCTTATTGGTTTCACCGGCGGCGGGGTTTCAGTTTAATGCCGGAGACATGCAGGGCAGCCTGGACACCACGCTTTCCTATGGCCTAAGTTGGCGTGTGGCGGAGAGGGACGAGGAGATTGTCGGTCTGGCCAACGGTGGCAAGGCATACTCCGTCAATGGGGATGACGGCAATCTTAATTTCGGAAGAGAAATTTTCAGCAATGCCGTAAAAGCGACTTCGGAGTTGGACCTTAAGTACAAAAACGTTGGTGTGTTCGTCAGAGGCTCCGGGTTTTACGATTTTGAGTACAAGGACGGCAACAGGGATCACATAGATCTGACCGACGAGGCCTTGGACCTGGTCGGTTCGGATGTGCGACTGCTGGATGCCTATTTCTCCGCAGGCTTTGATTTGCTGGGCAGACCCGTTGAGTTTCGAATCGGCGAGCAGCTCGTCAGTTGGGGAGAGAGCACCTTTTTTCAGAACAGCATCAACACCATCAACCCCGTGGATGTCAGCGCCATTCGTTTGCCCGGCGCGGAGCTTAAAGAAGCGCTGCTGCCCGAAGGCATGATTTACGCCGCCATCGGCTTGAGCGAGATGATCTCGGTAGAGGGCTTTTATCTCTATGACTGGGATAACACGGATATTGACCCGCCCGGCTCCTATTTCAGCACCAGCGATTTTGCCGGTGACGGCGGCAGCCGCGTGATGCTGGGGTGGGGAAGGGTGTGGGAGTTCGGGACGAATTTGGGACCGCTGGGATTTGATCCGGATTTTCTGGCGGTCGGCAGAGCGGCCGATCAGGATGCGGACGATGACGGCCAGTTCGGCGTCGCACTTCGTTTGTTTACACCGATGCTGGCGGATGCGGAGTTCGGCTTTTACTTTATGAATTATCATAGCCGGGTTCCCGTGATCAGTGCTCAAACCGGAACGGTGGCCGGGGTCGACTTATCCTCCTCAGCCGCATTCGGTGCCAGGGTCGCCAATTTGACGGCGGCGGGTTTCCCCTACGCCACGGCTGTTTCCACCGCCGCAAGCCTGTCTGTCGATGCCTATTCCCAAACGGCCCGGTATTTTCTGGAGTATCCGGAAGATATTCAACTCTTCGGCGTCAGCTTCAACACGGATCTTGGCACCTCCGGCATCGCGTTGCAGGGGGAAGTCTCCCATCGCCGGGATGTTCCGTTGCAGGTGGATGATATTGAGTTGCTGCTTGCGGCCCTCTCACCCATCGGATTTAACCCCGCCTATAAAGATAACCAACTGAGAGTGTTCGGTGCCGACGAGACCATTCACGGGTATATCGAAAAGGACATCACCCAGGTGCAAGCCACTGCAACCAAGGCTTTCGGGCCGACCCTTCGGGCGAACACCTTTATTTTGGTGGGAGAAGTCGGCTGGACGCATGTTCACAACATGCCCGATAAGGACGAGCTGCGGCTGGAATCTTCCGGCACCTACACCAGCGGAAACGCTTCTCAAAGTATTCTGCCGGGAACAGACCCCACGAAACCCTTCGGCGGCGCGCACGCCGGAATTGCCAGCGAGCCCTCCGACAACTTTGCGGATCAGGATTCCTGGGGATATCGAATCGCGGGCCGGCTGGAGTACAGCAACGCCGTTGGTCCCGTCGGCTTGACGCCGCATTTTGCCTGGCAGCACGATGTGCAGGGAAACAGCCCCGGTCCGGGCGGCAATTTCCTTGAGGGGAGAAAAGCGGTTACCTTGGGACTGACCGCCGGTTATCTGACGAACCTGACCATGGATATCAGTTATACGTGCTTTTTCGGCGGCAGCCGATACAACCTGATCAATGACCGCGATTTTATCGGGGCCAATATCAAGTACTCATTCTGAAAAAAGGGGAGGATGTTATGGTTAAAAATGTTTTTATTTGTTTCAGTCTTTCCCTGCTGCTCGCTGTCGGCGCCTCGGTGGCCGTGGGCAAGCTGTCTATCGAGGAGATTGATCGGCTGGGCAAGGAGTTGACCCCGCTGGGGGGTGAAATGGCGGGAAATCAAGACGGCACGATTCCGCCCTGGACCGGCGGCATCACGCAGCCACCCGAAGGGTATACGATCGGCATGCATCATCCCGACCCCTATGCAGCGGATACCGTTCTTTTTACGATTACCGCCGCCAATATGAATCAGTATAAAGACAAGCTCACGCCCGGTCACCAGGCCATGCTGCAACTCTATGACACCTTTAAACTCAACGTTTATCCGACCCACCGCAGCGCGGCCGTCCCTCAGCGCATCTATGAGGCCACAAAAAAAGTGGCGGCCACGGCCGAGATCGTCAACAACGGGGACGGCGTTCAAGGCACCGTGATCGGCATTCCCTTTCCCATTCCCAAACAAGGGGTTGAAGTCATCTGGAATCATTTGGTTCGGTACCGGGGAGAGATCGCACTCAGACTGTTCGCGCAGGCCGCGCCGACCCGAAACGGCCAATACACGCTGGTTCAATTTGAAGATGAGTTCGATTTGCTGTATTGCCATGTGGGGATGACCGAAGAAGGGCTCAATAATCGGATTGCTTATTTCAAGCAGACGGTTACCGCACCGGCCCGACTCGCCGGGGGCATTCTTCTTGTGTATGAAACCCTCAACCAGGTCAAAGAACCCCGAAAAGCCTGGCTTTACAACCCGGGCCAACGCCGTGTCCGGCGGGCGCCCAATGTGGCCTACGACAATCCCGGAACCGCTTCGGACGGCGTTCGGACCAGCGATCAATTCGACATGTTCAATGGTGCTCCGGACCGGTATAATTGGCAATTGGTCGGAAAAAAAGAGATCTATGTGCCGTATAATTCCTATCAGCTTCACAGTGACAAGCTGAAATACAAGGATATTTTGACCCCATTGCACATCAACCCCGATTATTGCCGCTACGAACTTCACCGGGTGTGGGTGGTGGACGCCACGCTAAAGGACGGTGCCCGTCATCTTTATAAACGCCGCACCTTTTATGTGGACGAAGATTCCTGGCAGGTGCTCTTGGTCGATATCTATGATAACCGGGATCAGTTGTGGCGGGTTTCGGAAGGCCATGTCATCAATTATTACGAAAAACCCACCCTCTGGACGACACTTGAAGTGCACACGGATCTTCAATCGGGGCGCTATCTGGCCATCGGCCTGGACAATGAAAGCAGTATGTACGACTTTAATATTCAGCGAACGGCTGAAGATTATGTGCCTGCCGCATTGAGGCGGGAAGGCAAACGCTGATGCGCGTCATGACCTGTCGGCGGATTCAATGGCTGTTGTATGCCGGTGTAGCCCTGACCATGATCTGGGGCGACCCGGCAGCGGCCCTTGAATCTGAATCCGAATCCGCTGAGATCATGCCCCTTGCCGCCCGATCCCTGCTGCTCGACGGCGTTATGCTGAAAAGCGGCCGGTGCGTGGTTGTGGGCGAGCGGGGGCATATTCTCTATTCGGATGATCAGGGGGAAAGCTGGCATCAGGTGGCAGTTCCCACTCGGGCCACCCTCACGAGCGTTGCCTTTCATGATGATGCCACGGGCTGGGCCGCCGGTCACGATGCCGTGATTTTGATGACCCGTGACGGTGCAAAAACATGGGAAAAACTGCGTGACGCCCCGAAGGAAGAAAAACCCATTTTGGATTTATGGTGCGTTGATAGCCAAAACGGGTTTGCCGTCGGCGCCTATGGCTTGTTTCTTCAAACGAATGACGGGGGAAACACCTGGCGGCCGCACGTCATTATTGAAGAAGATCGCCATTTAAATCAGGTGGCTGCCGCATCAAATGGCAAATTCTATATCGCCGCCGAAGCCGGCCTGGCCTTGCGTTCCGTGGATGCCGGCCAAACCTGGCAGGATATCCGTGCCCCCTATGAAGGCTCTTTTTTCGGCCTGTTGCCCCTTGCCCATGACACGGTTTTGTTGTTCGGCTTGCGGGGGCATCTCTTTCGGTCCGAAGATGCCGGGGACGCGTGGGAAAAAATCGAGACCGGCACGGAAGCGATGCTCAACGCGGGCGTTCGGCTTTCAGACGGCCGGATCGTGATTGCGGGAAATGAAGGGACGCTGATCGTCAGCCGGGATGAGGGCCTTAGTTTCACCCTGCACCCGCAGGCGGACCGAAAAGGGATCTCTTGCCTTGTGCCGACGCAGGACAACCACCTGTTGTTGTTTGGCGAAGGCGGCGCTAAGAAGATTCCCGTCACCTTCGATTGATACCATGAGTGTCCGTTCATTAAGGAACCAGCATGCATTTTTCCTTTTCCGTTTCGCGCCTTGAAACGTTCATTTTTGCTCATCGCCCATGGGTCATCGGCTTTTTTCTTGCCGTCACCCTGGTAATGGCCTACTTTGCCTTTCAGCTGCGGGTGGATGCCGGATTCAGCAAACTTTTGCCGCTGCAACACGAATATATGAAAACCTACATGATGCATCGGCAGGAATTCGGCGGAGCGAACCGGGTGCTCATCGCATGCATGGTAAAAAAAGGCGATATTTTCACTCAGTCGTTTTTTGCGCTTTTTAAAGACGCTACCGATGAAGTCTTTTTTATTCCGGGCGTCGATCGGGCGCAGGTGTATTCCATCTTTACGCCCAATGTCCGGTTTACGGAGGTGGTGGAAGACGGCATTTCGGGCGGAAATGTGGTTCCTGATGATTTTCGCCCCACTCCGGAAGGGTTGGCCACCGTCCGAAAGAATATGCTCAAGGCCAATATCGTGGGAAGGCTGGTCGCCAATGATTTTTCGGGCGCCATTATCTCCGCCCAGCTTCTTGAGATCAATCCGAACACGGGCGAGAAGCTCAATTACATCGATGTCGCGCACGAGTTGGAGGAAAAGCTGCGAGCCAAATTCGAAGCCCGCGACGAGAATGTCACGGTTCACATCATCGGGTTTGCCAAGGTGATTGGGGATATATCCGACGGCGCCGGCCGCGTGGTGCTCTTTTTTGCTGTCAGCTTCATCATCACCGCCCTGTTGGTGTTTTTCTATACGCAATCCGTTAAACTGACGATCATTCCCCTGGCGGCATCCTTGATGGCCGTGGTGTGGCAGCTTGGCATGGTAACGGTGTTGGGTTTCGGCATGGATCCCATGGGAATCCTGGTGCCGTTTCTTATCTTTGCCATCGGCGTCAGCCACGGGGTTCAAATGGTCGGCGCCGTCCAGGCCGAGCTTTTTGACGGGGTCACCGGCTTTGATGCAGCGCGTAAAAGCTTTCGGCGGCTTCTGGTGCCGGGCGGCATCGCCCTGGCCAGCGATACGCTTGGGTTTATCACCATTTTGTTGATCACGGTTCAGATTATTCAGGAACTTGCCATTACGGCTAGCCTGGGCGTGGCGGCGATCATCTTTACCAACCTGATACTGATTCCGGTGCTGCTTTCCTATCTTACCTTTAACGCCCGGTACATCGAGAAATTGGCGGCGCGCACTGCGCATTTGCGGCTGTTATGGCGCGGCTTGGCCCATGTCACCCATCCGCAGGTGACGCTGCTCGTGCTGGTGATTGCAGGAGGGTTTCTTGTTTATGGTCTTTTTAAGGCCAACAGCGTTCAAATCGGAGATCTTCACAGCGGTGTTCCGGAGCTGCGGGCCAATTCGCAATATAACCTCGACAGCCGGATTATCAGTGAAAAATTCTCCATCGGCGTGGACATGATTTCGGTGATTGTGGAAACCGCCCCGGAAGGCTGCATTGATTATGACATCATGACCCTGATCGATCGATTTGCCTGGCATATGCAAAATGTGCCCGGCGTTCAATCGGTCGTATCTTTGCCGCAACTTGCCAAAACGATCAACGCCGGGTGGAACGAGGGCAGCATGAAATGGCGCATTCTGCCGCGCAATCGGGATGTGATGGTTCAGGCGGTCGCCTATGTGCCCACGAGCAGCGGCCTGTTGAACACGGACGGCTCCGTGATGCCGGTCATGATCTTCACCCGGGACCACCGGGCTCAAACCATTTCCGGAATCGTGTCCGCGGTTAAATCCTTTCGGACTCAACATGGCACGGAAAAAGTACGGTTCAGACTTGCGACCGGCAATGTCGGTGTCATGGCGGCCACCAATGAAGAGGTTGCGGCCTCTCAGTTTCCGATCCTGATGTACCTTTTTTCCGCTATTATTTTACTGTGCCTGGTGACCTTTCGGTCGGTTCGGGCGACGCTGTGTATTGTTCTACCGCTGGGGCTGGTTTCCATTCTGGCTTATGCGCTGATGAGCGCGCTTGAGATCGGGCTGAAGGTGTCCACGCTGCCCGTGGTGGCCCTGGGTGTCGGCATCGGTGTGGATTACGGCATCTACATTTACAACCGCCTGGAAAGCATTCTGATAACCGGGGAACCCCTTGAGGAGGCCTTTCATCGCACCCTTCAAATTACGGGCGTCGGGGTGCTCTTCACCGGCCTGACGTTGGGCATCGGCGTGGCCACCTGGATTTTTTCCCCGCTGAAATTTCAGGCGGATATGGGCATTCTTTTGACCTTCATGTTCCTGGTCAATATGTTGGGCGCCATTTTTCTGTTGCCGGCCCTGGCCCGCGTACTGTTGCCGTCAAAACAATAAAAAATATTTTTCCAGAATATCCCGATAGGTATAGATGGCGTTGACATATTGGACCGGCTCCATGCCGCGGGCATACCCGTTTCTAAGGGACGCGTAATATTTTTCCTGGGTCAGCAGCGGCAAGACTTCCTGCAAATCCTTCCATGAGTCCGGATTTTTCCCCAACCTTCCCGCCAAGTCCCGGGCGTCGGTGATATGCCCCAACCCGACATTATAGGCTGCCAGTGCAAATTTTACCCGGTTTTCTCCATTCACGGTTTCCGGTATGCGAGTCAATAATTCCGTCAGGTACGCCGCGCCGCCCTTAATGCTGTTTTCCGGGTTGACGCGGTCATTAATCCCCATCGCTGCCGCGGTTTTTTCCGTCAGCATCATAATCCCTTTGACGCCGGTGGGACTTTCGGCCAAGTTATCCCAGTGGGATTCCTGATAGGCCTGCGCGGCCAGAAGCTCCCACGGCATTCGGCTATTCACCGAGGCATCGAGAAACAGAGGCATGAGTCTGGGCAGCCGGCTTTTAATCCGGCGATGGAACATCTTATAGTCGACGTAATTTAACAGGTTTTTGATTCCGAAATAATGGTCGTTCAGTTCCGAAAGTTTTCCGGAAGCGTGAAACCGCTCAAACCAATCCGCCAATTCCTCCCGAAGCCAACGGCTGCCCGGTTTCAGCACCCACCCCAGCGGCTCTTCTTCATTGAGAGAAAAAGCGACCGCCAGTTCCGGAAAATATCGCCTGTTGATCGCGACAATATTTGAGTCGGCAATCGTGCAATCGATTTCTTTCCGCCACAGCTTTTCAAGAATTTCTTCGATGGACAGGTGATCGGTCGCCGCCCAGGTCAACCCCGGCACTGTTTTTTCAAGTTCCCTTAATAGCGCCTCATTGCGGCTGTCTTTGATGACCAAAATATGATATCCGGCCAATTCATTCGCATTCCTGGGCCTTCGGGCGCCACGGCGGTAAACCACTTGTTGCTGAACCGAATGGTAAACCGGGCCGAACAGATGGGCGGCACTCCGTTCAGCGGTTTTGGCGATACCGGCCGCAGCGATGTCGGCGTCCCCCGCCTCGATCGCCTGAAGGATTTCGCCGACATGTGTCATCGTTTTGATTGAAAGCTTGACTTTCAGATGGTCGGCGAATTGGGATATCATGTCGTATTCATATCCCATCGGCCCTACCGATCCCACGTAATAAGTGGTGGGCGCATTTCTGGTTAAAACCGTCAGAACACCCTTTTCGAGAATGGACTCCAGCGTGCTTTTTGGCTTCTTATAGGGAATGGGGTGGTTGGTCAGCGCAATATAGGCAACAATTTCAATGGCAAGAAATATCGCTAAAAAGGCCACCAGTCTTTCGGCCCGAATCATGACGACTCTCCTTGTTTGTTACGTTTTGCTCAAAAGGAGATCGCGATAAATCCTTTCGTCCTTTTCGGAAAACAAAACAAAACTTACTTTTTTGATTAAATCGTTTTTAGCCAGAAATTCACCCGTTGTGCGAATCGCGATACGGGCGGCCGCATTCATCGGATACCCGTAAACACCACAACTGATGGCGGGAAACGCAATGGTGGTCAGTGAATGCGCCGCCGCCAGATTCAGGCTGTTTTTGTAACAGGCGGACAGTAGAATGGCATCCTTTTCGGTTCCACTGTAAACCGGCCCGACCGTATGGATAACATATCGGGCCGGCAGATGATATCCTTTAGTGATCTTAGCTTCTCCGGTGGCACATCCGCCCAGGGTTCGGCATTCTGCCAACAACTCCGGACCTGCAGCCCGGTGAATGGCGCCGTCCACGCCGCCGCCGCCCAGCAGCGATTTATTGGCGGCATTGACAATGGCATCCACTTTCAAGCGGGTAATGTCACCGCAAACAATTTCCATTTTATCGAGAATCGATTTTTGCATGTTTCATCCCGTCCTTTGTTGATCCGTCAGGCATCACAGCAGGTCGTAAAGCGTATCATCCTTTGCCGGCAAGGAGCGCCTCTGGGCCGGGCCCGTTTTTCCTTTGCCATCCGGCAGAATGAAAGGATCCTCGCTTTCCAGTACATCGCCCATCTCCGCTTCAATGGAATCCGGGTCTTCTCCTTGCGCCATGCGGCGAAGGGCTTCGCTCATGCCCGGCCCCAGTTCAAGCCCTGTCATGTCGGTGAGTTTTCGCATTAAATCGGCGGCCTGACGGGGATCTTCCTCATTGATATGTTCCGCTTCCCGGCCGAGCAGCGCCATGGCGCGCTCCAGTTTTTGCTCATCGATCGGCATATCCGTGTCGGCCTCATCGGAGGCCCGACCGGTCACCGCGAAAACGGATACCTGGCGGGTCAGGGTGTCGCTCTTGCACTTCGGGCAAAAAGGCACGGCGGCGGTGTTGACGGTTTTGGAAAAAAAATTATAAATGGTATGGCAAACCCCACAATAAAACTCATAAATCGGCATGCCAAATCCTTTCTCAAATTAAGCAACTGTTTTTAATTGTTAAAACAAAATCGATCGCTAATATAGAATAAAGATTTTTTTCCTGTCAATGGTTTTGCTGCGCCTTATCGCGGCATTTGTTCCCCCGCCCGGCGCCCAAAATCCGCGCCGCCCCAATTCAATCGCGGCCGGAGGGGCTTATTTCCCTTGACAGATCCCGGATTCAAATGTTATCGGAGAGCCCATTATTAAGGCACGTAGCTCAGTGGGAGAGCGCTACCCTGACACGGTAGAAGTCGTTGGTTCAAACCCAATCGTGCCTACCATTTAAAGCAATTTGTTTTGGTCCCCCTCTCTGGTGGGGGACCAAAACAAAAAATCCACCCGGTGCACCAGCCCCCGACCTTTTTTACTTTAATCCGTTTCCATGAAACAACCTCGAAAATTTTTCTCACCGCTGTTGTTAGAATTATTGCCAAATCCTATTAAATTTTTTGGATAAATATCGTTTTTGGGCTCAACCTATAGGCATTTGTGCCTATTGACACAAATCTAAACTTAACTATAAGCAAACAGAGCCTTTTTTGATTGAATTCAGCGGGAGCGCTATCCTGATGGCATTATTTCCTTTAACTCTTTTATCTAATTGTTTTTCAATCACATATTAGCCATTCATATTTCTTGTTGTTTTTGTTTATATGACTGATCGAGCCGTATTCGCTAAATTTTCTAGGACGTAAAGAATAGTGTTATGTCTTAAAGGCGGATACCATCAGGAAGTGAATGAAGGACAAACAAATGCCGAGACTGACTGAACAGGAACAACAGGAGCTTATCCGCTACATCGAAGCGGATAAGCCATTGCCGGACAAATACCGTTTTCTTCTTTTCGACGAGAAGCGCGAGGTGGAGCTGGTCTGGAACGGCAAGACCAACGAGGTCTGCAATATCGTTCTTCCGTTTCAGGTGATCGAGCAGGTGGACGAACCAAGAGCCGAAAAACCTGAGGATACCGAAGCGCAGATGTCCCTCTTTGACGAGCGCGGCCGTCAGCTAAAGGGGTGGACGAACAAGCTGATCTGGGGCGACAACAAGTTGATCCTGTCATCACTCAAGAACGGGCCGCTCCGCGAAGAGATCGAAAAACAGGGCGGTCTGAAGCTGATTTACATCGACCCGCCATTTGACGTGGGCGCGGATTTTTCCATGGATATCGAGATCGGCTCAGGAGATAAAACAGACACCTTCACCAAGAAGCCCAACATCCTTGAAGAAATCGCCTACCGTGACACCTGGGGCAGGGGCGCGGATTCCTTCATTGCCATGATCTATGAACGGCTGGTGTTGATGCGGGATCTGCTGGCGGAGGATGGGAGCATTTATGTGCATTGTGATTGGCGGGTGAATAGTCATATTCGGCTGGTGCTGGATGAGGTTCTTGGTTCAGAACGGTTGTGCAATGAAATAGTGTGGCAACGAACCAATGCACATAATATGAAAACAGATGGATATATTCGGTCGAACGATACTATTTGGTTTTATTCAGTCGGCAACAAGTATACATTTAATGAGCAATATACAGATTATAGTGATGCTCAATTGAGTAGGTACAAAAAAGATGTGAATGGGCGGCTTTTCACAGGTAGAGACTTAACTTTTTCAGGTAAAAATCCAAATAGACAATTTGAATGGAGAGGGACAAAACCACCGGATAATCGTTCATGGGGAGCAGATTTAGAGAAACTCGAAATGTGGTGGAATGAAGGCCGTATTTTGCTCAAACAGGATGGAACTCCTCGGTTAGATGGGTTGAAAACCTACTTAGATGAAACGAAAGGTGGGAAAAGGTTAATTGCGAATTGGACAGATATCGGGCGTGTTGGGAATACTTCCGCTGAAAGAATTGATTACCCCACGCAAAAACCCGAAGCCCTCCTCGAACGAATTATCAAAGTATCTTCCAACGAAGGCGACCTCGTAGCCGATTTTTTCTGCGGCTCCGGCACCACAGCCGCCGTTGCCGAAAAGCTTGGCCGCAAGTGGATCGCCACCGACCTGGGCAAGTTCGCCATCCACACCACCCGCAAGCGCCTGATCGGGGTGCAGCGCAAGCTTAAGGAGGACGGAAAGGACTACCGGGCCTTTGAGATTCTCAACCTGGGCAAGTATGAACGTCAACATTACATCGGCATCAATCCGCAGATTACGCAGATGGACGCAGATTTAAGAGAAAAAGTAAAAAATAATCTGCGACAATCTGCGCCATCTGCGGATGAACAACGGGCGGAGATGACGCGGCGGATGATCGAGGAGAAAGAAAAGGCCTTTGTCGATCTCATCCTCAAGGCTTACCGGGCGGAGAAGGTGGAAAACTTCGCCGCTTTCCACGGCAAGAAGGCCGGTCGGCTCGTGGCCGTCGGCCCGGTCAACCTGCCGGTGACGCGGCTGTTTGTGGAAGAGGTTATTCTGGAATGCCGCAAGAAGCATATTACGAAAGTGGACATCCTGGGCTTTGAATTTGAAATGGGGCTTTTCCCGAACGTGCTGGACGAGGCGCGCGCCAAGGGCATTGACATTGCCCCGAAATACATCCCGGCCGAGGTTTTCGATAAGCGGGCGGTGGAGAAGAACCAGGTCGTGTTTCACGATGTGGCGTTCATTGAGGTCAAGCCGATTGTAAAGGCAGGTAAAAAGAAAAAACCCGCCTCAATTGCGGTGGAACTGACTGACTTTTCAGTGTTTTATTCTCAGGACTCGATTGCCAACGCCGAGGCTGCCATCAAGAACAAGGCCAGCCGCATCGTGGTGGAAAAGGGGCAGATCGTGAAGGTGAGCAAGGACAAGGACGGCATTGTCACCCGCGAGGTGCTTACAAAGACCTGGACCGACTGGATCGATTACTGGGCCGTGGATTTCAATTTCGAGAGCAAGCGTGAAATTATCCGGGTCCGGAACGAAGACACCGGCCAATGGGAAGAACGTTGGACCGGGGACTACATCTTTGAAAACGAATGGCAATCCTTCCGGACCAAAAAAGACCGCACCCTGGAACTGACGAGCGTTTTCCATGAGTGCCCTCCCGGACGGCGTAAGATCGCGGTCAAGGTGGTGGATATCTTCGGCAACGATACCATGACCATTGTGGAGGTTCGGGTATGAACAAAATTAAACAAATTGAAGTCTTGAAAGAGACCGTCACCGTGCAAAGAATGCACGAGGATGATTATATTTGCATCACCGATATTGCCCGTTATCAGGAACCGGAACGGACGGATCATGTGATTCAGAACTGGATTCGCAACCGAAATACCATCGAATTTTTGGGCATCTGGGAGAAGCTCAACAATCCGGATTTTAAACCCCTCGAATTCGAGGGGTTTAAAAAACAGGCTGGTTTGAACAGCTTCGTCCTTACGCCAACGCAATGGATAACCGCCACAGGGGCCATCGGCATCATATCTAAACGAGGACGATATGGCGGCACTTTCGCCCATAAAGACATTGCCTTTGAGTTCGCCTCGTGGGTGTCGGTGGAGTTTAAGCTCTACCTGATCAAGGAGTTTCAGCGGCTGAAGGAGGAGGAACTCAAACAACTGGGGTGGGATATTAAGCGAAACCTCGCCAAAATAAACTACCGGATTCACACCGATGCCATCAAAGAGAACTTGATCCCGCGGGCACTCACGCCACATCAGATAAACTTGGTTTACGCCTCGGAAGCGGATGTTTTAAATATGGCCTTGTTCGGCATGACCGCCAAACAATGGCGCGACGACCATCCGGGCGATAAGGGCAATATTAGAGATTACGCGAATATATCCCAACTCGTGTGCCTGTCCAACCTGGAAAACCTGAACGCGCTTTTTATCCAGGAAAAGACGCCGCAGGCAGAGCGGCTCCGTCAGCTGAACCGGATTGCCATACAGCAGATGAAAATTTTGACAAACGAAACCGGGCTCAAGCGCCTTGTAACGGGGGACAAATAATGGCCTTGCACAAGAACTTCCCCGATTCCCCCCACGCCGTCCTCGACCCGGACATTCGCTGGTTTCCGGCCGATGAGGCCTTGCGCGAAACAAGCATGGAAAAACTCATGCCGCCCCTGGTCTCACAACTCCGCAGGAAGGTGAAGACGTTCCGCGACAGCGGCTATGCGGGCGCGGCCGATACCAGCAGGAGCCTTCTCAACTGGTGGTTCAACACGCCGCACATGCTTGAGCAGGCAGATGGGACCATGTCCCGGTTTCAGTATTATTTCGCCCAGCGTGAAGCATTGGAAACAATCGTTTTCCTGTACGACGTTGCAGGCGTTCAGGATAAGCACGATATGATGCGCTTTGACGCCGGCGGCCTTGTATCCGGCAGCATGTTTGACGAGACATGGCGGCGCTTTGTGATCAAGATGGCTACCGGAAGCGGCAAGACAAAGATCTTAAGCCTTGCCCTGGTGTGGAGCTTTTTTCATAAACGCTATGAGCCCGATTCCCAACTGGCCCGAAACTTTCTGGTCATCACCCCCAACATTATCGTGCTCGATCGCATTTATCGAGACTTTCAGGGACTTCGGATTTTCTTTGCGGATCCGGCGCTCCCCGATAACGGCGTGGACGGCCGCAACTGGCGCGACGATTTTCAACTCACCCTGCATAAACAGGATGAGGTCACGATCACCCGGCCGACCGGCAATATCTTTCTGACCAATATTCACCGCGTCTATGCGGGCAACGATATCCCGCCCTCGCCCGACGACGAAAACAGCATGGACTATTTCCTGGGCAAGCGGCCGACTGGCGCAACCACGGATTCCAAGGTGGATTTGAGCATGATCGTGCGCGATATCAACGAGCTCATGATTTTAAATGATGAAGCGCATCATATGCATGATCCCGGCATGGCCTGGTTCAAATCCATCGAAGACATCCACAACCGCCTCAAACAGAAAGATGCCGCCCTCTCCCTTCAGCTTGATGTCACCGCTACCCCGAAACATAATAACGGCGCTATCTTCGTTCAGACCGTCGCCGATTACCCTTTGGTCGAAGCCATCTCGCAAAACGTGGTCAAACACCCCGTCCTGCCCGATGCGCCCAGCCGCGCAAAACTCACTGAACGGCAAAGCGCCAAATATACCGAAAAATACGCCGACTACATCGATCTTGGGGTCATCGAATGGCGCAAGGCTCATGCCGAACATAAGAAGCTCGGCAAGAAAGCCATCCTGTTCGTCATGACCGACGACACCCGCAACTGCGATGATGTGGCCGAGTACCTGGAAGGTCATTATCCGGACTTGAAAGATTCCGTTCTCGTCATCCACACAAAAAACAACGGCGAGATTTCCGAAGCCCGGTCCGGCAAGGCCAAAGAAGAACTGGACGCCTTGCGCAGACAGGCCAATGACATTGACGCGGCCGACAACCCCTTTAAGGCGATCATCTCGGTCATGATGCTGAAAGAAGGCTGGGATGTGCGCAATGTCACCACCATCGTGGGCTTGCGCGCCTATTCAGCCAAAAGCAACATCCTCCCGGAACAGACGCTCGGCCGCGGGCTCCGCAAGATGTACCCGGACGGCACTGAAGAATATGTCAGCGTCGTCGGCACAGATGCCTTTATGGACTTCGTTGAATCGATCCAGGCTGAAGGCGTGGTCCTGGAACGCAAGGCCATGGGCGCGGGGACTGAGCCCAAAACGCCGCTGGTGGTGGAAGTTGACAACGGGAATGAAACGAAGAACATCGCCGCTCTCGACATTGAAATCCCGGTCCTCACCCCCCGCGTCTACCGGGAATACAAGAACCTCAACGATCTGAACGTGGCCGCCCAGGGCCACCAGCACATGGCCTACCGGCAGTTCAGCGATGAAGAACAGCGGGAAATTGTCTTCAAAGACATCACCACCGGCGAAGTGTCCCATACCACCCTTCTCGACACCGCCGGCGTCGCGGATTACCGCAGTGTGATCGGCTACTTTGCGCAAACCCTCATGAAAGACCTTCGCTTGGTCAGCGGCTACGATGTTCTCTACGGCAAAGTCAAAGCCTTTGTTCAGGACGAACTCTTTGACCGGGCGGTTAATCTCGAAAGCGCCAACACCTTGCGCAACCTGTCCGAGATGGCCACCACCAAAATGCTTTTCGAAACTTTTAAAAAAGTCATCAACGCATTGACCGTGCAAGACAAAGGCAACGCCGAAATCCGCGACACCATCAAGCTACGTCAAACCCGCCCCTTTGTGGCCAAAGACCAGGGCTATCTGGTCCCGAAGAAGAGCGTTTTCAACCGAATCATTGGTGACAGCCACCTGGAGCTTCGCTTTGCCGCATTCCTGGAAGATTGCAAGGATGTGATTTCTTACGCGAAGAATTACTTGGCCGTACATTTCAAGTTGGACTATGTGACCGCCGATGGGGATATCTCGAATTATTACCCGGACTTCATCGTCAAGCTCTCTGACAACCATACCGTCATTGTCGAAACCAAAGGCCGGGAAGACCTCGAAGTCCCGCTTAAAATGGCCCGGTTGCGGCAATGGTGCGAAGACATCAATCGGTCACAGCAGATGACCGTATTTGACTGCGTGTTTGTCGACGAAGACAGTTTTGAAAAATATAGCCCCAAATCGTTCAAGGAATTGATGGATGGGTTTGTTGAATACAGAGAAAAAACATAACGACACCAGCGCTTGCGGCGGCTCGTAATTGGCCGCGCACGCCCGCCAAGATCCCGCATGATAACTTGGTTTGACCCGGGCGACGGTCTTGGCCTTTAGGCACACTGACGGCAACACAATGAAACAGGAGGCACAAAATGACAAAAATTCTCATTCTTTATTACAGCATGTACGGCCACATCGAAACCATGGCGTATGCGGTGGCTGAAGGCGCGCTCAGCGTCGAGGGTATCGAGGTGATCGTCAAACGTGTGCCCGAACTGCTTCCGGAAGATGTGGCACGAAAGGCCGGCGCCAAGTTGGACCAGGCGGCGCCGGTTGCAACACCGGGCGAACTGGCGGAATACGATGCCGTCCTATTCGGCACGCCGACGCGTTTTGGCAATATGTGCGCGCAAATGCGCAATTTTCTGGACCAGACCGGCGGGCTATGGGCCGGCGGAAAGTTGGTCGGCAAGGTGGGCAGTGTCTTTACCTCAACGGGGACACAGCACGGCGGGCAGGAAACCACGATCACCTCGTTTCATTCAACACTGCTGCATCACGGCATGATCATCGTGGGGGTTCCCTATTCCTGCCAAGAGCTCACGAATATGAGTGAGATCACCGGCGGGTCCCCCTATGGGGCAGGCACCCTTGCCGGAGCGGACGGCAGCCGCCAGCCGTCCGAGAACGAGATAAAAATCGCCCGGTTTCAGGGAACGCACGTTGCGCAAGTGGCGAAGAAGCTATCCGTCTGACGTAAATGGTCGCCATCGGCCGGACGGACGAAATGGAAACCGTCAAGCGGCTAACCGTCAGCCTTTTGAACAGGAATAAAGCATGAACGAATCAAGGGAGCAAAAGGGCCATGACAAAATTCATTCTTTTGACGAATAACTGGGGTAGAGAAAATTACCTGGTCAACACCGCCTCTCTTGTTTTCATTGCCGGCTTGATGCTCTCCTACGCGATCGCCTTTCCCTACCTTTTTGAGACCCTTGGCCCCGCCGTGCGGCTCCTGCCTATCGTTTACCTTCTGCTTGCCGCACTGTTATGGGGCCTATGGGGGGGGCTGGCTACCGGGGCCGTTACTTTCCTGATCAATTTATTGCTTCACGAAAAATTCCATTTTCAATTTGAAGGCGGTTTGATCGGGCCGTTTGCCGGCCTGATCACCATCGTGATGGTCGGCCGGCTGAGTGATTTGAGCAGGGGCCTTGCCCTGCAACTTAACGAACGTCATATTCTCGATGAACGCCTTCAAATGAGCGAAACGAAATATCGTACGCTCTTCGAAATGGAGTCGGATTGCCTTGCCCTGCTCGAAAGCGAAACCTTTCGGATTCTTGAGGTCAACCAGGCCGCCACCGAATTGTTTGGCTATTCCCGGGAGGACTTGTTGGGTGCGAACGCTTTACCACTATCGGCCGAACCGGAAAGAACCCTTGCGTTTATGCGTAACCGGATTCAACGGACACCGATCCGATATCTTCGGAAAAAAGACGGCACCATTTTTCCGTGCGAAATAAAGGCCCGGCATTTTGAACTGCAGGGACAAAAAGTATCCTTGATGGTTATCAGGGACATAACCGAGCGGATTGAAGCCGAACAACAACGGATGCTGACCGACAAGCAGCATCAACAGTCGCAGAAACTCGAAGCCATCGGCACCCTCGCCGGCGGCATCGCTCACGATTTCAATAATATTTTAGGCGGCATTCTTGGATATACCGATCTATTGCAGCTGCAGGAAATCTCCTGGGATCAAAAATCAAATTCTTATCTGGAACAAATTCGCAAAGCGATACACAGGGCCAAGGATCTTATCCATCAGATTCTGACTTTCAGCCGTCAATCCGAAGACTCAAAACAACCCGTTTTGATCATACCAATCATCATGGAAGCCCTGAAACTGCTTCGCGCCACTGTTCCCGCAAGAATTGAAATCCGACAGCACATCAAAGCCGACAAGGACACGGTGATTGCCGATGCGACCCAGATACATCAGATCATCATCAACCTGTGCACCAACGCGTATCATGCCATTACCTCGGGAAACGGCCTTATCGACGTCACCGTGGCCAATAGGCACCTGGATGAAAAATTCGCCGAATTGCACCCTGAAATAGAGCCGGGAAATTACTTGCTCATCACCGTAACGGACACCGGCCACGGCATGGATCAGCAGGTGCTCGAACGAATTTTTCAGCCCTATTTTACCACCAAAAAAGACCGGGGATCCGGCCTGGGGCTGTCCGTGGTTCACGGTATTGTCAGCGGTCATAAGGGCTGCGTCACGGTAGAAAGTGAACCCGGAAACGGGTCGAGTTTTCATGTGTATCTGCCCCTCGCGATCGCGGATGCCGATATGACCGGCGAGACGGCCCGACAAATTGCCGGCGGATCGGAAAGAATCCTTCTGGTGGACGATGAACCGGCGATCATAGAAATGATGAAGGACGTGCTCGAGAGAATGCACTATGTTGTCGAGTTCAGAACCAGCAGCCTGGAAGCGTTGGCGCTGATCAGGGCCAAACCTCGCCATTTCGACCTTCTGATTACGGATATGAACATGCCGCATATGACCGGCATTGAACTGCGAATGCAGGCGGCCCAAATCTACCCGGACTTTCCCGTTATCATCATGACTGGGTTCAGCGAGGGCATGGACCGCGACAAGGCCGTCAAACTCGGATTTAAAAGATTGCTCATGAAACCGGTTTCTTTTCGGGATTTGGCTGGGGCTGTTCGGGAGGTGCTGGATGAACGGGATAGTGCCGGCGTTCTTTTTGACGCAGCGGATCCGCCGCAGTGATCAAGGTAAAACAGGGATCGTACTATGCACCAGTGTATTGAAACGCAATCCGCAAGCGGTTATAAACGATGCCAACAGCTCTCCGGTCGGCTCGCCTTGAATACGAACCTACCGCCGGCGCAATTTGCAATAATTTATTGTTTCTGCAGCCCTTAAGTTGCCATGAAGAAGGGTCTCGAACAGCCATTACCCGATATCGAGAACGATTTTGACGGTATCGCCGGTTTTCAAATCACTGGCCCGTTTTATTCTGTTGAGCCGCATTAATCGGTCTACTGACACCTTGTTGTATTTTTGAGAAATTGCCCATAGTGTGTCGCCGGGCTGGACCTTGTAATAAATAACGGTTGACCCAACGGGTTGAGACACGGAGGCATGAATTGCCCGGGTTTTTTTGTATATGTGCAATTTCTGCCCCGGTTTGATCTTGTTTCCTTGAAGCCGGTTCCAACTTTTTAATTGTGCAAGCGAGCATCCATGAAGTTTTGCAATACCATAAAGGGTATCTCTCTTTTTTACCTGATGGATAGTTGAAGCGCCGGGTCCAGAATGGCTTGCTTTAGGTTTGTAGGCTATGGTAGAGGCGGTTTTTGGCTGGAGAGATCCCATACCCAAGGCAACATAGGATTGGGAAAGTATATTTGCGATAAATTTATTCCTTACATGCTTGCAATCAACACCTAAAGCAATGGCGATAATTCGTCGGCCGTTCTTGTTCGAAGTGGCTGCCAGACAGAATTTTGCATTATTGGTAAAGCCTGTTTTAAATCCGTCCACATCTTCATAAATAGATAGAAGCCGGTTATGGTTTCTCAGCCTGATGATTTTTCCACCTTGAGAGATCGAGGATTCACTCATGCGGGTAATGCGCAGCAACTCATCATGTTTGAGTATTTCCTTGCAAAGGATCAGAAGATCCGAAGGACTGGAATGATTGTCATTGCGACTATTCGGTGCAGGCATGCCGGTAGCGTTGGAAAAACGGGTTGATTCCATCCCCAGTTGTTGAGCGCGTCGATTCATGCGATGCGCGAATTTTCGCTCCGTCCCCCCCAAAAATTTCGCCAGCAAATATGCCGCATCATTGCCAGAGGATATGAGGGCGGCTTTCAAAAGATGCGCCACGGAAAGAGAACTGCCTGATGTCAGCCCAACCATGAACCCCCCCACACGGGTCGCGTCGGGAGTGACCTGAATGATAGTATTCCAGGATATTTTTCCAGCATGAATATCTTCAACAGCCAGAAGGCCCACCATCATTTTGGTCAGGGATGCAATGGGATAGGCCTGATGCATATTCTTATTCCAAACAACGGTGTCTGTAGAAAGGTCGTATAAAAGTCCGGCTCGGACGGCATGGTCCTGGATTTGAACCTTCGGGGAAGATAACGCCAATGTCGGCGTCGAAGACTTGTCGAATTGAGCAGCAGGAGCGGCATGCCCCTGAAAACAAAGCAATACAAAAGTAAGAAAAAAGATAGAAAAATGCATCAGCCTTTTCGTTATTTCTGTTTGTGGCATTATTTCAAAACATTGCAAGTGGATAAGGACTGGCTCTTCTATAGCATGGACTATAGGCGAACCGATCTTTTGTGTCAAGGTTTAACGCCACCGGTTGAGTACAAAACCTCGGCAACCGTAAACTTGAGGTATTGAATCTGAGCTTTTCAAGGAGATCGCTTCTGGTTCGACAGCTTTTTCAATTAGGCCGAAGTTGTGGCGGACATTGCGAGCCCTTTTTTGTTCGCTACCATCATGCTGCTTCGTCCCATTCAAGTGCAATTTAACCACTTGTAATAGTAGCAATAATGTGATATAAAAAGTTTATCTTTTTATGAATTTCAAAGCGAGGTAAAAATGCGCCGCAGTCCGTATCCCAACAATTCGGAATGAAAGGAAAACCGATGACCGCCACAGTCCACTTTCGTGCTTGGCGTCCTCTTTTTGTGCTTTTCACGCGCGCTATAAACAGTTTTTCGTTACCCAAAAGCGGCCTGTTGTTGAACGGTCATTGCACTATCTGAGCGGATGACCGAAGTTGTGCCTGATGCGGAGTATCCATCCCTGTAAGGTTCATTCCGCATGCGGTGCTTGTCGGAGGGGAAGCGTTTTTGAAAACAGTTATGAAGCGAAACAGCCCGTTGTTGTTCGCAGTCGCAACCTTTATTTGGATATTGTTTTATTCCCATTCCTCATGGGCGTTGAAATGTTTTATTTTATCGCCTGACAGGACCTTATACGGCGCAACACGCTGGATAAAGGTGAATGAAAACGACACACTCCTGGACATCGCACGTGACTTTGGCCTTGGTTATAATCAGATCATTGCTGCGAACCCGAACATTGACCCTTGGGTGCCGCCCAAGGGGAGCCTTGTAATTACGCCCTTGGCCTTTGTGCTCCCTCAGGAACGTATAAGTACCGGCATTGTCGTAAATCTGGCGGAAATGCGCCTTTACTACTTTTTCTCGGAGGGAGGCCACGATTATTTTCTCACGGCCCCCATCGGCATCGGCACAGAGGGCTTTCTCACCAGATTGGGCACTTATAAAGTAAAAAGCAAGACGCCTAACCCAACCTGGGTGGTACCGGCGTCAATCAAGGAAGCGGAACCCGATCTGCCGGACAAGGTGCCGCCGGGGCCGGACAATCCGCTGGGCGATTTTGCACTCCGTCTATCTCAATTTGAATACGCAATACACGGGACAAACAAACCATGGGGCATTGGCAGAAGAGTGAGTCATGGCTGTATCCGCATGTACCCGGAAGACATAAGCGCTTTCTATCCCATGGTACCCGTGGGAACGAAGGTCTATGTCATTTATGAACCGATCAAGGTCGGATGGGGGGATGGAAAGTGTTGGATACAGGTATTTGATGACTTTGACAACCAGATGGTTAATCCGCTTCCAAAGGCTTTGAGCGGGCTTTCTCACTGTGAAACAGCTTTAGGTCCTCTTAAAGTTGACTTCAAGGCCCTAGGGAGGGCCTTGAAGGATAAAACCGGCGTGCCTACGGAGGTTGCGCGCCTACAAAAACCTTAACCGGCGTATGCCTACTTCCTAAGAGATTTATTGAAGATGCGCTCCGTTTTGTTGGCCACAGCTTCCGCACGCTCTGCTGCGTCCATCGCCTTTGTGGCGGCCATTTCGGCACTGTTTGCAGCCTGTTCAGCGCTGGATGCGGCCTTTTCGAGGCGAGCGCCCATGTCTTCAAGTTTATTACCAACAGCCTCAGCCCTGGCGGCAGCGGCCTTAGCCTCTTCAGCCGATTGCTTTGAGCTCTCCAAAAGCGCCCTGTCTTCTTTGGAGAGGCTGGCGCAACCGCCTATCCCTACGAAGCATAAAAGAGCAACAAAAACAAATGCCTTTGACAACATCCCCTTCATTTTTTGTGTCAACATCTTCTATCCTCCTTTTGGTTACGTTTTTTATTTATAGATTATGCTATCGAATTTCTTTTTAAAAAGTCAATCCATAATCTTTTTAGTCTTGATTTTTTCAACCTTAACGGCCCTATCGTCGGAATGGCCTGCCACGGCAAGGCGCTTCGTAGTAATAGACAAGGCCCCAAAAAAATTGGTCTTATTCAAGGACCGTGAGCAGGTGGCCGAATTTCCCGCCGCTTTTGGGATAGACCCCGATTCAGACAAATACAAGGCGCTTGACAGCGCGACCCCTGAAGGGCTGTATTTCATTACCTATAAAAAACACAAAAGCCGCTTTCACCGATTTTTGGGCATATCATACCCAAACCTTACGAATGCGGCCAGGGGCCTGGCTCAAGGCGTATTATCCAGCACGGAATATAAAAGGATATATAACGCCATTCAAAAATCAGGCTGGATGCCCTGTGATACCGGTCTCGGCTGCGGCATCGGGATACATGGCGGAGGGGTTTTTCGATATTTCGGCAAAACCAGAGAGACAGACTGGACCGAGGGCTGCATTGCATTAGACAACAAAAACATAGAAAAGGTATTCAATTTCTGTGGCCTGGGAGATCCTGTCATCATCTTCAACAGCCGCAAAACCCTCTGCGGCATCATCAGACCGTTTGCCGCCATAAAAGATATCGGGAAAAACGGGGTGCCAATCTGCCCGAACGGAATTTGCGCCTATCATATCGAAATCCCGACATTTTTGGGCCGAATGATACTGACCATAAGGGAAGGAAAAGACTATGGCAGATCCATTAACGTCATGGTTTATAAAAACAACGCCCGGAAGGAGCCGCTCCTTGTCCTTGTCGACCGTAACGCGGATGGCCATATAAGTGGCATCGACAGCATAGGCGGCCCGCTTGCGGATGAAAAGGCCCCTGATGAAACTTACGGCCTGGCAAGAAAAGCGGTTATCAGCGCCCTTTCCAGGGGCGACATCTTAAATTCGAGCGACAGACGATAGCGCCCAAAAAAAATACCACCGAAATCGGAAATACCAATTCCGGCGGTATTTTTAGCCCGCCATTATTGATACATTTTCACACGGCCGCCAACACTTGCTACGGAACCAGCCAGACCGCACAGTTGGTGGCGTTTTTAACAATATATCTGGAGACGCTTCCAACAAAGAATGAATCATGGGCACCGGTTCTTCCCACTACCACGATTCCGAAGTTGCCCTTTTTGGCTTCATCTACGATGGTTTTCGAAATGCTTCCGGTGCTTTTGACCTCCTCGATGGATATCCGATCTTGTGCAACACCCGCCGCCTTGAATTTCTGTTGTGCGTGAGAATAAAAATTGCTCAGACATTTTTGATCGCCACTGGCAATGATTTCCTCCACAATTCCAACGTCTTCTTGGAAGTCAATGGCACAAAAATCCTTAACGGATGAGGTTACATGCAGAAGAGTAAAACGGACGCTGGGGGTATCACCCATCATTTGGCAAACATAATCCACGGCATTCAATGCGCTTTGCGATCCATCCACGGCAACCAGGATTTTAGTAGATGACACGTCGCCGTCGATGGCCCAAACAGGTGTGACGTCAGCGTGCTCCAAAACAGCATTTGTCACACTGCCCGCAAACAATTCTTCCAGTTTCGAGACACCTCTTCGACCCAGAAGGATAGCGGATTGCTGCTGTTGCCTCGCATATGTCAGGATATCTTTGGCTGCTCCCATGGTTCTGGGCAGACTGACCAATTCAATGGATTGATTGTCGGCACCCGCGGCAATCATATCGGCTTTGTATTTCTCAAGCAACGTCATGGAATGCTTTTCATTTTTTGCCCTGAATGCCTCCAGTGCCGCCTTGGCTTTTGAATCAAGACAGGCATCCTTCACCAGAAAATCTGAAACGGCGGGTTGAACATTCACCAAGGTAAAATGCAGATTCTCGATCAGAGACCTCATTTTAAGGGCGTATTTAACAGCCTTTTTCGATTGGGTGGACGCATCGACAGCGACTAAAATATTTTTTTTCAAATTAGATCCTCCTTTTTAGGTTCACGCCCGTCGGGAATGAAGTTATCTGTTCACGTTTACCAGGAACAACCCGTTTATTTGACTTGGGTCCCCGATTGCAACCAAGGGCCGGGAGATCAAAAATAGTTGCCCCCTTGAATGCATGCGTATTGTGAAGTTTATGGGTGTTTATCAAAAAATTAAAGTTTTTTCCAAGAGATAGAGATTCTATAACCCGATTCCTACCGGCAGATAGCTGATATGTTGATGATAATTTATTAAGGAGTGAAAAAGGCGTTGGGGAAAGGACCATTCTCGAACAGCCTCCTGAGCCCATAATTTACCGATTCTTTTGGAGGTTTCCTATCAGTTGCTATAAATGAATCGGGTGTTCAAGGGATTTTTTCGGATCGCACTATTCTTGTAACATATTCTCGGCAAATGGCAAACCCATTTCCACTACCGCGCGAGGGGAACCGCGTTTGGAGGTGGCGTTTCAGCAAAAAACTATCTCTCTTTTACCATTTAATAAAATATAACAGTTATCGATGGGGCAAGTGTTATTTTAGTTTACTGATTCAACTGAATAATCCGCCCTCGTTTTGGAATACGAATTGCTAAGTTTTAACAGAACAGTTATTGTTAAAAAAACCTTATCGTATATGCGAATCGCCCCTTGCGTTGTTGCGGCAAAAACCATAATTCGGCGGAGAGATATATCGATGGAAGCAAACAAAAAAATATTATTCGGCGTGGACGAATCTGATTTTGCACGGCAAGCGTTGGCGGCAACAGGGGATTTGGAAAAGAGGAATTCCGAGTTGGCGATTACGATATTTCATGGATTGGGTGGCCCGGGCTATGGTTCCAAAGTTAAGATGCTGGGGCTATCCCCTGATGAAACTGAAAAGATTCAGCAGCTATTGATTGTTGAAGGAAAGAACATCCTGAAAAAAGCGGAAGAGACATTGGTGGCATCCGGATTTGACCCAAGGAGAATCTCAACTATTTTCGAACAGGACATAACCGACCCATCCGAAACCATGATAAAGCTGGCGGATTCCAGAGGCTTTGAAACGATTGCGGTGGGCAGATGGGGGGCGACGACGGTATCACGTCAGATTTTAGGAACCATCACCTACCGGTTGACCAGTGCTGCCGTCGCCCCAATTATTTGGGTGGTTGACCCGCGTGTCGTCTCTAAACATGTGCTGGTGACACTGATTGGCGCGCCCGTCGGCCAAAGGATTGTTGATTACACCGTTCGGTATTTCGGTCATCTCAAGGAAAGTCGGTTTACCTTCTTCCATGTGATTCCGATGTTTCCCCATCAGTGCCGGGACTACGATTGTATTCCAGGCCAAGATGGATTTGAGGCGCTAAAGGAAAAAATGGGCCAATGGCTGGCGGAAGAGAAAGCAAAAGTAACTCGATTCGCAGAGGAAGCTATAAGTCAGCTTATCGAATGCGGGGTTCCCGAACAAAATATCACCCTGAAACTCGTACCTCAGGAAAAGGGCGTTGCCAGGGATATTCTCAAGGAATTAAATGACGGCAATCACGGCATTCTCGTGATAGGTCGTAAGGGTGCGGGAAACATCCAAGAATTCGGGCTTGGAAGCAAGGTAAACAAGCTGCTCCCTGCGGCGCAAACCTTTATCACATGTATCGTCAGCTGATGCCCTTGAACAATTTAAACTCATATCCATTCAAGGGGCACCACTAGAAATACCATCCGAGTTAGCGGATGCTCTAAGAAATAGCAGCATTGATTCTACCCCGAAACAGGGGAACCCAGGTTAAGGGCCACGGAAAGAATACATTATTCCAACTTACTTGTCTCTGGGTCCGTTTTCTGCGTTGCGCCAACCGGTGAATATTTCAATGCGCACCGGTTGGCACGCCTTGAATACGAATCCGGCTCAATTTGGGATAATTTATTATTTCCGCGACCCTATGCTGTAAGAGAATAACCGATATATATTACGGTAGCTTTCTGCCTGGCAAACACGCAAACTGTCTTCGTCGGGAGGAAAGGAGGGCATAGAACATGGCAAATACCTTCTGGACGGCGTTGGTTACCAGTATATTGGCGGCGCTCGTCACATCCATGGGCATCTACACGATTAGACGATTTACCGCCTGGGGCGAACGCAATACGACCTATTTCATGTGCTTTGCGGCAGGGGTGCTCATCTCCGCTTCCTTTCTGCACATTATTCCAAAAGCCTTCGAAATAGCCCCTCAAGCACCGGTGTGGTTGCTGGTCGGGTTTTTCGGGTTGCACCTGTTCAATCGCTTTATAACGGCATTTGTCTGCGAAAGGGATCCGAACAAAAAGGACTACGTGATCGGCATCGTTCCCATGATCGGCATCGGCTTTCATTCCTTAATTGACGGGTTCATCTATTCCATTACCTTTACGGTCAGCATTTTTACGGGATATTTGGCAACCATCGGCATGGTCCTGCATGAGTTTCCCGAAGGCATCATTACCTATTTGCTGCTGGTGCGCGGCGGATTCGCGGAACGAAAGGCGATGTTGGTGGCTTTTCTGGCTGCTGCCGTGACCACCCCATTGGGCATGCTGGTTTCCTATCCCGTTATCAGCAAGATAACTCCGCACTCATTGGGTGCCTTGCTTTCCCTTTCAGCCGGCGCGCTGGTTTATGTTGGCGCCACCCACCTTTTGCCTCGAGCGGAGCAGGAGCATAAGAAATTCAGCTTGGTTGCCCTGGCGGGTGGCATGCTGGTTGCCTTGATCATCGTGATGTCGAAAACTTGATGGCACGATTGGGGGGATGAAAAAACCGCATCGGGCAGCTGACGCGTGAGATGCCTTCAAAAGATGTGAACTCACCGGTTTTGGCCAGGGTGATCGTAACCCTTGTTACACAAGCTAAGCGATTAAATTCAAACCGAAACCCAAACGCAATCGTTGTGGGTTCCATTTCTTTCAGGACACGAAGATATCGGCGGATGTTGGTATCATCGTATTTTTTTCAACAGGAGGATGGATACATGGAAAAAATGAAAGTGCGAGATCTCATGGTTTCGGCAGACAGCTTTCCGAAGATATCTTGCCAAGTCACCTTTTACGAAGCGCTTGCCGCTTTGGAAGATGCCCAGAAAAAATACCTCTCAGGAGAAATTGAACAAAGAATTCTTCTGATTGTGGATAAAGAAGGAAAGGTCATGGGAAAACTTTCTCCCATTGACCTGATTCGCGGGCTGGAAACGAACTATAACAGGGTGAACGCCGAGAAGGTCCTCGACCGCTTCGGGCTTCATTATGTCTGGAAATCCATGCAGGAAGACTATAATCTGTGGGAAAATCCATTCAAGGATCTGTGCCGCAAAGCCGGAGAGGTTCAAGTAAAGGACTTTATCAAGGCGCCGGCCAAAGGACAATCCGTCAACGTGGATGACTCCCTGTCCAAATGCTTTCATCTGTTCGTTATGAATCGACATGACGCGCTGTTCGTTTTTGACCGTGATGAGATTGTCGGGCTGTTGAGGTTCTCAGATTTGTACAGGAAGGCTTCCGCGATCATGAGAGAATGCGGTATTGAAGCAATGCCGCGTTAGAGCAGGACAAAACTTAATGTAATCTTGTGCAATTCACATGAAAATGAAACGGCCGCTCCGATACGTCGGAACGGCCGTTAGGAGGAGAAAATCAGTGGATTGCGCCCAAACAACCCACTGATTAAGGAGGAGAACAGATGATTTTTTATCTGGTTGATTCTTTATAAAGCAATAAAAGTGCCAAAAACGGATAAACAGCGCCTATTGTTTTTTAATAACCGCATAACCACCTGTATATTAGCATATATCAGTCAGATATCGAGATTGATACATTGCGGTGGACATCCGTCACCCCTGTCATTTGGTGTTCTTAATTTTCAATATTTTGAACGCCTATTATTCATAAAAACATTTATTGCATATAAATACAAAATGTTGTGGAATTTTAAGCAATAGTTCAAAATTTTGAACCGAATCACGACAAGCCCGCAATTTTTGTTAACTATTTGTTATTATATGATATTTATAGATTCAATTATATTGAACCATTATGCAATACCGCAAGACAAAGTCAGTTGACCGTATCAAGGGATACGATCAGGGTGTCCGATTTCATCATTCTGACCAAGTTTCATCCGTAGGCCACCATTGAAGTCAAAAACACCTTAGGCGTTGGATGTTTCATTGAATTTACCGGCAGATTCAATTAGTCTTCGTACGATCGGCTTTCATTATGAGTTCATCGTGATTAGAAAGCTGGTCCGGTAATGCCGCCGGAACACCAAAAACGACGCCCGCTGAAGAGCGTGTTCGCCATGCAATATGGAGACATATCAATTCCTATGAAATTATTTTTAAAGACGTCAAATAAAATTTCGGCAACAGCAGTGTTGCTGTTGCTGGCTGTTTCGGCTCGTGCCTTTGGTATAGAAGGCCCACATGAAAAAGGTGTTGAAGGTACCAGCGCTGCGGTTGTGTTGCTGATCACCTATGTGCTGCTGGCCTTGTTCTTTTCATTTCTCTGTTCAGTGGCGGAAGCGGTCCTATTAAGCATTACACCCTCCTATATCGAGGGACAGAAAGAAAAACGACCTAAACGTGCGGCGCTTTTGAAACGACTAAAACAAGAGAATGTGGATCGATCGCTTGCGGCCATTTTGACACTAAACACGATTGCCCATACAGCTGGTGCGATCGGCGCCGGCGCCGAAGCAACCGTTGTATTCGGAAGCGCCTGGTTTGGCCTTTTCTCGGCCGCAATGACACTTATGATCCTTTTTCTTTCCGAAATCGTTCCTAAGACCATTGGTGCCGTTTACTGGTCGAAGCTTGTTGGACCCACTGCGGTTTTTGTTAGTACCCTGATCGTGGCGCTTTATCCCATCGTGTGGATCTCGGAACGGCTGACACAATTTATTTCGAGTGGCAAGACGATGCATATTTTCAGTCGGGAAGAGTTTATCGCCATGACATCGGTTGGTGTGGCCTCCGGTCAGATTCTCATTAAGGAGTCTATGATTATTCGAAACCTGCTCCGATTCGGGTCGCTAAAAGTAGCCGACATCATGACACCGCGTACCGTCATCTCAGCGTTTGCCGAGGATATGAAAATAAGGGATTCATTGAAGCAAGTAATACAAACCCCTTTCTCCCGCCTGCCGCTCTACAGAACGCGTATTGACAATATAACCGGCTTTGTTCTTAAAGACGATGTTCTGATTTTTTCCGCACAGAAGCGAGGGGATGAAACACTAAAAACCCTGAAACGCAGCATACTTGCCGTTCCGGAATCGGTATCGTTGACAGCGTTATTGGAACGATTTCTTAAAGATCGCCAGCATATTGCTATCGTCACCAATGAGCATGGCGGAACAGAGGGCCTGGTAACACTCGAAGATTTAATTGAGACGCTTATGGGCATGGAAATTATGGATGAAACCGACGATGTTGAAGACATGCGAACATTGGCGCGGAAGCAATGGGGGGAACGTGCCAGGGCGATGGGCCTTGAAGCTGATTTCTCGCATTTCAAAAACCCCTAATTGGATAGCTGGAAGGCTTATGAACTTGATAAAGAAAGGCGATTTCGGGACAGTTTCTGAGAAATGCAGCGCGGAGATGCCAATTGCGCCGTCGGAGTGTTTTGTCAACAACGTATATTTGTCGGTTGATGCAGCAACAGCCTGCGAACTGGAACGGCTGCGTTACGAAGAAGGCGTTATTCCCTCTTGTCAATTGGGCTGTTGCCACTGTTGCCAGTATCTTATTCTTACAAACATTGCAGAGGCCCGCACGTTGGCACAATATATTAAACAAAAATTTTCAGCCGAGCAGATAAGCGACCTTCGAATGCGAACACGGCAATGGCATGAATGGGACAATTCTAGGCCGGGAAGGTATCCGGCGGCCAATATCGCCCACCCGGTTGATCTTCTCGGATACAACCCTTGCTGCCCGCTGCTGGTGAACGCTGCCTGCAGCGCGTATCCCGTTAGACCTCTTGTGTGCCGGACGCATTTTGTCTGCTCACAGCCACGCTACTGCGCCTTAGCAAATAATCCGGACTCGACAGAAGCTTCTCCGGTGGTGATCGCTTCCATTGTGACGGCGGCAAGTCCTTTTGCGACAGCCATAAGGGAGCATATTGAAAACGCGGGTCGGGAGTTCTCTCATTCCGTCATGCTTCTTCCGCAATGGTTGGCAATTGAAATGGGCTGGAATACCTTCCAAAGCGCTCCATAACACCATCTGATTCGAATATAAAATTCTTTCGTTTCACATCGTACGCATAACATGCGTAGCCAAACCAATCTTCCAGCCCTGCACGCCGCTGCGGAAGCCGCTCGAAATACCGCCGTGCCAATTGAAGATACCGTGAAAAGTCGTCATTGTCGAAGAGTTGAAAATGCAATTTTACGCTTTTCCCATTGACTATGGGGTTGTGAATGGATAAACAGGCCTTCGACCGGAACACCTGAGGGTTATTAGAATCTCTATCAGAAACATACACGTTTTTGCGTGTATGTTCACTGAAGGTGAAAGATAGTTTTTATGCCTCCCAGCATCCAAGCCTTCCAGCATCCGGCTTTGCCGGATTAGGCAGTTAATAACAACTTGTTTCTTGGAGTGTGAAATGACTGTTTTAGTGAAAGATATCATGGTTCGGCAGTTTGACACCATTCATGAGCGTGTTCCCGTTGAACAAGCCATCCGAATGGTTTTGAACGGCAAAGTCCGTTATACCGGGCATAAAACTGTGAGCCTTATAGTGGTGAATGATCTTCAGCAGATGGTGGGTGTCATTACCATGTTTGATATTCTATACCATTTTCGTCCCGACTTTTTGAATTTCGGCATAGATGGCGCTGATTTGGATTGGAAAGGCCAAATCCAGCTTCTTGTTTCAAAGCTCAAAGAGAAAAGAGTCAACCAGGTTATGAGCGACAACGTCATCGGCGCCACGCCGGAGGAACATTTGATGGTTGTCATTGACCGCATGGTGAAAAACAAATACAGGCGACTGCCGGTGTTGGAGAACCGAAAGCCCGTTGGCGTGGTCTACATTTCCGATATCTATCATCATTTGTTTAAAAATGCCTAATCCGGCAAAGCCGGATGCTGGAATGCTGGAATGCTGGGATGCATAAAAACCATCTCTCACCTTCGGCGAATATACACGCAGAAGCGTGCATGTTTCCGTCCGATCAGGGGCCTAAGCGGATGGAACCCGGTCCGGCGTGGATAAGACTTTTTGAATCGCCGTAGTTCCCGCCTTTGGAATTCGAATGCGAAATGTGGCACCTCGTCCCTTTGACGAAATGACGGTGATGGTGCCGCCATGCTGAGTAATGATGTTGCTGGTGATAAACAAGCCAAAGCCGGTACCCTTGCTTCCCTTGGATGAAAAGAAAAGATCAAAGATTTTTTCACGGGTTTCGCTAGTCATGCCGATACCGGTATCCTGAATTTCCATAATCAGAGTTGCATGTTGCTCCTTCACCCGGAAAATGATTTGGTGGAAGGGTTTGGATGTATCCGATACGCAGGCATCCACGGCATTATCGAAAATATTGATAAGCGCCGTTCGCAAAAAATCCGGATCAAGCGGAAAGGTGTCGGGCGCGCCTTCAAACTCCCGAATCAAGGAAATATTTTTCCCTTTAATTTTGGGCACAATTCCGTCAGCCACATCCTCAATAAAAAGGGGAATGTCCACAATCGTGGATTTTAACTCCCTGTCCTTGACGTAAAATAAAATGTCCAACATTAATTTTTTAATATGTGCCGCCGTTGATTTAACGATATTCAGGCCCTCTTTGCTCTGTTCGGGCCTCGCTTTGGTCAAGCCCGAATCGAGCATGTAAAGGCCGGCATCCATATTGGTCAAAAGCCCCTTCACCCCGTGTGAAATGGAACCGATCATTAGTCCGAGTGATGAGAGCCGGTCCTGAAGTTCAATCTTCTCCCGCACCAGAGCTTCAAGGCTCTCGGTGTATTGTGTTAAGGTTCGTTTGATCAGAATCTTGTCTTGAACGCGTTTCAGGGCTATTTTTAACGCTTCTGTATTGACCGGTTTTGTGACGAAATCCGCAGCTTCATGTTTGAGGCTCTCAATGGCCAGATCCATATCCCCATGCCCTGTGATCATGATCACTTCCGCGTCCGGATTTTCATGTTTCACCGATTTGAGCAGCTCAATGCCGTCCATTCCCGGCATTTTGATATCCGTTAGAACCATAGGCGGCATTTTTTTCTTATACAGCGCAAGTGCTTCACGCCCGTTTTTCGCGCTAAGAACCGTGTAGCCGCAATCCGACAACACAATGGTTAAAACATCCCGAATATCTTCTTCATCGTCGACAAGCAGCAGTTGCCATTTTTCGTTGGGAGGTGTTGTCATGCCGGCCCCCTTTCTTTTTTGCGCTGCATGGCAAAGGGGAAGGCAAGCGTAAACCGTGCCCCTCCCTCGGGGCCAGAGTAGGCGGTTATACTGCCACCGCACTCCTTGACGATGCCATAACTGATGGAAAGCCCCAGGCCTGTTCCCTTTCCCACTTCCTTGGTGGTAAAAAAGGGCTCGAAGATTTTTTCCAGAATCGGCGGCGGAATACCCATTCCAGTATCGCGGACGTCCACGGTCACTTTGCCGTTGGCAACCCGTGTGAATATGGTGATCTGGCTTTCTTCTTCGGGCGGACGGCCCTGAAGCGCCCATTTCTCCTCTATGGCATCCCTGGCATTGACCAGCAGGTTGATGAACACCTGTTCCAGGCGGTCCGGATCAGCAAGAATTTTAGGCACAACCTTTTCAGTATCACAAACAAGCTTAATTCCCTTGACCTTCAATTGCTGGCTGAAGATGTCGACCGCGTTTCGAATTACCTCGTTGATTTGCACCTTTTCCATTTTCATCTCGGATTTTCTGGCAAACTGACGCATATGGGTGATAATTCGAGTGGCTCGATCCACATTTTTATCGGTTTTGGTCAACATAGTGGCAAGAATTTCGGGGGCAATGGTCTCTTGTTTTTCGAGTTTGTCCATACAGAAACTGCTGACGGTTTTAATGACCGACAGGGGCTGGTTCAGCTCATGCGCGATACCGGTGGCCATCTCTCCCAAGGTGGCCATTTTTCCGGCTTGAATCAGTTGCTGTTCCACCTCGAGCCGCTTGGTGATATCGCTGCTGGTGACTAGGAAGACTTTTTGGCCGGAATATTCGGAAGGAGAAATGCGAATATTGACGATCAGGGGGGTACCGGCTTTGTGAATGTTTTTCACCCGGTCAATAGCTTCAGAAGCGTAAATACGCAGGGAGATCGCTTCGCGATCCGCTGCCGGAAATAGCGTTAAAAACGATACCCCGAGTATTTCTTTTTCCGTGTACCCGTATACGGCTTCAACGCTTTTATTGCAGTCGATAATTTTCAGTGAATCCATACTCAGAACGAACACCGGATTGGGAATGTTGTTAAAAATGGCATGATATTTTTTTTCGGATTTATCCAGCGCCATTTCCAATTGTTTTTGGTCCGAGATATCCAGAGAAATTTCCATGGCGGCGACAATTTTGCCGTTATCGTCGGTAATGGGGGTAGTCCGGGTAATCCAATGCTTTGCAGTGCCATCCTTGTCGACGCCGGTTTCCGTGGCGGATTGGGAAATTCCGGTCAAAAAGGTCTGCTCAACCGCGCAGGGAACGCATTTTTCCTGCCGCCCTTTATAGGCCCGATAACAGTAATCCCCCGGTTTCGGTGCGAACTTCAGGCCGAAGGCCTTGTTATAGTTTAAAAGCCGATACTGACGGTCCTGAACGGTGATTAGGCAGGGAACCATTTCAAAGAGCTTTTGATATTCATCCCGTTGTTTATTTAACTTGGCTTGGTGTTTGGCGATTTCATTGCCCATGTGATTGATGGCATGGCCCAATTGCCCCATCTCGTCATCCTGGTGAATGTCGATGCCGACGGCATATCGGCCCTCGGCAATTCGCCGAGTGCCGTCGATCAGTTTTTTGGCGGGTTGATTGACGAATCGCATCAAAAAAAGAAAGATAATAGCTCCCGTGACGAGGAACACGATAAGCGCCAACCCCTTTGCCCAGTTCTCAGCATGCGCGATTTCAATGTCCGTTTGATCAAGAGAGATGACCACATCCAGGGCACCTAGAATTTTCTTGTCCCCGGGATGCACATGACAGGCGCTGGTGGCGCATTCGGGTTCGTTGTCAATGGGGCTGATGATGCCCAGAACCCGGTACCCTTTGGGCGATGAGAAAATTCGTGTTCGTCCGGCCAGATTAACCACCGTTAAGGGCGGTTCCGTGCGGTGGCAGATGTAACATGCCTCATCCTTGATATTGGTGGTGCGGTCCACCTCCTCGGCCACATTGGAAAATTTTATCTGGCCGCCCTTATTATAGATACGAATACTTTCAAATTCTTGCTGCCTGGCGATGTTGTTGATCATCTGATTAATATCGTCGCGGGAGTTTTGCATCATGGCCGAATGTGCGCCAAGCTTGATGGTGTCGGTCAACCAGTCGGCTGTGTGCAAAACGTTTTCCATTAATTTTTCTCTCTGGTATTGAATGTTGAAATGGGACCAGGCGAAAATGATGACAAACAGCGTTCCTCCCACCATAAGGATGAGCTTGGCGGCGAGCCGACGCCGAATATATTGAATAACCGGTTGCATCATTTCACCTGTTTTTCATGCGCTTTTAAGCTTTTCGCGAAAGCTTTCCGTGACGGCCAGGTTTAAATGAAGCCCCAGATCTTTCTCCGTGATCCCCAGAGCCAGTCCGATCAATTGCGACAGATACAGTATTGTGATTTGAAGCGGCTTATCATAATATCTTGAAATCTTATTTTGATAGGCCTCAAGATTCATCTGGCACATGGGGCAGACCGTAAGAATCGCGTCCGCGCCGGTCGCCGCGTTTAAGATTGCTCCCACCAGCGCAATCCCCACGTCGGTTTTGGTGTTCATGTTGGCTGCTCCACAGCATTTTCCCCCCATATCCCAGTGAAAAACGGTGGCGCCCAGCGCTTCGATCAAGGGTTCCATGGACCGGGGCGTTTCCGGATCATCAAAAACGGCAAAGGGGCGAAGGCACTGGCACCCGTAATAAGGGGCGATCACCAGATTCGAAAGGGGCTTTTCGACTCGATCCCGAAAGCATTCCGGCCCGACATCAGTTGAAAGCACATCCAGGAGATGCCGGACCCGGCCGGTACCGTTCCAATGAAGCCCCTCTTCGCCTATCACTGAGTTGATGTGCCGGCGTGTATTATGGTCTTTCAGGCAAGCAGCCGTTTGAAGGTTAAGATAACAAGCACTGCACGGCACGAGAATATCTTCTGCCGCGTCCATCCCTTCGGCCAAGGCCAGGTTCCGTGCGGGAAGGGCCAGCGAAAGAAGATGGCTGGTGGCGTGGGCCGCGCTGGCGCCGCAGCAGGTCCAGTCTGCCAGCGTATGCAATTCGACATCAGCGGCCGTCATGATGGCCCGGACGGATAGATCATACTCCCGCGCCGTTCCTTCCAGGGAGCAACCGGGATAATAGATGTAGTTCATTTTGGTTCCTCCAGTTCTCTTGCTTTGCGAAAGATGGCTTCCAGCCGGAAGGTGCCCTTGGCGGGGGAGCCAATATTAAGCTTGCCCTTGGCCATCAACTTCATTCCCAGCGGCGTAAATTGCAGCGCAAGGACTGGATTTTTCATGGAAATAAGATAGCGGGCCATAAACTCCGTTTCGTGAACCCGGCCGTGTTTGCGAATACTTTCCATGAAGGCTTGATAAAACCGGACACTTCGCCGGTGATTGGCAAGGTCCTGCTGGGCCGCAATTCGCTTGAGGGCGGCCATGGCATCGGTTAAGGGCAATCCCCTCGGGCATCGAAGCGTGCAGTAATAGCAGGCGGAACAGACCATGAAGGTTTGACTTTCAAAAATCGCTTCGGTTTCCCCCGACAATACCATGCGCCACATGGCCCTGGGGGTATAATCCATGGCAAAGGCGTTGGGACAGGAGCCCGTACAGGTGCCGCACTGAATGCAGGCACTCACCATCTCCCGAATCGGTGCCAGCGGATTTGGAACTGGTTGCCCCGAATCCTTTTGCTCAGCGCAATTTACTGCCGTAACCTTC